>NZ_JBEBOW010000165.1:0-6434 GCF_040396215.1 Diaphorobacter ruginosibacter | reverse complement strand
GGCCAGCAAACCGTTCTTCGCCGTAGTCACGTATCACCTCCGCTATCTGCTTTGCCTCAGCTTCCGCCAACCACTGGGCGACACTTTCCCCACGGGTGGTGTCCATGCGCATGTCCAGCGGGCCTTCGAAGCGAAAGCTGAAGCCACGCTCCGGATCGTCAATTTGCGGGGAACTCACCCCCAGGTCGAGCAGCAGGCCGTCCACGCTGCCCTCGGGCAACTCGCCAAGATGGCTGAAGCCCTCATGCCGGATTGAAAAACGCGCATCCGTGATGCGCGTTGCGGCTTCGATGGCCTGCGGGTCCTTGTCGAACGCCACCAGGCGGCCACCCGGCCCCAGCCGCTGAAGAATGAGGCCCGAATGGCCGCCGCGGCCAAACGTGCCGTCGACATACGTCGCCGAGGCGTCGTGGCCCGTGCTGAACAGGGCATCGACCGCCTCGTTCAGCAGGACCGTGGTGTGCAGCAATGGCTGATTCACTCGCTGCCCCTAGAAAGAAAAATCCTTGAACACATCCGGCATCTCACCTTGCATGGCCTCGGCCTCCTCGGCGTCGTATTTCGCCTTGTCCCAAAGCTCGAAGTGATTGCCCATGCCAAGCAGCATGGTGTCCTTGCTGATGCCCGCGGCCTGGCGCAGTTCCGGCGAGACCAGCACGCGCCCCGTGCCGTCCATGTCCACATCCATTGCATTGCCCAGGAAAATGCGCTTCCACCACTGCGCGGACATGGGCAGTTGGGCGATACGCTCGCGGAACTTCTCCCATTCGGGGCGCGGGAACACCATCAGGCAGCCATGCGGATGCTTGGTGATGGTGAGCTGCCCGGCTGCCGTCGCCATCAGGACGTCACGATGCCGGGTCGGTACCGATAACCGACCCTTTGCATCGAGACTGATGGAGGACGCCCCTTGAAACACCGTTGGACCTCAGCTTGGTTGACCGTCAATTCCGAGAATTTCCGGCACTTTTCACCACTTAATTGCACTTTTTTGCACTGTAGCAGGAAAAGAACACCACGCAAGGGGTCAGTCAACACAAATTTGCAATGAAATCAACGACTTAGATTCGATTTTAGAGGTCGCCAACCAGATAAAACCCTTATTTATTAAGCACTTAGGGTTCGCTCTGGAAGTGACACTTGAGGCTTCTTGGCTAATTCGATAAAACCGTCAGAGAATGTATCTAGTCAAGTCCTCGTTTTGACTCAGCATCTGTAGACGCACATCAACGTACGCGGCGTCGATCCTCACCGTCTGTCCCGATAGTTTCACTGCATCGAAGCTGACTTCATCCAGCAGTCGTTCCATCACGGTGGACAACCGGCGCGCGCCGATGTTTTCAGTGCGCTCATTCACGTCGAAGGCGATGTGCGCGAGGCGGGTGATGCCGTCGGGCAGGAACTCCAGCGTCACGCCCTCGGTCGCCAAAAGCGCCTGGTATTGCTTGACCAGGGAGGCATGCGTCTGCGTGAGGATGGCCTCGAAGTCCTTCACGGACAGGGACTCCAGCTCGACGCGGATCGGAAAGCGCCCCTGCAGCTCGGGGATCAGGTCGCTCGGCTTGGCAAGGTGGAACGCGCCGGATGCGATGAAAAGAATGTGGTCCGTCTTGACCATGCCGTATTTGGTGGACACGGTCGTGCCCTCCACCAGCGGCAGCAGGTCGCGCTGCACGCCCTGGCGCGACACATCGGAGCCCGAGGACTCCTGGCGCACGGCCACCTTGTCGATTTCATCGATGAAGACGATGCCGTTCTGCTCGGCGTTCGAGAGCGCGCGCGTCTTGACCTCTTCCTCGTTGACGAGCCTGGCGGCCTCTTCGTCGATGAGCAGCTTCATGGCCTCGGCAATCCTGAGCTTGCGGGTCTTGCGCTTTTCCCCGCCCATCTGGCTGAACATGCCGCGCAGCTGCTCGGTCATTTCCTCCATGCCTTGCGGGCCCATGATCTCCAGTTGCGGGCGCGCTTCGGCCAGGTCGATCTCGATTTCCTTGTCGTCGAGCTGCCCCTCGCGCAGTTTCTTGCGAAAGGTCTGGCGGGCCGCGCCATCGGGCGCGGGATCGCTGCCGCGCGCGGGCGGAATCAGCACGTCGAGGATGCGCTCCTCGGCCGCATCCTCGGCGCGCATGCGCATTTTCTTCATGTCGGACTCGCGGGTCTGCTTGACGGCGATCTCGACCAGGTCGCGGATGATGGAGTCGACGTCCTTGCCCACGTAGCCCACCTCGGTGAACTTCGTGGCCTCGACCTTGATGAACGGAGCATCCGCCAGCCGGGCAAGGCGGCGGGCGATCTCGGTCTTGCCAACGCCGGTGGGGCCGATCATCAGGATGTTCTTTGGCGTGATCTCATGGCGCAGGCCGGCATCGACCTGCTGGCGGCGCCAACGGTTGCGCAGGGCAATGGCGACCGCGCGCTTGGCGTTGTTCTGCCCGACGATGTGGTTGTCCAACTCGGAAACGATTTCCTGAGGCGTCATTGAATACATGGCTTGGTCTTCGGTGGTGGGCAAAGCCTTGCGGCCTCGCCGGTGGATCGTCTTGCTGGCGTGGCGCGAAAAAGCCCGGGAAGCGCTCCCGGAGCATGCCTACAGCGTCTCGATGGTGTGGTGCATGTTGGTGTAGATGCACAGCTCTCCGGCAATCGCCAGCGACTTTCGCACGACTTCCTCGGCGGAAAGATCGGTGTTGTTGAGCAGCGCCTTGGCGGCGGAGTGCGCATAGGCGCCGCCGGAGCCGATCGCCACGATGCCCTGCTCGGGCTCGAGCACGTCGCCATTGCCCGTGATGATGAGCGATGCGGTCTCGTCGGCCACGGCGAGCATGGCTTCGAGGCGGCGCAGCACGCGATCGGTACGCCAGTCCTTGGTGAGCTCGATCGCCGCGCGGGTGAGCTGGCCGTTGTGCTTTTCGAGCTTGGCCTCGAAACGCTCGAACAGCGTGAATGCATCCGCTGTCGCGCCCGCGAAGCCCGCCAGCACGCGGCCGTTGTAGAGCTTGCGCACCTTGCGCGCGGTACCCTTGACCACGATGTTGCCAAGCGTGACCTGGCCGTCGCCGCCGATGGCGACCTGAATGCCGTCCGCCGTCTGGCGGCGGACGCTGAGAATGGTGGTGCCGTGATACTGTTCCATGGCTGTAGGAAATGGGGGCCGCCAGGGAAATCTCAAGACGGACGCGGCAGCCAATTCCGGAATTTCACCATGAGAAAAGCGCGCGGGGATAGCGCGCTTTTGTCCAACGCCGTGGACCGACCCGGTCCGCGCAAGCATGCGTCGAGCTGATTTGCGCAGAGGTCCCCGGATCAGTTGCGGCGCGGCACGACCCAGGCGTGCTCGCTGACCCCGATCACGTTGAAGAAGACCGCGATGAGGCGATGCAGGTTGTTGAACTGCACGACCCGGCCCTTTGCCTGCTGCTCGGCCGCCCAGTTGAGCACCGAACCGGCTGCCGGGAAGTCCATGCGGATCAGGTGGTCGCAGGCGATGATCAGGGGAGCATCGGGCTGCGCCAGCGCCTCGAACGGCTCGAGCAGCGGGATCGCATCCCCGTCGATATAGCCCGACAGCCCGGGCAGCCTGGCCTTTTCCTGGCCGGACGAACGCGGCTCGCTTGACGAACGATCAGGCTGCGGGCCGCGCCCGGCCTGCTCGTGAGCTGTGTTGGCCGCGCTGTCGTCCCCCGTGAAAGTGCACAGCGTGGGGGCCCAGGACGGAGGCGATACCTCATAGGTCACGCAGTAGTCGAGCGCGACCAGTTCGAACTCATCCGGCAGCCCCATCAGCCGCAGCGCCGCCATGCGCAGGTTCCACCACTGGCTGTCCACCGAGCGGTCTCCCTGCGGGGTCTTCGAGCGCAACAGTTCGTTGAGCGCGGACACGCCAACGAACTTGAGAGCGACGGGCTCATCCGCCCAGCGTAGGAACAGCTCCACGAGCCCCGGAATGGCGACGGGCTCGATGCCGGCCATGCGCGACCAGTTCAGCGTCCAGGGCGGAGCTGGCTTGCGCGCAAGGGACGCCAGCAACGCGGTCAACGACTGCTGGGTCAGCAAGGCGGGAGCGCTCCAGCTGAATTCGCGCTGGATGGCCGATACCGCGCCCGCGGCGGGCGCCGCCTCCAGCCCCAGTTGCTCGGGCAAAGAGAACCACAGGGGCGCCGAGCGGCCAAAGCGGCCGGCGTATTCGATCGCCAGCCTGTCGAAACGATCCTGCTGGCCGGTAGCGCGGTACAGATCGAACAGGGTCATCCAGATGTCCGCCTGTTCCTCGGCCTGATCGTCCGCATGCTGCGCGAGCACCTCCATCAAGCCTGATTCAGCACCCGCATGGTCGCCGTTGGCGAAGCGCAGGGCAGCCTCTTCAAGATCGGGTTCGTGCACAAATTTCTCCAGTTCCTCGTAGGCTACGACGGCATCCATACCCAGCGTGGGTACATCAAACTCCATGAGGGCTGCCCCGGGGCCCATCGGAATGGTCGCAGCCGCTGTATTTTCCACCGCCGCGGTCGTGGTCGGGGCAAAGCTCGTCGAATCCGCCAACGGCTCGGTGGGCGCAAATTCAAGCGGCACCTCTGCAGTGCCCCTGGCCTCGTCATGGACCGGCGGAACGACACGCGGCACCACCGGGCTGTTGCCGCCCAGGGCGCCCGGCTTGGCGCGCCACCACTGCTGCGACATCTGCGCCTCGATCTCGTCGATCTTCTTGAGCGTGACCGCCCTGCCGTCCGGCGACACCGTATTGGCGGCCTGCTGCATCATGGTGCTCTGCAGGAACGTCGTGCGCGCGGATGAATCGTCGAGCTTCTGCCCCCGCACGAACTCCTTGCGGCGGATCTTGCGCAACTGGTCGAACTCGCGGCGCCGCACGAAGTCGTTGCGGCGCTTGCGTTCGATCATCTCCTTGAGCATCTGCTTGCTGTACAGGCCTTCCTTGTCTTCTTCAGGAGCATCCAGCTCTGACCACTGCACGGTCGGGTTGCGCACGAAGCGCACCACCTTGGACAGCAAACCACGGGCAGAATCTTCCTTGTTCATGACAATCTGGTGTTCAGCCCCGCCGCCGCCCTGGACACGCCATGGGCACGGCAGGCGCGGCGGCCATCAATCTCCGTACATCTTTTGCTTGAGCTCACGCCGCTGCTGCGCTTCAAGCGACAGCGTGGCGGTGGGCCGGGCGATCAGGCGGCCCACACCGATGGGCTCGCCCGTTTCATCGCAGTAACCATAGTCACCGGCATCGATACGCGCGATGGACTGCTCGATCTTCTTCAGGAGCTTGCGTTCACGATCGCGGGTGCGCAATTCCAGCGCATGTTCTTCCTCGATCGTCGCGCGGTCCGCGGGGTCGGGAACAACCACGGTGTCTTCGCGCAGATGCTCGGTGGTCTCACCGGCATTGTTATGCATGTCTTGTTTGATTTGAATCAATTTATGACGGAAGAACGCCAATTGCTTGTCGTTCATGTACTCGCTGTCGGGCATGGCGAGCACTTCCGCATCGGTGAGCTCTTCTCCACTCTTCGTTTTCCAGTTGTTTGCCAACTTGGGGTCTTTCTTGGCTGCCGCCGCGGTAGCTTGCAATGTCGTAGGCATAGGGTCGTTTCTGCGGGCGAGGGAGGCCGGCGCGGCCTCCTCATGTACCGGGGATGGTACGGTCGAATGCTTGGATCGGGAAATGGGCCGGGCGTCCCCAGCGTCCTCCGGAGCACGCCCGGTCTGGGTCACAGACTTGCGGGCTCCAGCCGGAGCGGGTGGCGCCTTGCCCACCGCCCCGTCAGCGCCTGGCGTCTTGGCGGTCGCCTTGGATTTGCTGGGTACGGCTTTCATTTCCTGTCTCCTCGCAATACGGGCGGAGCCGGAACAAATGCAAAAGCAACTATCCCGGGTTTTTCGGGGCGCGATTGTAGCGGCCTATTTTCCAAATGGGGGAAAAGTGGCGCGCAACCCACGCGGACTTTCTCAAATACCCGCCGACAAAAAGCAGATTCACCTCAAACCAGGCACTGCTCCAGCCCCTGGGTGAGGATGTCCTTGGGCAATTCGATGCCGATGAACACCATCTTGCTCACCCGCTGCTCGCCCTGCGTCCATTCTGGCCCCAGATCGCTGCCCATCAACTGATGAACACCCTGGAATATCACCTTGCGATCGGTGCCCTGCATGTTGAGCACGCCCTTGTAGCGCAGCATCCGTGGTCCGTAGATGTTCACGATCGCGCCGAGGAAGTCCTCCAGCTTGACGGGATCGAAGGCGCGTTCGGCGCGGAAGACGAAGCTTTTCACATCGTCGTCATGGTGATGGTGGTGCGGGTGGTGGCAATGCTCGCCGTGCTCATGGTCGTGATGGTCATGGCCGCAGTGTTCGTCATGCACGTGGCCATCATGCTCGCACTCGCCATGCTCGTGATCACAGTGGCTGTGGTCATGGTCATGGTC
>NZ_JBEBOW010000164.1:0-6612 GCF_040396215.1 Diaphorobacter ruginosibacter | reverse complement strand
CGGGCCGCCCCAAGACAAAAAGCGCCCCCTCGGGAGGGGCCATTCATTCGCCGCGCAGCAATCCGATCAGCGCCCTGAGCGCGGGAGGAAGATGCCGTCTGCCGGAGTAATACAGGTAGAACCCCTCCGTTGGCGGGCACCAGTCCTGAAGCACGCACTCCAGGGCACCACTGGCAAGGGCGCTGCTCACCAGGTCCTCATAGATGTATGCCAGCCCGATGCCGGCGAGGGCCGCCTGGACGATCATCGTATCGTCGTCGAGGGTCAGCGGGCCGTTCACCCGCACGTCCAGCCTGCGGCCTTGCCTGCCGAACTCCCAGCGATAGAGCGAGCCGCCGGGAAAACGGCGGTTGATGCAGAGATGGGATTGCAGATCTCCGGGAGTGCGGGGCCTGCCGTGGCGGGCGAAGTAGTGCGGCGTTCCCACGACGATGAAGCGTGGAATGGGCTTCAGGGGCAGGGCGATCATGCCGTCGGCAAGGCTTTCGCCAAAGCGGATTCCGGCGTCGAAGCCGCCTTCCACGATATCGACGAGGCGGTCGTCCGTGACGATGTCGAGCACGACGCCGGGGCATTGCTCATGGAATGCCGCGAGGACAGGAGCGAGCACGATGCGCGCCGCCTGGCGCGGCACGTTCAGGCGCAGGCGCCCATGAGGGGATGCGCTCATGCCGCGCGCCTGCTCCAGGGCCTGGTGCACGTCGTCGAGCGCGGGGGCCAGCCGCTCGAGCAGGGCCTGGCCCGCCTGCGTGGGGGTGACGCTGCGCGTGGTGCGGTGAAGTAGCCGCAGTTGCAGCGCGACCTCCAATTGGGCCAGCCCGTGGCTGAGCGCGGACGCGGTCACGCCCATTTCGCGCGCGGCGGCGCTGAAGCTGCGGTGGCGGGCTACATTGGCGAACGCAGCCAAAGCATCGAGGCTTGCGGATGAAGATGGCGGGTGGCGCGTGTTCATTTGTGAAATTTCCTCAATGGTCCATCAAGCATTGGCGGGATTATCAAATGCAGGATGCTGTCGCACACTGACGGTCTTCGAATGATCGATTCACCGAAAGGACACCATATGCAAACACGACGACTGGGCTCCCGGGGGCTGGAGGTTTCGGCCCTCGGCCTTGGCTGCATGGGCATGAGCTTCGCCTATGCGAGCCCGCAGGAATCCGAGGCGCTGGATACGCTGCACCAGGCGCTGGAACTGGGATGCAACTTCTGGGATACGGCCGAGGTCTATGGTCCGTACACGAACGAAAGCCTGTTGGGCAAGGCGCTCAAGGGACGGCGCGACAAGGTGGTCGTGGCAACGAAGTTCGGCTTTGACATCGCGCCCGAGTCGCCAAAGCGGCAAGGCGCCGCGCGCATGGTGGGGCTCGACAGCCGCCCCGACCACATACGCGCCGTGGTGCATGCCTCGCTCAAGCGCCTGGACATAGACACCATCGACCTGCTTTATCAGCACCGGGTGGATCCCCGCGTGCCGATCGAGGACGTGGTGGGCGTGATGGCCGATCTGGTGCGCCAGGGCAAGGTGCGCTTCCTGGGGTTGTCCGAGCCTTCCGGCGCGACGCTGAGACGTGCGCATGCCGTGCATCCGATTTCTGCCGTGCAATCCGAGTATTCGCTGTGGAGCCGCGACGTGGAGCAGACATCGCTGCCGGTCTGCCGCGAACTGGGTATCGGCTTTGTTCCCTACAGCCCGCTCGGACGCGGGGTGCTGACCGGCAAATTGCCGGCGCCCGATCAATTGGGCGAGGATGATTTCCGCCGGGGCCTGCCGCGCTTCCAGGCCGAGGCGTGGGAGCGCAACAGCGGCCTGATCGCCACGCTCGAGCGGATGGCGCTGCAGCGCGGATGCACCGCGGCCCAGTTGGCCCTTGCATGGGTGCTGGCGCAGGGCGAGCAGATCGTGCCGATTCCCGGAGCCAGCCGCGCACGTCATCTTCGTGAAAACATGGAGGCGGCCGGCATCCGGCTGAGCGCGGAGGATCTGACGGAGATCGGCGCGGCCCAGGATCCGGGCAAGGTGCAGGGCGAGCGTTACACGGCTGCGTCACTGAAGCTGGTGAATATCTGAATCCGGCGATTACGGAATTTCCCTAGTTCATGGGTGCGCTCCCTCTGGCGAAGCCATCCGCGCGCTGGTTTCGCATGCGGGTTTCGGGGCCTGAGTCTTGTATAAGACTTGAAAAACAGCGACAATCGCACGGAGTTATTCCGTATGGTGATATTGCGTTGCACAATGAAATTCGCTTACCGGTGAATGTGTGCGGGGCGCGCCTTGCGGATTGATTGAATTGCAGCGGATTCCACAAAAGTCCGGCTGCATCCTGATTCCTGTTTCGCTACTTGAAAGAGACAATGACTTCGAAAATCATCTACACCCTGACCGACGAAGCCCCACGACTCGCCACAGCGTCGTTCCTGCCCATCGTTCGCGGCTTTGCTTCCAATGCCGGTATTGAAGTCGCCGAAAGCGACATTTCCGTGGCCGCCCGCATCCTGGGTGAGTTCCCGGAAAACCTGACCCCGGAGCAGCGCGTTCCAAACAACCTGGCTGAACTGGGCAAGCTCACGCTCACTCCCGAAGCCAACATCATCAAGCTGCCCAACGTGTCCGCATCGGTGGGCCAGTTGCAGGAAGCCATCAAGGAGCTGCAGGGCAAGGGCTTCAAGATCCCCGACTACCCGGAAAATCCGCAGAACGACGCCGAGAAGGAAATCAAGGCGCGCTATTCCAGGTGCATCGGCTCGGCGGTGAACCCCGTGCTGCGCGAGGGCAACTCCGACCGCCGCGCGCCCGCCGCCGTCAAGAACTACGCCAAGAAGCATCCCCACTCGATGGGCGAGTGGAAGCAGTGGTCGCAGACCCATGTCTCGCACATGGACCACGGCGATTTCTATCACGGCGAAAAATCGATGACGCTCGACAAGGCGCGTGACGTGAAGATGGAACTGGTCACCAAGAGCGGCAAGACCGTGGTGCTCAAGCCCAAGGTCGCGCTGCAGGCCGGCGAAGTCATCGATTCGATGTTCATGAGCAAGAAGGCGCTGGTCGCGTTCTACGAGAAGGAACTCGAGGACTGCCGCGAGGCCGGCATCCTGTTCTCGCTGCACGTGAAGGCCACGATGATGAAGGTATCGCACCCCATCGTGTTCGGCCACTGCGTGAAGATCTACTACAAGGATGCGTTCGAGAAGCACGCCAAGCTGTTCGACGAACTGGGCGTGAACGTGAACAACGGCATGGCCAACCTGTACGAGAAGATCGAGTCGCTGCCCGCGTCCGTGCGCGAAGAGATCATCCGCGACCTGCACGCCTGCCAGGAGCATCGTCCGGCGCTTGCCATGGTGGATTCCGCCAAGGGCATCACCAATTTCCATTCGCCCAACGACGTGATCGTGGATGCATCCATGCCCGCGATGATCCGCCAGGGCGGCAAGATGTGGGGCGCCGACGGCAAGCCATACGACTGCAAGGCCGTGATGCCCGAATCGACCTTCGCCCGCATCTATCAGGAGATGATCAACTTCTGCAAGTGGCACGGCAACTTCGACCCGAGGACCATGGGCACCGTTCCGAATGTCGGCCTGATGGCGCAGAAGGCCGAGGAATACGGCTCGCACGACAAGACCTTCGAGATCGAGGAAGACGGCGTGGCCAACATCGTCGATCTGGCCACCGGTGAAGTGCTGATGAGCCAGAACGTCGAGCAGGGTGACATCTGGCGCATGTGCCAGGTCAAGGACGCTCCCATCCGCGACTGGGTGAAGCTGGCCGTCACGCGCGCGCGCAACTCCGGCATGCCCGCCGTGTTCTGGCTCGACCCGTACCGTCCGCACGAAGCCGAGCTGATCAAGAAGGTGCAGACCTACCTGAAGGATCACGACACCTCCGGCCTCGAGATCCTCATCCTCTCGCAGGTGCGCGCGATGCGCTACACGCTCGAGCGCGCGGCCCGGGGCCTGGACACCATCTCGGTGACCGGCAACATCCTGCGCGACTACCTGACCGACCTGTTCCCGATCATGGAGCTGGGCACTTCGGCCAAGATGCTCTCCGTCGTTCCCCTGATGCAGGGCGGCGGCCTGTACGAGACCGGGGCCGGCGGCTCCGCTCCCAAGCACGTCGAGCAACTGGTGGAAGAGAACCACCTGCGCTGGGACTCGCTGGGCGAGTTCCTGGCCCTGGCCGTCTCGCTCGAAGAAGAGGGCATCAAGACCCATAACGCCAAGGCCAAGCTGCTGGCCAGGACACTGGACCAGGCCACCGGCAAGCTCCTGGACGAGAACAAGTCGCCATCGCGCCGCACGGGTGAGCTGGACAACCGCGGCAGCCAGTTCTACATCGCCATGTACTGGGCGCAGGCGCTGGCTGCCCAGACCGAGGACAAGGACCTGGCTGCGAAGTTCGCGCCGATCGCCAAGGAACTGGCCGACAACGAGCAGAAGATCGTTGGCGAACTCAAGGCGGTGCAAGGCAAGGCCGTGGACATCGGCGGCTACTACATGCCCGACCTGGCCAAGATGGACGCGGTGATGCGCCCGAGCGCCGCTTTCAACGCGGTGGTCGACAAGATCGCTGCCTGACCAGGGCAGTCAGAGGCTGTGTGGACCGGTTGATCCACACGCCCTGCCAACCATGAAAAGAGAGTCCGCGGTGAATGCCGCGGACTCTCTTTTTTTGTCACCGGGCCGCCCCAAAACAAAAAGGCACCCCCTCGGGGGCAGCGGATCACGCATGGCGGGGAAGCGTGGGGGCCCGTTTTTGTTTTCTTTGTTTCTCCTGCCTTGGATGCGGACGGCCATGCGCCCTCCGCGCGAAAGGCGGCGGGCTCCGACATCACGCCCGGAGCCGGACGCTATACGATCCATGGCGGGCGGGCTGACAAGGCGCCTGCGGCTGCGCAGGGACGGAGCCGGAGCGTGCGCCCGGGAGTGCGCTTTCCTTGATGACTTTCAACGAGGGGCTGAAGCCATGAGCAATTCGACCTACCAATCCATAGACTTCGGCGCTTTGACGCGGGCGGGCGAGGGACTGACTCAATGGCGCGCGCTCGGCACCGGGTTTCTCACGGTGCTGCTCTGCGGCCTGTTGTCCTGCTTGATGCAGCAGCTCATCGCGCGCACGGGTGGTGTCCTGGGCATGCTGCTCGCACTGATGTCGGGCGTGCTGCTTTTCATCGTCTGGCTGGCCGGAATGTCGGCTGTGGGCGTGTTGTTGATGGATAAGGCGCGGAATGTGCCGCAGCGCGGCATTTTCGAGGCGGCGATGTTCGGGCTGGCGTCCATTCCCAAGTTCCTGCTGCTGGGTGTGGGTGTTCTTGCCTCCGTCCTTGCGTTCATGCTGGTCGCGGCGCTGATCTACTTCATCTGCAAGGTGCCGGTGCTCGGCGCGGTGCTGGCATTCGTGGCGCATCCCGTTCTTGTGCTGATTGCCGCCGTTTTCATCATCGCCTGCGTGTGGGTGGTGTTCCCCCTGTTCGCGCCCGCTGTGTGGACGGGGCTCGATTTCCGCCAGGCGCTTGCCAGCGTGCTCGCCATCGCGCGCAATCGCCTGGTGCAGGTGGTTCTGATGATGGTCGTGCTCTACATCATCCTGGCCGTCATCGGCATGCTGATCGCGTTGGGGGTATTACCGGCGGCCAGCGCGCTCACGGCTCTGGCCGCGGGCATCCTGCGCGGCGGCCATGCCGGATATGGAACAATGGATTGGGGCGCGGCGATGGGCATGTTCTCCAACTCGGCGCTGATGGGTGCGATGCTGGGCATGAGCGTCCTGGGCCTGCTGCTGTTCGCGCTGGTCTCGCTGGTTGCCATCATGGGCATGAACGTGCTGTATTTGCAGGCGTCTTCCGGCCTGCAAGCGGGCAGGCCGGGCGGTATCGAAGAGGCGTTCGGCGCGACGGAGGAAACGCAGGAAGAGCCTGGATCCGCCGTGAGCGATGCGCCGCCCGCGCCGTTGCCCGTGGCTTGCAGGGCATGCGGCCATCGCGTCGGGGCGGACGATGCGTTCTGCGCGAACTGCGGCGCGCGGCTGTAGCCGGAGCGTCGTGGATTACCTGGGTTTGGTGAAAGGTGGGCCGCTCAGCCGCATGCCTGCCTTGAGTCCGCGCCTGGCGAACCAGCCCTGGTTCATCTCCAGGACATAGCGCACGGGCTTGGCGGAGCAATGCGAGTTTTCCGTCATGGGCTTCATGTCGGCCAGGTTCACGATCGTGCCGTCATCGGCGACGAATGCGGCGGTCAGCGGCAGCAGGGTGTTGCGCATCCAGAAGCACTGCGTGGCCGGCTGCTCGAAGACGAACAGCATGCCCTCCTGCGCCGGCATTTCCTTGCGATGCATGAGGCCGATCTCGCGCTCCACCGGCGCCGAAGCCACCTGAGCGTCGATGAGGTACATGCCCGCCGTGATCGAGGTGCGCGGCAGATGGGTTTGCGGCATGCCCTGTTGCGCCAGGGCGCACAGGCTGCCTGAAGCCAGTCCTAGGGCCAGGATAAGGCGTGAGACGATGGATTTCATGGAGAAGGCTGTCCGTTGCGGTTTGATGATGCGATCGGTAAGCGCCGCTAACACAACCCTCGATACGTCGTTGCTTCGCCTTGTCGTACGCTTGTACT
>NZ_JBEBOW010000163.1:0-6924 GCF_040396215.1 Diaphorobacter ruginosibacter | reverse complement strand
TCGGCGACGTTGATGTGCATGCCCGCGCCCGGCTGGATGACGTGCGCGACGATCATGCCCACGATCAGCGCGAGCGTGGAGAAGAACAGGAAGTACACCATCGTCTTGGCGAACACGCGGCCCACCGTGCGCAGATGCGTCATGCCGGCGATGCCGGTCACGATGGTCAGGAAGATCACCGGCGCGATGATCATCTTCACCAGTTTCACGAACGCGTCGCCCAGCGGCTTGAACTGCTGTGCGTACTGCGGCTCGAAATAGCCGAGCAGCACGCCGATCACGATGGCGAAGACCACCTGGAAATAAAGCTGCCGATAGAACGGCAAATGCACTGGCGCTGCAGTGCTTGGCGCAATAGGTTGCATGCGGATTCTCCGAAATCTCAAACGAATGCCCAAGCCGGACAACAGCACTGCGCGAACGCCGGGCGCGCGCAGGAAATGACCAGATGTTGGGATGTGTCGGTTTGTACGGCGAGCGGCGTTCGCTGGCGATAACACATTGGTATTAGGCGCATGCCGCTCCGAAGGGGGAGAATTTCGGAACCTAGGGTAAATACCTAACCCATGCGCCGGCCAATCGGCGATCCGTACACTGTCCCCCGCCGCCGACGCTTTTCACCCGCCCGCCCATGACTTCTTCGCGCCGCCGATTTCTCTGGACCGTTCTCGCCGTGCTCGCCGGCATGTGCGCGAGCATGTTTCTGGCCAGCCGGTTCGCGCAGCATCGCACGCTGCAAAACGAGAGCGCCCTGGTGGACCGCCAGCTCATGCTGTATGCGCAGGAGTTCTCGCAGCGCATCGATCGCTATCGCACGCTGCCGGAGGTGCTGGCGCTCGATCCGCAGTTGCGCGCCGCGCTCACCCGTCCGTTGAGCTCACGCGACGTGGATGCGCTTAACCGCAAGCTCGAGGAAGCGAATGGAGCGAGCCACTCGTCCACACTCACGCTGATCAACGAACAGGGCCGCGCCGTCGCGGCGAGCAACTGGCGCGACGAGCACAGCAATGTCGGCGAGGACTACAGTTATCGACCCTACGTGACGCAGGCGCTCGCCCACGGGCGCGGACAGTTCTACGGCATCGGCATGACGACGGGCGAGGCAGGCTACTTTCTCTCCCGCGCCATCGTCGATGAAAAAGGGCGTGTGAAGGGACTCATCGCCATCAAGATCCTGCTGGGCGAACTCGAGCGCAACTGGCAGCAGACGAGCGACATCGTGCTGGCGTCGGATGCGCATGACGTGGTATTTCTGGCGAATCACGACGAGTGGCGCTACCGCAGTCTTGCAAAGCTCACCGGGCAGGATCTCGAAGAGATGGATGCCACGCGGCAGTATTCGGACCAGCCCATCCGGCCGCTGCGCTTTCACATCGAAAAGCAATTGCCCGACGGCGGCTTTCTCGCCCGGATCAGCGATCCCGCGCTGTCTGCGCCCGTACTGTGGCAGTCCATCCAACTGCCCGATGCGAACTGGCACCTGCACCTGCTGCACCACACGCACGCCAGCACCATCGCCAGCTACTGGGCGGCAATCACCGCGGCGGGCGTCTGGCTGGCGCTGGCCATGCTGGTGCTGTTCGTGCGCCAGCGCCAACGGCTGTCCACCCTGCGCCAGCGAAGCAGGCAGGAGCTGGAGACCGTGCTGCATCAACATGCGCAGGAGCTGCGTACCGCGCAGGACGGCATCCTGCAGGCGGCCAAGCAGGCCGACACCGGGCTCTCGAGAAGCCTGCAGCATCTTCCGCAGGGCGTGGTGGTGATCGATGCGGACCTCAACCTGGTTGCCTGGAATTCGCGCTACGTGCAGCTGTTCAGGTTTCCGCCCGAGCTGATGCGCGTGGGCGCACCGATCGAAGCGCTGATCCGCCACAACGCACGGCGCGGACTGCTCGGCCCCCATCCCTCCGAGGAAGCGATCCAGCGCCGCCTGGATCATCTGCGCGATGGCACGTCCCATCTGCACGAAAGCGCCAAGAGCGACGGCACGGTGCTGGAGATCCGGGGCAATCCCATGCCCGACGGCGGGTTCGTCACCAGCTATGCCGACATCACCAGCTACAAGACGGCGGCGCGCGAACTGCGCTCGCTGGCCGATACGCTGGAGCAGCGCATCGCGGAACGCACGCATGACCTCGATGCCGCCAGGCGCGAGGCCGAAGACGCCAACCGCTACAAGACGCGCTTCGTGGCCGCCGCGGTGCACGACCTGCTGCAGCCGCTGAATGCCGCGCGCATGTTCAGTTCGCTGCTGCGCAGCCATCTGCATGACGATGCCGCAAGACATGTGGCCGACAGCATCGAAGGCGCGCTCGCCGCGCAGGACGGCATCCTCAACAGCCTGCTGGATATCTCGCGCATGGAGTCGGGACAGTTCGACGTGCATGTGCGCGACTTCGCGCTCGGGCCGCTGCTGCAGGTCATGCAGCACAACTTCGGCATCATTGCCGAGAGCCGTGGGCTGAGGCTCACCGCGGTGGCCTCGCGCTACATCGTCCACAGCGACGAGGCGTTGCTGCGGCGCATCCTGCAGAACCTGCTGTCCAACGCCATCCGCTATACGTCCAAGGGCCGCGTGCTCATCGGTTGCAGGAGAAAAGGCGACCATCTGCGCATCGAGGTGCATGACCAGGGCCCCGGCATTCCAGAAAGCCTGCAGCGCGAGATCTTCGAAGAATTCAGGCGCCTCAACGAAGGCCACGACCAGGATCGCGGCGCGGGTCTCGGGCTGGCGATCGTCGAGCGGCTCGGCAGGCTGCTTGACCACGAAATCGGATTGCGCTCGGAGCTCGGGCGGGGCAGCGTGTTCTGGGTGAGCGTGCCGCTTGCCGCGCAGCAGACTCCCGCCACCGCCGCCCAGGCGACAGCCACGGTCGTCGATGCGCGCGGCGATGCGCCGCTGCAGGGATTGAGCGCCTGGTACATCGACGACGATGCGCCCAGTTGCGCGGCCACCGGCGCGCTGCTGCAGCGCTGGGGCTGCGAGGTTCCCTATGCCGGCGGACCGCAGGGAGCACTGCAACTGGCACGCGCCGGCAATGCCCCGCAGCTCGTGCTGCTGGACGTACGCATGGGTGAATTCCACGGCCCCGATCTGTATGGCGAACTGGCGGCGGTCTGGGGCCAGTCTCCCCACGTGATCCTGGTGACGGCGGAGCGCGATATCGCGCTGCGCCGCCATGCCGCGGAGCGCGGCTGGGCGATGCTGTTCAAGCCGGTGCGGCCATCGGCCCTGCGCGCGCTGCTCAGCCAGACCATGCTGCGCCTGCGCGAGACCGACGGCCACTGAGCGTTTCTTCCCCCGGCCAGCTACACACCGGCACGCTGGTGCCGGTATTCCTGCGTCCTTCCTCCATAGCCATAGGCGGCCGCACGCGCATCGATGACGTGCGTGTAGCAGATGTCGTGCAGATCGGGGCGCAGGTTCTTGATTGCATCGAACAGTTCGCGGATGAACCGCGACTTCTGCGCCTTGGTATTGGTTTCGTCGGTCACGCTGATCTCCAGATGAAACGCGCTGCGGCCGGACTCGGCCAGCGTTTTCCCGCCGATGGACCATTGCTCGCAGGGTGTGAACAACACCTGTATGGAAATGACTTCCGGCTGTTTCTCGAGAACGCGGCAGGTGAGGCTGGTCACCTTGTCCACACAACGCCCGGCAAGCCCGTGATCCACGGGACCGGAGAGATGAAGAACGATATGGGGCATGCTGTGTACACCTGTGTTGATAAACGTGTACATGGATTCTGGATAAACATGATCCATTGGTAAAACATGAATATTGGTTAATATCCATCGGAAAACCCATTGGATAAACTGTCGATAGACCTGTTGGCAATCCGTTCAAAACCCTCTGCAGAGACTGTGCATGCAAGCCTTCGATATCGAGCAACTCAGAACCTTCGTGCACATGGTGGATGCTGGCAGCGTGACGGCTGGCGCGGCGCAGGTGTTTCTCTCGCAATCGGCGGCAAGCGAGCAATTAAAGAAGCTCGAAGACCGCGCTGGTCGGCAATTGCTGGTACGCAGCAAGGCGGGAGTCGTTCCCACGGCGGCCGGACAGATGCTGCTCGCGCATGCGCGCAGGCTGCTGGCGCAAAGCGATGAGGCCTGGCGCGATCTGCATGGAACCGCGCTCACGGGTGAGTTGCGGCTTGGCATCACCGACTATTTCCGCCCCACCGAACTCACGCGGCTGCTCGCCAGGCTCTCCACGCAGCACCCCGGCGTGCGCCTGCGCGTGGCCATGGGCCAAAGCCGCATGGTGGAGACGGAGCATGCGGCGGGGCGCCTGGACATCGCCATCATCATGCGCGCCGACGGCAGGCGCGGCGCACGCGCTCATCAGTTGCGCACCGAGCCGCTGCGCTGGATGGCCGCGCCGGGCAGGCTGCCATCCAAAGGCGAGCCGCTGCCGCTCGTCACCCTGAGCGAAGGCTGCACGCTGCGGGTGCTGGCCGAAAAGGCCTTGATCCGCAACAAGCGGCCGTTCGACGTGGCGCACGTGGCATCGGGCGTAGCCGGGATGCAGTCGGCGCTCGCCGCGGGATTGGGGTTCGCATGCCTGAACGAATCCGCCCTGTGCGAAGGCGTGGAGATCGTTGCCGCGCGAGCGGCACGCCTGCCGGCGCTCGGGTCCGCGAGTTTTCAGATGCTGCCCGCGCGGCGCAATGAGGAACGGATGCTGCGCGAGGTGCGTGACCTGCTGATCGATCAGCTCGGCTGACCCGCAGCCTCGATCGCGTCAGATGCCGCTCTCGGGCTCGAGGCTCTTGACCAGCACGGCGGCCTGGGTGCGGCTGTAGCACTCCAGCTTTTTCAGGATCGCCGTGACATGCACTTTCACGGTGTTCTCGGCCAGGCCCAATTCATGCGCGATCTGCTTGTTGAGCAGGCCGTCGGCCAGGCACATGAGCACCCGGAACTGCTGCGGCGTGAGCTGGGCGAGCCGGGCCGCAAGCTCCGCATCGGCCTGCGAGCTTTCCACGTCGGTGTGCGGAAAGGAGAGCTCGCCATCGAGTACGGCCTGGATGGCCTTGCCCATGTCTTCGGCGGACGAGGATTTGGGGATGAAGCCCGCCGCGCCAAACTGCTGCGCGCGCCGGATCACGCGCGGATGCTCGTTGGATGAGATCACCACGACAGGCACCTGCGGGTATTCGCCGCGCACGTGCAGAAGCGATGAGAAGCCGCGCGCGCCCGGCATGGCCAGATCCAGCAGCACCAGTTCGATTTCGGAATGCTCCTGCAGCGCCTCGCCCAGCGTTGCGGCACTGGCCGCCTCCAGCGTGCGAAATTGCGGGAAACGCTCATGCAGCACCTGGATCAGAGCCGCGCGGAACAGCGGATGGTCATCGGCGACGAGCAGCGTGGAATCGGTCATGGGCGCTAGTCTGCCACGGCTCGCGCCGCGCGACCCGCTACCATCCGGGGATGGCACTCAACTGGGTCTGGACAGGCTTCTTCACGGCAGCATTCGCCACCGCAATCTGGCGGTGGCTCATCGGCGACGACGGGATATTCCAGGCATTGCTCACCGCGATGTTCGACGGCGCGCGCTCGGGGTTCGAGATTTCGCTGGGGCTTGCCGGCATCATGTGCCTGTGGCTCGGGCTCATGCGCGTGGGCGAGAAGGCCGGCATGATCGAGCTGCTCGCGCGCGTCGCCAGTCCGCTGCTCACGCGGCTCTTCCCCGAAGTTCCGAAAGGGCATCCGGCGCAAGGCGCGATGACGATGAACATCTCGGCCAATCTGCTCGGGCTGGACAACGCGGCCACGCCGCTCGGGCTCAATGCCATGCGCGAGCTGCAGTCGCTCAACACGGCACAATCCGAGACCGCGAGCAACGCCCAGATCATGTTCGTGGTGATGAACACCGCCGGGCTCACGCTGATTCCGACTTCGGTGATCGCCATCCGCCAGAGCGTGGCGCTCAAGCAGGGCCTGGGAGCGGACTTCAACGCGGCCGATATTTTCCTGCCGACGCTGATCGTGACCTTCATCTCGCTGTTGGCGGGCGTGATGGCCGTTGCCTTCTGCCAGCGGTTGCCGATCTGGCGCGCGAAGCTGCTGCTTCCGGTGCTGGCCGTGGCGGGCCTGTTGGCCGCCGCGGTGGGGGCGCTGGCGCGTCTGCCCGCCGATCAGGCCGCGCGCATCGCGGGGGCCGTCGGCGCGGGCGTGATCCTGGGCGTGGTGATGTTGTTTCTGCTGGTCGGCGTGTGGCGGCGGGTGAATGTCTACGACGCGTTCATCGACGGGGCAAAGGAAGGATTCGGCGTTGCCGTTCAGATCATTCCGTACCTGATCGCCATTCTCGTGGCCATTGGCGTATTCCGCGCGGCGGGCTGCATGGATGCGGTGCTCGCCGCCATCGGAGCAGCCGTTGGCGCTCTGGGACTGGACACCGGCTTTCTCCCGGCCTTGCCGGTGGGGCTGATGAAGATCCTTTCCGGGGCGGGGGCGCGCGGCTTGATGATCGACGTGCTCCAGACCTATGGCGTGGATTCGTTTGCGGGACGCCTTGCGGCGATCGTCCAGGGCTCGACCGAGACCACCTTCTACGTCCTGGCGGCCTATTTCGGCAGCGTGGGCGTGAAGCATGCGCGCCATGCGCTGGCCTGCGCGTTGATTGCGGACGCCGTGGGGCTGATTTCGGCAATCGGGGTAGGGTACCTCATGCTGCGTTGATTCGAGCCGCCTTGGGGCCGGGAAGAGGGCTTCAGGGCCATCGCTGGAGCGGGGCGCCGACTGGAAAGCAAACGTTCCGGGCCTCGTTGACCGCCACCGCTTTGGCACAGCCAAAGCGTTTTTTTTATGTGCACAGAAAGTTATCCAGGGTTATTCATGGTTATCCACAGGAAATCCTCGGTATTCAAGGAATAACTCCGGGTTTTCTGGATTCCTCCGTTCCTGCTTACGGAATTC
>NZ_JBEBOW010000162.1:0-6935 GCF_040396215.1 Diaphorobacter ruginosibacter | reverse complement strand
TTGCGCGACACGCTGGTCCAGCAGCCGAAGACCACGGCCACCTTGTCCTGGGTGAGCAACTGCTTGGCCTTCTCGGCGAACAGCGGCCAGTTGGATGCCGGATCGACCACCACGGGTTCGAGCTTCCTGCCCAGCACGCCGCCCTTGGCGTTGATGTCATCGATGGCCATCAGCACCGTGTCCTTGAGCACGGTCTCCGAGATCGCCATCGTGCCCGAGAGGCTGTGCAGCACGCCGACCTTGATGGTGTCCTGCGCATGCGCAGCAGCCGAAAGCCCCAGGCCCAGAGCCAGCGAGGCAGCCAGCGTAGTAAGTGTTCCGCGACGATTCATTGCACCACTCCAGTAGAAGGAAAAATGACCGGCCAGAGCGGCCGTGCGATGCGCAGTGCAATAGCTGTGCCAGCCCCGGATACCGGAGCTCCGCGCCCGTGCCGGTACGTTTTCTGTGCGGCCTCGCACCAATCGAGTGACGGCGATCGCACCACATCGGAGCGGATGGGCGCCGTGCACCATCGCGGCACGGGGCTTGCGGGAGATGGCCTGCTTCTTGCTCGATGCCTTCTCAATTTCGAGGATCACGCCGATGGAACTCACGCCACGCGAAAAGGACAAGCTGCTCATCTTCACCGCCGCGCTGCTGGCCGAGCGCCGCCGCGCGCGCGGGCTCAGGCTCAACTACCCGGAGGCGGTCGCGCTGATCAGCGCCGCCGTCATGGAGGGCGCGCGCGATGGCAAAACCGTCGCGCAGCTCATGAGCGAGGGCCGCACCGTTCTTGCGCGCCCGGACGTGATGGACGGAGTGCCGGAAATGATCCCGGACATCCAGGTGGAGGCGACCTTCCCCGACGGCACCAAATTGGTCACCGTGCACCAGCCCATCGTTTGAGCGCGGCGCCCGCCGGCCGCGTTGTTCCTCATTGTTCCTCGTCGTTCCTATTTCCTTCCCGGACACAGCCATGAAATCCAGAACCTTGCCCTTCACCGCCGCCGCCATGGCCATCGCCATCGCGCCCGTTTCCGCCCTGGCCCACGTGGGCGGACATGCCCACGCCCACGATGCGGCAGACAGCTTTGCCCAGGCGCTGATGCACCCGTTCACCGGCGCCGATCATGTGGCCGCGATGGTCGCGGTGGGCGCATGGAGCGCGCTGGCCGTGAAGCCGGCCTGGCGCGCGCCGCTGGCATTCGTGGCATTGCTTGCCGCGGGCTGCGTGGCCGGGTTCGCCGGTCTCGCGGTGCCTGGCGTGGAGCCGATGATCGCCGCCTCGGTGCTGGTGCTGGGCCTGCTCGTCGCGGTGCAAAAGCGCATGCCATGGGGCGTGGCGGCGGTGCTCGCCAGTGTGTTCGCGTTCTTCCATGGTGCGGCGCACGGCGCCGAACTGCCGGCGGATAACGCCCTGATGGCCGCCGCCGCCGTGTGCGGCATGGCGCTGGGATCGGCAACGCTGCATCTGGCGGGCCTCGCCCTGGGCGGGGCGCTGCAACGGCGCCACGCATGGATGGCCCGCGCCGGCGGGGCCGCCACCGCGGCGCTGGGCGCATTCATGCTCACGCGCCTGGCCTGAGAGCGCGCTTGCGATTCCATACACCCACGGAGAAACACGCCATGACCCCCGGAGAACTGCTGATCGACGAAGGCAGCCACGCGCTCAACGAAGGCCGCGCCGCGGTGACGCTGGTGGTGAAAAATACCAGCGACCGGCCGATCCAGGTGGGCTCGCACTACCACTTCGCGGAAACGAATGCCGGGCTTGACTTCGACCGCGCGGCCGCGCGCGGCAGGCGCCTGAACATCGCCAGCGGCATGGCCGTGCGGTTCGAGCCCGGCCAGCAGCGCACCGTGGAGCTGGTCGATATCGCTGGCGAGCGCCGGATCTACGGCTTTCGCGGCCAGGTCATGGGAGGGCTCTGAGCATGGCCGGGATCGACAGGCGCGCCTATGCCGAAACCTACGGCCCCACGGCGGGCGACCGCGTGCGGCTGGCGGACACGGAACTCGTCATCGAGGTGGAGAAGGACTACACGCTGCGCGCGGGAAGCTACGGCGAGGAGGTGAAGTTCGGCGGCGGCAAGACAATACGCGACGGCATGGCGCAAAGCCAGTTCGCGCGCGCGCAAGGCGCGATGGACACGGTGCTCACCAATGCGCTGATCCTCGACCATTGGGGCATCGTCAAGGCGGATATCGGCCTGAAGGACGGGCGCATCGACGCCATCGGCAAGGCGGGCAACCCGGACACCCAGCCGGGCGTGGACATCATCATCGGGCCGGGCACGGAAATCATCAGCTGCGAGGGCTGCATCGTGACCGCTGGCGGCATCGACTCGCACATCCACTTCATCGCGCCCCAGCAGATCGAGGAGGCGCTCGCCAGCGGCGTGACCACGATGATCGGCGGCGGAACCGGCCCGGCCACGGGCACCTTCGCCACCACCTGCACGCCCGGCCCGTGGAACATGGAGCGCATGCTGCAGGCCGCCGATGCCTTCGCGATGAACATCGGCTTCCTGGGCAAGGGCAATGCCAGCCTGCCGGGCGCCTTGCGCGAGCAGATCGACGCCGGAGCCATCGGGCTGAAGCTGCATGAGGACTGGGGCTCGACGCCCGCGGCCATCGACAACTGCCTGACGGTGGCCGAGGAGACCGACACGCAGGTGGCCATCCACACGGACACGCTCAACGAGAGCGGATTCGTCGAAGACACGGTGGCCGCGTTCAAGGGCCGCACCATCCACACCTTTCACACGGAGGGCGCGGGCGGCGGCCACGCGCCGGACATCCTCAAGGTGGTGGGCGAGGCCCACGTGCTGCCCAGCTCCACCAACCCCACGCGCCCCTACACCGTGAACACGCTGGACGAGCACGTGGACATGCTGATGGTCTGCCATCACCTGGACCCGTCCATCGCCGAGGATCTCGCCTTCGCCGAAAGCCGCATCCGCAAGGAAACCATCGCGGCCGAGGACATCCTGCACGATCTCGGCGCAATCAGCATGTTCAGCTCGGACAGCCAGGCCATGGGCCGGGTCGGCGAGGTGATCCTGCGCACCTGGCAGACCGCGCACAAGATGAAGGCGCAGCGCGGCGCGCTGCCGGGCGATGGCGCGCGCAACGACAATTTCCGCGCCAGGCGCTACGTGGCGAAATACACCATCAACCCGGCCATCGCCCACGGCGTGAGCCATGACGTGGGCAGCATCGAAGTGGGCAAGTGGGCCGACATCGTGATCTGGAAGCCGGCATTCTTCGGCGTGAAGCCGTCGGTGATCGTGAAGGGCGGTTTCATCGCCATGGCGGCGATGGGCGATCCGAACGCGTCGATTCCCACGCCGCAGCCCGTGCACTACCGCCCCATGTTCGGCAGCTTCGGCGGCGCGGTGGCCAGGACCTCGCTGACCTTTGTTTCACAGGCTGGCCTGGCGGCGGGCATCGGCGAGCGCTTCGGGCTGAACAAGCCCCTGTCGGCGGTGAAGGGCATCCGGGGCGTGGGCAAGCGCCACATGGTCCACAACGACTACGCGCCGCGCATGGAGGTGGACGCGCAGACCTACGCCGTGCGCGCGGACGGCATGCTGCTCACCTGCGAGCCGGCGAGCGTGCTGCCCATGGCGCAGCGCTACTTTCTGTTCTGAGCTGGAAGGGAGGATGTTCATGCGAATCCATCTTCGCGCCGTGCCAGGCGATCCAGTCGCTGGCCGCGATGACGGGCATGTCCCGCACCAGCGCGGGCAGCGCTTCATAGACCAGCACCGTGAGCGCCCGCGCGCGGCCATCGGGCGATTGGACGCGCACGTCCAGCAGTCGCTTGGCGTATTCGCCCAGGTTCCGTGGCCAGATGCCTTCGATGCCGTCGAGCGCCTGCTCCAGCGCGTCATCCAGAGGATAGACCTCGGCCAGGACGCTTTGCGAACCCTGCAGGCGCAGGGCGGGATACCAGCCGATGTCGTGCAGCGTGCCGGTCAGGGTGGCGGTGCCGGTTCGGACGATGCCATCGCGCAGGCGCGCGATGTCGTTGACGCCGCCCGCGCGCAGCGTTCCGTAGACGGCGACGTGCGCCGCGCCGCAGGGCTGCCACGGCCGGGCTGTGGGGGGGGTGGGGCGATGGTTCATATATGGAACATGGAGAAGGAGCGAGAACCACGGAGCATGCAGTTTGCGTGCCATCTCCACATGGGTTTTCTGGACGAGGGGGAGCGCGCGCCATGCTGCAGTTGAACAAGTTGCTGGCGCGGGGCGCCGGATTGTCGCGCGTGCTGCTTGCGCGGGCCGCGACGGTGGAGCTCGACTGGGACGTGCGCCAGAAAAGCCGCTTCGCCGCGACCGACAGCATGGGCCGCGAACTGGCGGTGTTTCTTGCGCGCGGGCAGGCGGTGCGCGGCGGCGACGTGCTGGTGGCGCAGGACGGATCGCTGGTGCGCGTGATTGCCGCGCCGCAGAAGGTGCTGCGCATCACCTGGTGTCCGCGGCACGGCGCGCCGTTCGACCTGATGCGCGCCGCCTATCACCTGGGCAACCGCCACGTGCCCATCGAGCTGCAGCCGGATCACCTGAAGATCGAGCCCGACCATGTGCTGGCCGCCATGCTGCGGGACATGCACATGACCGTCTGCGAGTGCGACCAGCCCTTCGAGCCGGAAGGCGGCGCCTACGGCGGCCATGCGGCCCATGGCGGACACCACCACCACGGCCACGCGCATGATCACGGCCATGCGCCAGGGAGCGCCGCGCCGTGAGCGAGCGGATGTCGCCGCACAGCCTGCTGCAGCTGATGTGGCTGGCCTCGCCCGCATTGCCGGTCGGCGGCTTCTCATACTCCGAAGGCCTGGAGGCGGCCATCGAGGCGGGCCGCGTGGGCGACGAGCAAAGCGCTGGCCTGTGGCTGGCCGACCAGTTGCACCTGTCGCAGTCCCGTGGCGACATGGCGGCGCTGGCGCAGGCGATCCCCGCCTGGCGGGCCGGCGACCTGCAACGCGCCGAGGCGCTCAATGAGTGGGTGATCGTCACGCGCGAGAGCAGCGAGCTGCGCCTGCAAAGCGAACAGATGGGCCAGTCGCTGGCGGCATGGCTGCGCAATCAGCACGCGCATTGCGCCGGGTGCATGGCCCTGGTCGAGGCGCTGGCCGCTTTCTCGGGCCGCACGCCCACCTATACCGTCGCCTTCGCGCTGGCCGCCGCGTTCACGCAGGCGCCCACGCGCGAATGCGCGCTGGCCTATGCCTTCGGCTGGGCCGAGAACATGGTGCAGGCCGCCATCAAGGCCACTCCCCTGGGCCAGAGCGCGGGGCAGCGGATCCTTGCGCGCCTGAGCCAGGAAATTCCCCATGCCGTGGAGCACGCGCTGGCGCTGCCGGACGATGCGCGCACGGTGTTTTCGCCCATGCTGGCGATTCTTTCGTCGCGGCATGAATCGCAGTATTCGAGAATCTTCAGATCATGAGCACTTCCTTCGCACTCCACCATGTTCCCGGCCGCACCAGAAAGCTCCCGCCCCTGCGGGTGGGCATCGGCGGCCCGGTCGGCTCGGGCAAGACCACGCTGCTGGAGATGCTCTGCAAGGCCATGCGCGCGAAGTGGGACCTGGTGGCCATCACCAACGACATCTACACCAAGGAAGATCAGCGGCTGCTCACCGTCAGCGGGGCGCTGCCGGCCGAGCGCATCATGGGTGTGGAGACCGGCGGCTGTCCGCACACGGCGATCCGCGAGGATGCCTCGATCAACCTGGAGGCCATCGACCGCATGCTGGGCGAGTTTCCCGACGCCGACATCATCTTCATCGAATCGGGCGGCGACAATCTGGCCGCCACGTTCAGCCCGGAACTCAGCGACCTGACGATCTACGTGATCGACGTGGCCGCGGGCGAGAAGATTCCGCGCAAGGGCGGCCCGGGCATCACCAAGAGCGACCTGTTCGTGATCAACAAGACCGATCTGGCGGCGCACGTCGGCGCGGATCTCGATGTCATGAGGAGCGACACCGAACGCATGCGCCGAACGCCAGGCGGCATGAAGCCGTTCGTGATGACCAACCTGAAGACGCTGTCGGGGCTGGATGAGGTGGTCGCCTTCATCGAAAAGCGGGGCCTGCTGGCGGGCTGACGCGCGCGCCGCGCCCGGTGGCGCCGGCCCCTTGGCCTTCAGTAGAATGCCTTGCTAGTTCCACCACACAAGCGCGGCGACATTGGACAAGACATTCATCAAAGGCCTGGTGCTCCTTGAGGCCATGGCCCGCAACGACAAGGGCTCCGGCGTCAGCGAGCTGGCGGCGCAGTTGCTGCTCAACAAAAGCAACGTGCATCGCCTGCTGCAGGCGCTGGTTCATCAGGGATTCGCGCGCAAGAACGCCGAAACCAACCGCTACGAGCTCACCATGAAAATGTGGGAGCTGGGCTCGCGCATCGCGGGCAAGCTCGATGTGCGGCTGGAATCGCTGCCGTTCATGAAACAGCTCGCCGAGGAAACGCGCGAGACGGTCCACCTGTCCATCCTCGACGGCGCGGAGGTGCTCTACATCGAGAAGATCGACAGCCCCCAGCCGGTACGCGCCTACACCACCGTCGGCGGGCGCGCGCCCGCGCAGTGCGTGGCGACCGGCAAGGCCCTACTGGCCTGGGCCGACGAGGAAGTGCTGGCCAATGTGAAGAACCGGCTGAAGGCCCACACCGGCAAGTCCATCGTCCGCCTCGGCGATCTGCGCCGGCAGCTCGAGGAGATCCGCACCACGGGCTATGCCATCAACACGGGTGAATGGCGCGAGCAGGTGGTGGGCGCGGCCGCGCCCATCCGCGATGCGTCGGGCCGCGTGGTGGCCGCGCTCGGCATCTCGGGCCCCGCCGAGCGGCTGGATCTGCAGGCGCTCAGGCAGGGCGGCAAGCGCCTGATCGAGGCGACCCAGGCGATCTCGCTGCGCCTGGGCTACAGCCGCACTTAGA
>NZ_JBEBOW010000161.1:0-7076 GCF_040396215.1 Diaphorobacter ruginosibacter | reverse complement strand
CCAGCGTCTTGCCGCGCGGCCAGTAGATGCGGCGGCCATTCATGTTGGGGTCGGGATCGGTCTCGAACTTCCAGTTGTAGACCGGGCTCCACATCGTCTTGCCATAGCCGATGGGCAGGTGGATCCATGGCGAGCGGTCCGGCGGGCCCGCTTCCAGCAACAGAACCTGGTTGCGCGGATCTTCACTCAGCCGGGCGGCAAGCACGCAGCCTGCCGACCCCGCGCCCACGACGATGTAGTCATAGGTCCTGGAAGGTGGGGAACTCATGCGTCTCCTTTTTTGTTTCATTGAATGGAACTAATAGTTCCTTTGAGTGGAAATTTATATCAAAATGAGGTCGGTACAATAAGAAAAAACCCGCATTACCCGTTCTTCAGACTGCAAAGTTCATGTCGTTTCGCAAGCCCGCCGCTGCCGCACAAAAGACGCCCGCAACCGCCAGGAATCAGGCGGATGCCGAAATGCCCGGCGGCCCGATTTCGGTCTCCGAGCGCGCGTTGTCGGTGCTCGACTTCGTTGCCGAGTCGGGCCGCGCGGGCCTGATGGATGTGGCCGGCGCGCTCGGTCTTCCCAAGGCGACGGCATCGCGCATGTGCGCCAATCTGGAGGCGCAGAAATGGCTGAGCCGCGATACTTCCGACCGTTCGTTCCTGCCGGGGCCGCGCCTGGTGAAGCTGGCGCGCGCGGCGCTGGTGACCGATCCGCGCCGTGAGCTGCGCCATCAGGTGCTCTCGGACCTGGTCGGGGAAATCGACGAGACATGCAATCTGACGGTGCTCGACGGCCTGGAGGTGCGCTACCTCGACCGTGTGGAGACGCATTGGCCGCTGCGCACGCAGCTCGAAGCCGGCTCGCATGTGCCGCTGCACGCCACCGCCAGCGGCAAGCTGTTCATTGCCATGATGTCGCCGGAGAAACGCGCCACCGTCCTCGGGCATGCCAGCTTTCACAAGTTCACGCCGTTCACGCTGACGCGGCCCGACGAGCTGGAGGCCGCATGCGCGAAGATACGCTCGGACGGCTATTCGTCCGATGTGGAGGAGTTCATGCTCGGCCTCATCGGCATGGCCGTGCCCATTCTTGACGAGAAGGGCGAGTGCCGGGCCACCATGGCGCTGCATGCGCCCACGGCGCGCATGAAGCTCGAGGACGGCGTGGCCGCCGTTCCGGCGCTGCGCCGCGCCGCCGAGCGCGTGCGGCCGCTGCTGTTCTGAAACTGCTTGCCGCATCCGGACTACGGGTCATTGCCCATGGCCCGCGCCGGGCGGGTCTTTTAGAATCGCCGCATCCGGCCATGTTCGAGTGATGCGGTTTTCAAGGCGTTGCATCAACCCTTGTTGACTTCTGGTTGTCACCACCCGCCGGTCTTCTCGTGCCAGGGCTGCCGCGATGCGCGGCGATCAAGGCCCGCCGGTACGAGCCTCAGGGGCTCATCCGGCATCGTCTTCGCGCCCTGGCTGCCTTTCAGCCGTTTCGCCGGCCAGCGGCCCCTTGAGCGGGCGCGCGGCGAATGCATCCCATGAATCCATGTCCCGCGCGGGACCGCTCCCTACCGGATGGCGGCGCCTTGCGCGCGGCGCGCACGTCGCATGTCTTGTGCGCCGCACGGCATGGATGTCATGGCACAAAAGGAGTTCTCTCAGGATGCAGACCACAATCCGTTCCCCTCTTTCCTGCTCGCCACTGGGCTGCGCCGCGGCGCTGATGGCGGGCCTGCTCGTCACGGCCGCCCCCGTTGGCGCCCAGGAATCGCAAGTGCGCATCAGCGGCTTTCTCGACGCCGGTGTGTTCAGGGGCTTTGATGGCGTGAATCAGTTGGGCACGATCCAGCGCAGCAATCTCGCGTTTTCGGGCGCGGAGGATCTGGGCGGCGGCCTCAAGGCGACGTTCCGCCTGAGCACGCGTTTCGACATGGGCGACGGCCTGAGCGAGGATGCCGGCAGGAAGCCGTTCTGGCATGACGAATCCACGGTCGGCCTGGAGGGCGGTTTCGGCAAGGTGCGCATGGGCCGCGCGTTGTCGGCCCTGTGGGCGCAGGACTGGCAATTCGATCCCTGGGCCAACAACAACCGCGTGGCTTCGCCCGCGTGGTATTACTGGCATCCGCTCACGCCCACCGATCGCGTGAGCAACAATGGATCGGCCGAATATGGCCGGGTGAACAACGGCATCTTCTACGATTCGCCGACGATGGGCGGCTTCACGCTGCACCTGAGCGGATCGACGGAGCGCACCGATGCGCCGGGCCGCGACGGGCGCGGCTATTCCGCTTCGCTCAACTATGCGCAGGATGCGCTCTCGGGCATGCTCGCCTACGAGCGCAACGGCAGCGGCGATCGCGCGGCGTTCGTGGCGGGCAAGTACCACTTTGGCAAGCTCGCGGTGATGGCCGCCTATGACGACAGCCGCATGGCCGAGCATGGCGACAAGTCGCGCGCCGCCACGCTGGGCGCTACCTATCAGATCAACGCCGTGACGCTGAAGGCGGGATACGGGCGGCAGCGCTACAACGACGATACGAACCAGTTCGTGGCGCTGGGGGCCGATTACGCGTTCTCCAAACGCACGACCCTGTATGCGAGCCTGGGCCATCAGCGCTATGAATGGCAGGGCTCGAAAACCGCCTTTGGAGTGGGAATGTCGCACGCATTCTGATGCGCGCATGAGGCCGTGGGGCGAGCGCCAGCGTGTGTGGCGCTCGTCCTGTCAGGGCTTGAGATGCTGGCCGAGAAACCTCTCCATGGCCTCGTAGAACTCGAATTTGTTTTCGTCGTTGTGAAAGCCGTGGCCCTCGTTGTCCTTGACCATGTATTCCACATCGACGCCGCGCGCCTTCAAGGCCGCGACCATCTGATCGCTCTCGGCCTTGTTCACTCGCGGGTCCTGGGCGCCCTGGGCGACGAAAAGCGGCGTCCTGATCCGCTCGGCCAGCAGCGCGGGTGACGTGGCCTCGAGCCGCGCCTTGTCCTTGACGGGATCGCCGACCATCGCCTGCATCTTGTCGAGCATCGGTTTCCAATAGGGCGGGATGGTGCCCAGGAAGGTGAACAGGTTGGACACGCCCACGTAGTCCACCGCCGCCGCGTACAGATCGGGCGTGAGCGTGACGCCCGCCAGCGTCGCGTAGCCTCCGTAGCTCGCGCCATAGATTCCTATGCGGGCGGGGTCCGCGATGCCCTGCCCGATCAGCCATTGCACGCCATCGGTGATGTCGTCCTGCATGGCCAGGCCCCACTGGCCGAAGCTGGCCTCCCAGAACCTGCGGCCGTAGCCCGTGGAGCCGCGGAAGTTCATCTGCAGCACGGCATAGCCGCGATTGGCGAGGAACTGCACCTCGGGGTTGAAACCCCAATGGTCGCGCGCCCAGGGGCCGCCGTGCGGGTTGACGATCACCGGCAGCTTGCGTCCGGGCTCATGGCCCAGGGGCAGCGTCAGGTAGCCGTGGATCGTCAGGCCGTCGCGGCTGGTGTACTGGATGGGCCGCATGGGCGCCATGTCCGCCTCGGCGATGGCGGGGTTGGTTTCGCTCAGCAGGGTCAGCGCGTCGAGTCCGGTGTCGTACAGGTAGCGCTTGCCCGGCGTGCGGTCGTTCACGGCGGCTACCACGAACAGTGTTTCGTCCTTGTTGCTGGCCTGCAGATGGATTTCGTAGCCGCCCAGCCTCTGCTCCAGCCGCTCGTGGATGGCGCGCATCCGGTCATCGAAGAAATGCAGGTGCCTGCGGTCGGTCTGGTAGCTCGCGGCGGTGAGCACCTTGCGCTTGTGCGAGTAGCTGACGCCATCGATATCGACCTCCGTGGTCTCGAAGATCACCTGCTCATGTTCGGGCCGGGCCGGGTCGATGCGCACGAACGCCAGCTTGTCGCGCCCGCGCGCGCTGTACAGATACAGGCCCTTGTCGTCGAAGTCGAAGAACGCGGGGCCGACGTTGACGCGGAAATCCGTCTCGATGATGGGACGGAATTCCTGCGACTCGTCGTCGCGGTACAGCACCACGCTCATCAGGCCGTCGCTTGCAACGGCGGCGCGCAGCTTGCCCGCGTGGTCCGTCTGCCAGCCGATGATGTTGCCGGGGTTCTCGGCCACGCGCTGCGCCGCGCCCGTGTGGATGTTCACGCGGTAGACGTCGAACACTTCCGGGTTGCGCTGGTTGTGGCCGATTAGCACATGGTCCGGGTCGTCTTCCAGGTCGTCCTCGATGCTGGCGCGCACCTTGTCCCAGGGCGTGAGGTCCAGCACGGCGCCCGTGCGCGTGTTTACCGCGAGCACGTGGAAGTTCTCGTCGCCGCCGAAATCCTTGGAGAACAGCACGACGTCGTTGCCCTTGAAGACATAGCCCGCCAGATCGCGCTCGGTCTCGTGCGTGAGCTGGCGCGGCTCGCCCGTGGGCCTGCCCGCGTCAAGCGGCTGCACGAACAGGTTCATGCGGCGCGAGTCGCCCGCCGGCTGCATGAAACCGAGCGTGCGGCCATCGTCGGAGAGCCGGTAGTAGCCGCGCTCGGGGTTCCTGAAGAAATCGCGCAGCGGGTACTGCCTGGGGCTCTGCCGTGTGTCGGTCATGGTGTGCATCCTTGTCCTTTTTGCGTGCGTCACGCGCCTGAGGACAGCTTAACCGAGCCATCGGCAGCCCCTTTCCCGGGCGGGAATATCGGGCTGTGGAAAACCACGATGACCAAGATTTTTTTCCAATGCGATAATTTTCCAATTGGAAAAATTTCAGATGGAGCTGTTATGACAGACAACGTGCTCGACTTCGCCGTGATCGGCGCGGGCATGGCGGGCGCATCCGTGGCGTACCGCCTTGCGCAGAAAGGGGCTGCCGTGATCGTGCTGGAGCGCGAATCGCAGCCCGGATACCACTCCACGGGGCGCTCGGCGGCGATGTTCATGGAGAGCTACGGCACGGACCAGATCCGCGCGCTCACGCGTGCCAGCCGGGGCTTCTACACGCATCCGCCGCAAGGCTTCTGCGCCAGCGAGCTGCTGCCCGCGCGCGACGTCCTGTATGTCGGCCAGGAGGGCCAGCAGAAGCTGCTGGATGATGCGCTGGCCATGTACAGGAACGACGGCCTGGATGCCGAGATGATCTCGGCTGCGCGTGCGAAGGAGCTGGTGCCGGTGCTGGAGCTGGACAAGATCATCGGCGCGGTGCACGACAGGGCAGCCACGGACATCGACGTGTCCGAACTGCACCAGGGCTTCCTGCGCGGCATGCGCCAGAAGGGCGCCACGCTGCGCTGCGGCGCGGAGCTGCTGGCGGCGCGGCGTGATGCGCAAACCGGCGTGTGGTCGCTGACGCTGCCTGGAGGCGACGTCGTCAGGGCGCGCGCGGTGGTCAATGCCAGTGGCGCATGGGCGGATACCGTGGCGCAGTTGTGCGGGGCCAGGCCGCTGAACATCCAGCCCAAGCGCCGCACGGCCTTCACCTTCAACCCCCCGGAAGGCGTGGACGCGCACGCCTGGCCGGTGGTGATCGGCGTGGACGAGAGCTTTTACTTCAAGCCCGACGCGGCGCAGCTGCTGGGCTCCCCGGCCAACGCCGACCCGGTCGCGCCGCACGACGTGGTGGCCGAGGAGCTGGACGTGGCCATGGGCATCCATGCCATCGAGTCGGTGACGTCGCTGCGCATCCGCCGTCCCAACCACGTGTGGGCAGGGCTTCGCAGCTTCGCGCCGGACGGCGATTTCGTGATCGGCTGGGATACCCGCTGCGAGGGCTTCTTCTGGCTGGCGGGCCAGGGCGGCTATGGCATCCAGACGGCCGCGGGCGCATCGGCCACGGCCTGCGCCCTGCTGCTGCGCGAAGAGCTGCCGCAGTCCGTGCGCGAGCATGGTGTCGATCCGGCCGGGCTGAGCCCGGCGCGCTTCGACTGATGGCCGTGGTGCGGCGAGGGCGGCTTGCGGGCCGCGTCGCCTTGCCCCTCCGTTCAGATACTCAACATTGACCAACCCATACCAACAGGGAGACAGACACATGAGTCCATTCAAGGAAGTGTGCAAGATCGCAGGCGCGTTCGTCGGCGTGATCGTGGGGGCGGGTTTCGCCTCGGGGCAGGAGATCCTGCAGTTCTTCGCCAGCTTCGGCCGTGTGGGCATCGTGGGCTGCGTCGTGGCGGGCGTCGTGTTCGTGCTGCTGTCGATGGCGTTCTCCACCATGGGGCAGCGCCTGATGGCGAATTCACACAAGGAGGTGATCACGGCGATCTTCGGCAGGCACCTGGGACTGGTGTTCGACATCCTCATCACTTTCTTCCTGTTCGCGATCACCGTGGTGATGCTGGCCGGCGCGGGCTCGCTGCTGCATCAATGGCTGGGGATTCCCGAGGTGTGGGGCAGCGTGCTCGCCACCATCGCCACCGTGCTGATCGTCTGCCTGGACGTGGGCAGCGTGATCGCCTTCATCGGCGCGGTCACGCCGTTCCTGATGTTCATGACGGTGGTGGTGGCCGCCTACGTGCTGATGACGCCGCATGCCGGCCATGACGCGCTGCAGGCTGCCGCGCAGACGCAGCCCAAGGGCGCGGACCAGTGGCTGGTCGCCGCGCTGCTCTATGTTTCGTACAACACCGTGGCCGGCATGCCGTTCCTGGTCATCATGGGCGGCCAGGCCAGCTCGCGCAAGGTGGCGCTGTGGGGCGGTGTTCTCGGCGGCCTGCTGCTGGGCATCCTGATGCTGCTGATTACCGCGTCCATGTATCTGCGCATGGATACGATCGGCGGGCTTTCCATGCCCATGCTCTCGATCGCCACGCAGATCTCGCCATGGCTCGGACACCTGATGTCGCTGGTGATCTTCGGCATGATCCTCAATACCGCGGTCGGCATGCTCTATGCCTTCATGGTGCGCATCATGCCGCCCCACGCGCGTCATTTCCGCATCGGCACGGCGCTGGCGGGCGTGGTGGCGCTGGCCGGCAGCTTCGTGGGTTTCATCAAGCTGGTGGGCATGGTCTATCCCATCTATGGCTATATTGGCTTCGTGTTGATGGCGCTTGGCTTCATCGGATGGATGCGCATGCAGCGCCATCGCGAGCAGGAGGTCAAGAGCGCCTGATCGCGCCCGACGCGGCCTGCT
>NZ_JBEBOW010000160.1:0-7276 GCF_040396215.1 Diaphorobacter ruginosibacter | reverse complement strand
GGCGCGAGGAGATCGTGAACACGTTCTTACACCTGATCGGCGGACAACCCGGCCGTCTGGCTGAAGCCGCCGTCCACGTAGGAGATCTCGGCCGTCATGCCGCTGGCCAGGTCGGACAGCAGGAATGCCGCGACATTGCCCACGTCCTCGATCGTCACGTTGCGGCGCAGCGGCGCGGCATCGGCCACGCGGCCCAGGAGCTTGCCGAAGTCCTTGATGCCCGATGCGGCCAGTGTCTTGATAGGACCGGCCGAAATGCCGTTGACGCGGATGGCGCGGCCATCGGCGGTGCGGCCCACGGCTTCGGCCAGATAGCGCACGGAGGCCTCCAGCGACGCCTTGGCCAGGCCCATGGTGTTGTAGTTGGGAATGGAGCGCAGCGCGCCCAGGTACGACAGCGTCAGCAGTGAAGACTTGTCGTTGAGATACGGCAGCGCGGACTTGGCCATGGCCGGGAAGCTGTAGGCGCTGATGTCGTGGGCGATCTTGAAGTTCTCGCGCGTCAGCCCGTCGAGGAAGTTTCCGGCGATGGCCTCGCGCGGAGCAAAGCCGATGGAATGCACGAAGCCGTCGAACTTTCCCCAAGCGGCGCCCAGGTCGGCGAACATCCTGTCGATCTGCGCGTCGTCCGAGACGTCGCAGTCGAACACCAGCGTGGAATTGAATTCAGCGGCAAATTCAGTGATGCGGTCCTTGAAGCGTTCGCCCACGTAGCTGAAGGCCAGTTCGGCGCCTTGCTCATGGCAGGCGCGCGCGATGCCGTAGGCGATGGAGCGATTGGACAGCACGCCCGTGATGAGCAGCTTCTTGCCGGCGAGAAAACCCATTGTCTTGTTCTCCTGAGAGGGATGAGGTCGAATAACGTGGCGGGTGGGCAGCCCGGTGATTTGTCGCGATCACGCAGTGGCTGTCCGCCCTTGTGGTGCAGAATTGTCGCATGCGGTTAACAAAGAGCATTTCCTGTCCGGCTTTGCTGGTCATTGGCGCGCTGGCCTGCGCGCCGGCGTGGCCGGCCCATGCCTATGCCCTTTGGGGCAAGCCGCGCTATGCGGCGGATTTCCGGCATTTCGACTATGTGAATCCCGACGCTCCCAAGGGCGGCACGCTGCGGCTGGTGAGCAATCTGCGCTATTCGACCTTCGATAAGTACAACCCGTTCACGCTCAAGGGTTCGCCGCCCGCCTATCTCGCGGACATGATGTTCGAGACGCTGCTGACGGGCAGCCTGGACGAGACCGCGACCGGCTACGGACTGCTGGCCGAGGACGTGGACGTCCCCGCGGACGGCATGAGCGCGACGTTCCGGCTGCGGCGCGAAGCGCGCTTTCACAATGGCAAGCCGGTGCTGGCCAAGGACGTGAAGCACAGCTTCGACACCTTGATGAGCAAGTACGCCGCACCCAGCTACAAGACCATCATGGCCGAGGTCGAGGATTGCGAGGTGCTCGATGAGCGGACCGTGCGCTTTCGCTTCAGGAAGCCCAACCGCGAGCTTCCATTGACCGTGGGCGGGGCGCTGCCCATTTTCAGCGCCGATTGGGGCGTGGAAAACGGCAAGGCCAAGCCTTTCGACGAAGTGGTGACCGACATCCCCATCGGCAGCGGCCCTTACAAGATAGGCCCGGTGAAGTTCGGCAAGGACATCACCTACGAGCGCGATCCGCATTATTGGGGCGCCGGATTGCCGGTGCGCGTGGGCACGGCGAATTTCGATCGTGTCGCCATCAAGATCTACCGTGACAGCACGGCGCGGCTGGAGGCGCTGAAGGCGGGCGAGTTCGATCTCATGCGCATCAACAGCGCGGGCGATTGGGCGCGCCGCCTGACCGGAAAGCGTTTTGATTCGGGCGAACTCAGGAAGGGCCAGTTCGAGAACCGGCTGCCTTCGGGTTTCCAGAGCTTCTTCCTGAACACGCGAAGGCCGCTGCTCGAGGATGTGCGCGTGCGCGAGGCGCTGGGCCTGGCGTTCGACTACGAATGGATGAACCGCCAGATGTTCTACGGCGCATACCGCCGCGTGCATGGCCTGTTCGGCAATACCGCCTGCGCCGCGCGGGGCGAGCCCTCGGCGGCCGAGCATGCGCTGCTGGATCCGTTCGGCAATGAGCTGCCGCCGGGCACGCTGGGCCCGATGATCGAGCCGCCGCGCACCGACGGCGACCACAGCCTGCGCGCCAATTTGCGCAAGGCGCAGCAACTGCTCGAGGAGGCGGGCTGGGCCGTGGACAAGGATGGAGTCTTGCGCAATGCCCAGGGGCAGCCGCTGGTGCTCGAGTATCTCGACAGCAGCGAAAGCGGCGTCAAGGTGGTCACGCCGTGGATGCGCAACCTGGAGAAGCTGGGCATCCAGCTGAAGGTCCGCATGGTGGACTACGCGCTGTACCAGCAGCGGCTGGACAAATACGATTACGACATCATCTCGCTGAATATTCCCGGCACGCCCAATCCGGGCCAGGAATACGCCGAGTTCTTCGGCAGCGCCGCCGCCGACCAGGAGGGTTCGTTCAATTTCGTGGGCCTGAAGAGCCCCGCGGTGGATGCCGTGATCAAGGCGATGGTGGGCGCGAAGTCGGAGGAGGGCATGCTGGCCGCGTGCCGCGCGCTCGAGCGTATCGTCGTGCACGGCCACTACCTGATTCCGCAGTGGACCTCGCCCACGCATCGCATGGTGTACAACGCCTGGCGCGTGGCGTACCCTGACGTCATTCCGCCGTATTCGCCGGGCGAGTTGTGGGCCGTCTATGTCTGGTGGGCCAGGATGCCGCCGCAGACCGCCCATATCCAGGCGGGCAGCAGCTGAACGAGCGGAAAACGCAGGAGCGGGAACGCAGTCAATCCATGTTCGCCTACATTCTCAAACGCATTCTTCTGATGATCCCCACGCTTCTGGGCGTGCTGCTGCTCACGTTCATGGTGGTGCAGTTCGTGCCCGGCGGCCCAGTGGAGCAATACCTGGCGGAAGCCAAGGCGGCGCCGGGCGGCGGGGGCGATGGCGCCGCCTTTTCCTACCGTGGCGGGCAGGGGGTGGACGCCAGGCGCATCGAGGAAATCAAGAAGCTCTATGGCTTCGACAAGCCGGCGCACGAGCGTTTTTTCCAGATGCTCGGGCAGTTCGCGCGTTTCGACCTGGGACGGAGCTTTTTCCAGAACAAGGACGTCTGGACGCTCGTGAAGGAAAAGCTGCCGGTCTCCATCAGTCTCGGCCTGTGGACTTTCTTCATCAGTTATCTGGTGGCGGTGCCGCTGGGCGTCGCCAAGGCCGTGCGCGCCGGATCGCGCTTCGACTTCGTGACCACGCTGATCATCCTGGTGGGGTATGCGATTCCGGGGTTCGTGCTGGGGGTGCTGCTGCTGGTGATCTTCGGCGGGCAGCTCCAGTGGTTTCCGCTTCGCGGGCTGACGTCCGCGAACTGGGACGAACTCAGCCTCATGGGCAAGGTGACGGACTATCTGTGGCACATCGCGTTGCCAGTCACGGCGATGGTCGCGGGCAGCTTCGCGGTGACGGCCATGCTCACCAAGAACGCGTTCCTGGAGGAAATCCGCAAGCAGTACGTGCTGACCGCGCGCGCCAAGGGGCTGAGCGAACGGCAGGTGCTGTGGAAGCACGTGTTCCGCAATGCGCTGATTCCGATCATCACGGGGTTCCCGTCGGCGTTCATCGGCGCGTTCTTCGCGGGGTCGCTGCTGATCGAGACGCTCTTCTCGCTCGACGGCCTGGGGCTGCTGAGCTATGAGAGCGTGATCCGCCGCGACTACCCGGTCGTGCTGGGAACGCTCTATCTTTTTACCCTGATCGGGCTGGTGACCAAGCTGATCAGCGATCTTTGCTATGTCTGGGTGGACCCGCGCGTCAAGTTCGATTGAGCCGCGCTCCGTCTTGCTGCTTCCTTGCGGCGCTCGTGGATGCGCCAGAACAGCACCAGCATCAGCGCGATGTTGAGCGCCAGGACCGCCACGCCCTGCCAGTGGCGCCGGGCCAGGATATGGTGGATTTCAAGCGGAATGTAGACGCCGCTTGAAAGCGCGCCAAACCATTCGCCCCAGGGCCTGTCATGCCAGAGCCCCCAGGCCTCGATCCAGCGCAGCGTGACGTAGGCGCCGCCCAGCATCATGATGGTGCGCGCAGGGGTGCCCACGAGCCGGTCGACGCCCTGCAGCAGGATGTCCGGGTAGCGTGCGCCGGGCGACAGGCCGAAGTGGCCGATCAGCTCCAGCGCAAGCCTGTGCAGATCGTGATGCAGCAGGCTGAGAAGGCCCGTGAGAGCCACAAGCGCGGCAAGGCCCTTGAGGGCCTCGAAAAGCGCGATGGCCTGGACGGCCCTGCGCAGCCTGGATCCTGTGGCGTTGGTCAATGAGTTGAATGCCGGCAATAGCCGGTTGCGGTCATGGGTTCGCACGCATTCTCGGGCCGGCGCGATGGCGGCGCTTGTCAGAATAGAGGCCGATTCGCCAGGCAGGTTTGCGGCGCGCCGCCGGAATGTCGCTATTATTGTTTTTCCGGCGGGCGGCCAGCGAGGCGCTCGCACATCCGTTCCACTTCTTTTCCAGCCCGACCGACCGTCATCTCCGTGGGAAATTCGCAATCTCAAACCGCGCGTGCATGGAGGCGCTTTCGCCGCCACCGTCTTGGCTATTGGAGCCTGGTGCTGTTCTCCGTGCTGGTGGCGCTGAGCCTGGTGGCCGAACTGATCTCCAACGACCGGCCGCTGCTGGTGAAATACGAAGGCCGGTATTACCTGCCGATGCTGCACAGCTACCCCGAGACGACATTCGGCGGCGACTTCCATACGCCGACGGATTACCTCGATCCATTCATCCGCCAAAGGCTCTCGGGCAACGGCAACTGGGCGATCTACACCATCAACCGCTACGGGCCCGAGACGCTGAATTATTTCGCGGAGTCTCCCAACCCCTCCGCGCCCACGCGCGTGAACTGGCTGGGAACGGATGATCGCGGGCGCGACCTGCTCGCCCAATTGCTGTACGGCTTTCGCGTGAGCGTGCTTTTCGCGCTGGCGCTGACGGCCGTTGGCGTGGTGCTGGGCGTGCTGGCCGGCGCGATCCAGGGTTTCTTTGGCGGCAGGATGGACCTGGCCTTTCAGCGGTTCATCGAAATCTGGGGCTCCATGCCGGAGCTGTACCTGCTGATCATCTTCTCGGCGGTATTCGCGCCCAGCATCGCGCTGCTGCTGGTGCTGCTGTCGCTGTTCGGCTGGATGGGACTGTCCGACTACGTGCGCGCCGAATTCCTGCGCAACCGCCAGCTCGACTATGTGAAGGCGGCGCGCGCGCTCGGCGTGGGCAACTGGCAGATCATCTGGCGCCACATTCTTCCCAACAGCATGACGCCCGTGGTCACGTTCCTGCCGTTTCGCATGGGGGCGGCGATCCTGGCGCTGACCTCGCTCGATTTTCTCGGGCTGGGCGTTCCGCCCGGCACGCCCAGCCTGGGCGAATTGCTCGCGCAAGGCAAGAACAACATCGACGCATGGTGGATTTCGGTCTCCACCTTCGCCACGCTGGTGATCACCTTGCTGCTGCTCACCCTGATGGGCGATGCGCTGCGCGATGCGCTCGATCAGCGAAAGATGGAGCAATGAACCGCGTTGCCATCGACTCCATGGGCGTATCCCGCCCGCTGCTGGATGTGCGGGACCTGCGGGTGCTTTTCGGCGGCAAGCAGGTCGTGCATGGCGTGAGCCTGCAGGTCCGGGCGGGGGAGAAGCTGGCGCTGGTGGGCGAGTCGGGCTCGGGCAAGACGGTGACCGCGCTGTCGCTGCTGCGCCTGGCGGGCGATGCCGACATCCAGGGCCATGCCCTGTTCGAGGGCCGTGATCTTCTGAGCCTGAGCGAGCGTGAACTGCGCGGCGTGCGGGGCGGCGAGATCGCCATGATCTTCCAGGAACCGATGACGGCGCTGAATCCGCTGATGGCGGTGGGCGAGCAGATCGCCGAAGTATTGCAGCTCAAGCAGGCGCTCACCCGGCAGCAGGCGCGCGATCAGGCCATCGAGCTTCTGGCGGCCACGGGCATTCCCGAGCCCGCGCGGCGCGCGTCGGCATTCCCGCATCAGCTCTCCGGCGGACAGCGGCAGCGCGCGATGATCGCCATGGCGCTTGCCAGCAAGCCGAAACTGCTGCTGGCCGATGAGCCCACGACCGCGCTGGACGTGTCGCTGCGCGGGCAGATCCTGGAGCTGCTTGGCGACCTGCAGCGGCAGACGGGCATGGCGGTGCTGATGATCACGCACGATCTGGTGCTGGTGCGCGGGTTTGCCGACCGGGTCGCGGTCATGGAGCACGGGCGGCTGGTGGAGCAAGGCGGCGTGGCTCGGATCTTCGAGGCGCCCGGGCATCCCTATACCCGCAAGCTGATCGGCAGCACGCCGGTGCGCGACGTGATCGAGCATCCTCCCGGCACGGCGTCCCGGGAGCAGGCGGCGGCGCTGGCGTCGGACCTCACCGTCGGCTATCCCGTGCCGCTGTCGGGCTTCAGGGGCTGGTTCGGCAAGGGCCGCTTCGAGGCCGTGAAGCACGTGGGTTTTTCTCTGCCGCGCGCACAGACTTTGGGCGTCGTGGGCGAATCCGGTTCAGGAAAGTCCACTCTGGCGCAGGCCATGCTCGGCCTGCTCGCGCATGAGGGCACGATCGCCTTGCAGGGGCAGGAGTGGCAGCATCCGCCCATGCGCAACTCGCCGCACAACAAGGCTTTGAGGCGCAGGGTGCAGGTGGTTTTCCAGGATCCGTTCTCTTCGCTCTCGCCGCGCCTGACCATCGAGGAGATCGTCGGCGAGGGGCTGAAGGTGCATGCGCCGCAGCTCACCGCGCCGCAGCGGCGCGAGCGGGTGCTGCAGATGCTGGCCGACGTGGGGCTGGGCGAGGCGCAGTTTCCCGGTTTGCCGGGGCGCTACCCGCATGAGTTTTCGGGCGGGCAGCGCCAGCGCATCGCCATTGCGCGGGCGTTGGTGGTCGGGCCCGAATTGCTGGTGCTCGACGAACCCACGAGCGCGCTCGACGTCACCATCCAGCAGCAGGTGCTGAGCCTGCTGCAGCGCCTGCAGAAAACGCGCGAGTTGTCCTATCTGCTGATCACGCACGACGTCGCCGTGGTGAGGGCCATGGCGCATCGGGTGATCGTGATGAAGGATGGGGAGGTGCTGGAGAGCGGCAGCGTCACCGAGGTGCTCGATGCGCCGCAGCATCCCTATACGCAGAAGCTGGTGCGGGCGGCGCTGGGCGCCGCATCCACGGGCTGAGCCGGGGCCCGTCCGGCT
>NZ_JBEBOW010000159.1:0-7309 GCF_040396215.1 Diaphorobacter ruginosibacter | reverse complement strand
GCGGGGTTCAGGCCCCTTCGGCCAGCAGCGCCTTCACGTCCGCCTGCAGGGCCTGCGCGCCGCTGCCGTAACGCTCATAGACACGCAGGTTGCCCTTGGTGTCATACACGTAGCTGCCAGCCGAGTGGTCCATGGTGTAGCTGCCGGGCGTCTTGCCATCCACCTTCTTGAAGTAGATCTTGAAGTCCTTGGCGACGGCGGCGAGCTGCTCGGGCGTGCCGGAAAGCGCCACGAACGACGGATCGAAATTCTCCATGTAGGCCTTGAGCACCTCGGGCTTGTCGCGTTCCGGGTCCACGGTGATGAAAATGCCCTGCAGGCGCTTGCCGTCCTCGCCCAGCGAGCGCTTGACCTCGGCCAGCTCGCTCAGTGTGGTGGGACAGACGTCCGGGCATTGGGTGTAGCCGAAGAAAATCACCACGGCCTTGCCCGCGAAATCCTTCATGGTGCGCACCGTGCCGTCCTGATCGGGCAACGAGAAATCCTTTGCGTAGTCCGCGCCGGTCACATCCACGCCCTGGAATTTGGGCGACGGGGCGGACGGCGAGCAGGCCGCCAGCATGCCCAGCGAGGCGGCTGCCAGCGCACCGCACAGGGCGAATCGTTTCAGGGCATCACGTTTGTTCATAGGGCGTTTTGAAACCTCGCTCACAGCACGTAATGATCCACCAGCAGCGCGGCGAACAGCGCGCTCAGGTGGATCAGGGAAAAGCGGAAAGTCTTGCGGGCCAGCGTATCGGAATACTCGCGCCACAGCAGGTAGCCATAGGCGCAGAACCCCAGGCCGAGCACCACGGCAGCGGCCAGGTAGATCCATGAACTCATGCCGTAGACGAAAGGCATCAGGCAGCCCGCAAACAGGATGATGGTGTAGAGAAACACCTGCAGCCGCGTGAACTCGTTGCCGTGCGTGACGGGCAGCATCGGCAGGCCGGACTTGCGATAGTCCTCCACGCGGTACAGCGCCAGCGCCCAGAAGTGCGGCGGCGTCCACAGGAAGATGATGAGAAAAAGGATCAGCGCCTCCGGTCCCACATGGCCGGTCATCGAGGCCCAGCCAAGCACCGGAGGCATGGCTCCCGACGCGCCGCCGATCACGATGTTCTGCGGGGTGAGCGGCTTGAGGATCACGGTGTAGATGACCGCGTAACCGACGAAGGTGGCGAACGTCAGCCACATGGTCAGCGGATTCACCAGCACATACAGGATGGCCGAGCCGACGAGACAGAGAATCGCGGAAAACAGCAGTGTCTGCGCGTTGGACAGCTCGCCCTTGGCCGTGGGGCGCCAGGCGGTACGCTTCATCTTCGCGTCGATGCCCTGCTCCACGATGCAGTTGAATGCCGCCGCCGCGCCAGCCACCAGCCAGATGCCCGCGCTCGCCACGGCCATCAGGCCCCATTGCCGCAGGCTGGGCATGCCGGGAACGGCGAGCACCATGCCGATGAAGGCGCAGAACACGATGAGCTGCACCACGCGCGGCTTGGTGAGCGCGTAGAACTGCGAGACGCGCGAAGGCATGCGGCCCGCGGCTGGAGAAGCCGCTGGCCTGGGAGCAGCCGCCGGCGAAGAAGGGCGCGGCGAAGAGGGGGATGGAGAGGGAGCTACGCTCATGCGGAAACTTTCGTGGCGCGCACGCGCGCCGTGTTCTCAAGGGTGCGGCCGGCCGCGGCCGACGCATCGGCCGCTTCCCGTGGCCGGCTCGCCGCCAGCCCCCAGGTCAGCACCACCAGCAGCGCAGCGGCGCCACCGGTATGCAGCACCGCCGCCACCAGCGGCCAATCGAGCACCACATTCGACAGGCCGGTCAGGAATTGCAGCGCCGCCAGGCCCGCGAGCCAGCGCGTCTGATCACGCAGCACGCGGGCGCGATGCATGCGCCATGCCAGCGCGAACAGCGCCGCCAGCACGACATAGGCGGCAAGGCGGTGCACATAGTGGATGGCGGTCAGCGCCTGGAAGCTGATGTGGCTGCCGTCGTTGAGCAGCCCCAGTTCGCGCCAGATCTGGAAGCCTTGCGAGAAATTCATGTCGGGCCACCAACTGCCCTGACAGGTTGGAAACGTGGTGCAGGCAAGCACCGCGTAATTCGTGCTGACCCAGCCGCCCAGCAGCGTCTGCACGATCACCAGGAACGCGGTGGCGCCCAGGCCGATGCGTATGGCGCGCGGCACCGCCTCCGGCAATTGCAGCCTGCCGCCCAACGTTCTGTGAACCGCCTGCACGCACAGCAGCATCAGCAGCACGGAGCCGCCGATCAGGTGCGCGGTGACGATCGCCGGAAACAGCTTCATGGTCACGGTCCATGCGCCGAACGCTCCCTGCAGGCATACCCAGAACAAGGTGAATGTGGGCCACCAGGGGCTGAGCCCGGGCGCTCCCGCCAGTCCCTTGCGATGCCTGCGCCACTGCCACCATGCACCCAGCGTCAGCACGATGATCAGCACGCCGACGGTGGTTGCGAGATAGCGGTGGATCATCTCCACCCAGGCCTTGCCGTGGGTAACGGGGCCTGTAGGCATGGCGCTCTGCGCGGCGGTGATTTCATCGCTCGCGCCGACGGGGCTCGAGCTGCCGTAGCATCCCGGCCAGTCGGGGCAGCCCAGGCCGGAATCCGTGAGCCGCGTGAACGCGCCAAACAGCACCAGGTCGAATGTGAGGAACAGGGTGAGCACGGTCAGCGCCTGCAGCTTGCGCACCGGCGTGTGGTGGCGGTTGCGCAGCCACACCCAGGTGATGGGCGCGAGCGCGATCACGAGGCCGAAGGCCATCAGCTCCAGCACCGGCGCGAAATCGTATAGCGGCTGCAGATCGCCCATGTCCGTGCTCATGGCTGGATGATCTCCTCGCCGCGGCCCGCCTTGTCCCATGACGACGAGGCGCGCATCAGGCGGTCCAGGTCGCGCTTGGCCTGCGATGCGCTCTTGCGGTCCATTCCGGCCGGGAAACGCATCATCCAGTGGCCCATGGGATCGATCACGTACAGGTGGTCCGACATCGCCTGGCCCTCGGCCGGCCTGATCCACGCGTTCAGCACGGCACCGTCCGCGCGCAGCACGGTGGCCTGCTGCAGGCCGGGCGCGATGTCCGCTGGAATGTCCGCCTTGTCGCTGACCAGCCAGACCCAGTCCACGCGCTCCTTCTCCCGCCCCAGGCTTTCGCGCAGCTGGCGCTGCAGATAGAGGTTGGAGCGGCAGGTCTCGTCGCAAGCGGCGGGCGCGACGCTCACCAGCAGCCATTGGCCCTTGAGCTGCTCGAGCGGCACGCTGGCGCCCTCCAGCGTGGTGAGCGCGGCTCCCGGCGGCATGGCCCGCTGCGGCTGGATCAGCTCGCCGAAATTGCGCCGCCCCTCCGGGCGAATGACGTAGTAAGTGAAGTACGACGCGATCACAGGCGCCGCGCAGATCAGCAGCACGGAAAGCATCTTCCAGCGGCCCGCGCGCATCTGCCGCGCCTCGGCCTCGGCCATGGCCTCGCCAGCGCGCGGCATGCTGTGCACCGTGAACGCCAGCGGACTCTCGACCGCGGCTTCAGGCGGGCGGCTGGCTGCGTGGACGAAGGAAGCGTCGGAAGAGTTGGAACCAGACATAGAGTATTGCCACCAGGCCGCAAAGCCCGAACCATTGGAATGCGTAGCCGTAATGCTTGTCGATGCCGGTATCGACGGCCGGCCAGTCGCGCAGCATGCCATCGTCGGCATCGCCCGCCGTCTGCACCACGGACAGAGGCAGGAGCGTCAGGCCGGTCTCGGCGCCAAAGGCGGCCAAGTCGAGATTTTGCCGGATGCTGGAAGCCCTTGCGCCGCCTCCGGATGTGCCGAACTCGAACAGGCGCGCCGGATGGGCCGCCACGCGCCCGGCCACGCGCACCTGGCCGCTTGCCGTGCGAATGGAAGGAATTTGCGTGCGATCCTCGAAATTGCGGGGCACCCAGCCGCGCTGCACCATCACGACGGAGCGGGCGGCGTCATCCAGGCGCAGCGGCGTCATCACGAAGAACCCCTGCCTGCCGCGCATCTGCCGGTTGTCGAGGTACACCGTATGCTGCGCGAGCCACTGGCCGGTGAGCAGCACCTGGCGGTGCAGCAGCCCGTCCTTTTGCGGATCGGACATTCCCGGATCGGATATTCGCGGATCGGGCGCGCTGGCGGACATCGGCTCCATGCCTTGCAAGCGGGAGACGAATTCGTCCGTGGACAGTGGCGGCTCGGCCATGCGCAGATCCATCATCCGCTGCAGCGCCTCTTTCTGCGCCGCGCGCGAAAGCTGCCAGCGCCCGAGCGAGGCGGTCGCCGCCATCACCGCCATGGCGGCCAGCGTGATGACCCAGAAACGCCATCCTGTCGATCGCACGTCGGCAGCGGTGTTCACGTAATAATGCTCTCCATGAAAATCCTCGTCGCCCTCGCCTTTCTCGCCATTCTGGCCTGCCTGGCTGCCGCGCTGTTCTTCATGATGCGCGCGAACGGCGACGACAAGCAACGCGGCAAACGGATGGCCTGGGCGCTCACGGCGCGGATCGGGCTGTCCATATTGTTGTTCCTGTGCATTCTGGCAGCTTGGAAACTGGGCTACATCCAGCCGGGCGGCCTGCCCGTATCGACAAGATAGCGACACCGATCAGACCACGAAAAAAGCGCCCTAAGGCGCTTTCCCGCACGGACTCCATGGGACAAAAGGTCCCAGGTCACATCCAGTAAACGAGGATGTACAGGCCCAGCCAGACCACGTCCACGAAGTGCCAGTACCAGGCGGCGCCCTCGAAGCCGAAGTGCTTCTCGGCGGTGAAATCGCCCTTCATCAGCCGCAGCGTGATGAACAGCAGCATCAACATGCCCACGAACACGTGGAAGCCGTGAAAGCCCGTCAGCAGATAGAAGGTCGAGCCGTAGATGCCCGAGCTGAGCCTGAGGTTCAGCTCGGAGTACAGGTGATGGTATTCATAGCCCTGCACGAACAGGAAAATCAGGCCCAGGATCACCGTGATCCACATGAAGCCGATGCACTTGCTGCGATGGTTTTCGCGCAGCGCATGGTGCGCGATGGTCAGCGTCACGCCGGAACTCAGCAGCAGCGCGGTGTTGATGGTCGGCAGCCAGAAGGGGCCCACGGTCTGGAAAGGCTCCACCAGTCCGCCCGGAGCCGCCGTCACGCCTGCCGCGACGCTTGGCCAGACCGCCTTGAAGTCGGGCCACAGCAGGGCATTGTCCAGGCTGCCCAGCGTCGGCACGGAATGCGCGCGGCCCCACCACAGGGCGGTGAAGAACGCGCCGAAGAACATCACCTCGGAGAAGATGAACCAGCTCATGCTCCAGCGGTAGGACATGTCGATGCGGCGGCTGTACATGCCGCCCTCGCTTTCGCGGCGTGCATCGCCGAACCATTGCCAGAGCACGAACAGCCACCAGATCAGGCCGATGGCAAGCGAGTACATGCCCCATGCGTGGCCATTGATCCATTGGCTCGCGCCCAGAATCACCAGGAACAGGCCGATGGCCGCCATCACCGGATGACGCGAATCCGCCGGAACGTAGTAGTAAGGCGTGCTGCCGTGGGTCGTTGTACTCATTTCAGCTCCTGAATCTCTCAAATCCCTGTTATCGATTCCGTGTCGCCGCGGGACGCGGGCTCCACTTGTTGTCTCTCGTTCAGACTATCCAGTTCACCAGCACCATCAGACCGACCACCAGAAGAACCAGCGCCAGCAGTCCCACCACGACGATGTGGATGGGGTTGAGCTTCTCTATGTCCTTCTGGTACTCGGAACCCTTTCGCAGGCCGATCATCGACCACGCCACCGCGCGCACGGTGCGCAGCAGCGACCCCTTGCGCTCGAGCGGCCCGCCGCCCTGCTCTTGCCCGTCATCCCGCATATCGGCCACTCCTTCGCCCGTCATCACGAATGCCCCTGCCCGCCAGCGACCGCCCGGGCTCCCAGCGCGGCGGTGGATTCGGGCGCTGCGGGCGTCTTGCCGCCCACCTCGAAGAAGGTATAGGACAGCGTGATCGTGGTGACGTCCTTGGACAGGCGCGGATCGATCACGAAGGTGACCGGCCACTCGCGCTTCTCACCCGCATCGAGCGTGTATTGGTTGAAGCAAAAGCACTCCAGCTTGTTGAAGAACGCCGTCGCCTGGCGCGGCGCGTAGCTTGGAATCGCCTGGGCCGCCATGCGGCGGTCCTGCACGTTCTGGAACTCGTACATCACCGTGGCGAGCTCCCCCGGATGCACCTTGAGCGAGCTTTTGGCCGGCTTGAACTCCCACGGTCCGCGCGCGTTGGCATCGAACTCCACCGTGATGGTGCGGCTGTAGTCCACCTGCGAATTGGCCGGTATCTTCACATCCCTGCCCGCCGTTCCGTTGCCGGGAACCTGGCGCTCGGAGAGCGAAAGAATGTTGATGCCGGTGACTTCGCAGATGTGCTTGTAGATCGGGATGAGCACATAGCCGAACGCGAACATGCCGGCGGTGATGACCGCCAGCTTGCCGACCATCCTGAGGTTCTCGCGTTTCGTGCTCATGTGCTCCGCCTTCCTTGCGCTCAGTGCAGCCAGGCCATCTTCACCATGAATCCGACGAAGAACGCCACGGCAATCGACAGCAGGATCCATCCGAGCCGGGCGTTGGCTTTTTTCTGTTCGGGCGTTGCCATGGCATCAATGCTTTCTGGCCGTACGGCCGCCGTCAGCCAACGATACGGGTGGCGGTGGAATCGAGCTTGGGCGGATTCTCGAAGGTGTGGAACGGCGCCGGGGACGGCACCTCCCACTCCAGCCCTTCAGCGGCTTCCCATGGCTTGGTGGGCGCCTTCTCGCCCTTGCCGCGCATGGCGGGCAGCACGACGAACAGGAAGAAATACACCTGCATCAGGCCAAAGCCGAAGGCTCCGATCGACGCGACCATGTTGAAGTCGGCGAACTGCATGGGATAGTCGGCGTAGCGGCGCGGCATGCCGGCCAGCCCCAGGAAGTGCATCGGGAAGAAGGTGACGTTGAAGGTGATCAGCGAACCCCAGAAGTGGATGCGGCCGCGCGTCTCGGAATACATCACGCCCGTCCATTTCGGAGCCCAGTAGTAGTAGCCGCCGAACATGGCGAACAGCGAGCCGGCCACCAGCACATAGTGGAAGTGGGCCACGACGTAGTAGGTATCCTGCAGCTGGATGTCGATGGGCGCCATCGCCAGGATCAGCCCGGTGAAACCGCCCATGGTGAACACGAAGATGAAGCCCACGCTGAACAGCATCGGCGTCTCGAAGGTCATCGAGCCGCGCCACATCGTCGCCACCCAGTTGAAGATCTTCACCGC
>NZ_JBEBOW010000158.1:0-7364 GCF_040396215.1 Diaphorobacter ruginosibacter | reverse complement strand
AACACGTTCTTATGGAGTGACGTCCACCGCATCGCCGATGGCGTAGAAATGCCCTCCGGCGACGTAATGCAGGCTCCGCAGATCGGAGGGCGCGTGTTCGAAGCGCCAATGGCCGTCGCGGAACACGCGCGAGTCGGCCCATGCGCCCACGATCTCGGCGATGTAGAGATCGTAGGTGTTCTGGTTGTGAGGCTCCGGGATCAGCCTGCAGGCCATCCAGGCCGAACAGCCAGCCACGAAAGGCAGGTCGAAGCCCGGCTGCTCAAACCACGCAACGCCCGCTCTCTCGAGCTTGCCCGGATCATCCACTGCGCTGTGCGTTCCCACTTCATGCACAAGCCTCGCCTGCTTGAGCGTGGGCACCTGGATGGCAAACCATCCGCTTCGATCCACCAGTTGCCGGGTGCGCGTGGATTTGTCGAGAACGACGCTCAACTTGGGCGGCGCGAAATCCAGCGCGCAGGCCCAGGCTGCCGCCATGACGTTGTCCACCCCGCCATGGCGGGCCGATACCAGGACGGTGGGGCCATGATTGAGCAGGCGGTAGGATTTGGAGAGCTCGACGGGCAGGATGCTGGCGTTGGAGGCGGACATGATGCTGAGTCACTGGTCAGGAAAAGGATACGGCAAGTATCCGCCAGTTTGGCTCATGTGCTGCCGCCGCGCGCCTGCGCGGGGCGTGCCGCGCATCGGCATGGCAATGCCTGCCGCGCGCGGCGTCCGCATATCGGGTCAACGCTCCCGGAACGCCTCGCGGCCCTTGTTGAACGGCTTGATCAGGTATTGCAGGACTGTTTTGCTGCCTGTATGGATTTCCACCGTGGCAATCATGCCGGGACTGATGGGGAATACCTTGTCGCCACGTTTCAGATGATCCGCCTCGGTACGTATGAAGACGCGGTAGTAATACTGGTCGCGCTTGACGTCGTCCTGGATGGTGTCGGGCGAGATGGTCGCCACATGCGCGGGAAGGCCGCCATAGATGGAATAGTCATAGGCGGTGATCTTGACCGTGGCGGCCTGCCCTGGATGGATGAACGCCACGTCACGCGGAGAGATTCTCGCCTCGACCAGCAGCTTTTCATCGAGCGGCACGATCTCCATCAGCTTGCCGTTGGGAGGGATCACGCCGCCGATGGTCGTCACCGAAATATCCTTGACCACGCCGCGAACCGGTGAGGTGAAGGTCAGCCGCGTGAGCGAGTCGGCGCGTCCGCGCGTGACCTGGCGCAGTGATTCGATTTCCGCGTTGGCCTTGGCGAGATCCTCGCGGGCCTTCACCAGATACTGGCTGCGCGCTTCCGCGATGCGCGTCTCCAGGTCGTTGGCCTGGCGCTTGAGCCGCAGCACCTCGACGTCGCTGGCGGCGCCGCGCGCGACCAGCGGTTCGGTGAGCGACAGTTCCTTGCGCACGAGCATCAGCGCCTCGTTCAAGCCGGAGAGCGTGCCGGCGAGCGCCTCGCGCCTCGAGTTGTAGAGCGCCGTCTCCGTACGCACGAGATTCGGGTCGGCCACGACATCGTCGGGAAATTTCAGCGGCGTTCCGTTCACTTCGGCGATGAGGCGCGCGGCTGTCGCCTGCGCGGCCCGCTGCCGTGCAATGCTTTCCTGCACGGTGGCTTCGCTCTTGGTTCGGTCGAGCTGCGCCAGGATCTGTCCGGCCTCGACGATGTCGCCCTCCCGGACCAGCAGTTCGACCAGGATACCGCCCTCCAGCGACTGGATCACCTGCTCATGGGACGAGGGAACCACCTTGCCAGTGCCCGTGGACACCTCCGCCAGCTCGAAGTTCGCCGCCCACACGACGAAGGCGCCCAGCAATGCGGCGATGATCCACACCACCAGCGTGGTCGGCGGCATCTTGACCTTGGACGATGGCGAACTGACCGGCAGCGGCGCGGGCTTGAGCTTGGGCCCCCCTGCGCCACGAGTGACGTTGACGGCTACACCCTTGGGCGCTGCGGCGCCTCCCGCTCCGCGCTGCTGCACCGATATGGTCTTCGGCGCGGCCTGCGCGGCCGAAGCCGGATTTCCCGCGCCAGCGCCTGCCGCCTGCGGCGCCGTCACTGCGTTCGCTGGAGAAAGCACCGGCTCTGACCGCTCCCCTGTTCGTTCCGCGTCATGCCTTGCCATTTGTCAGTTCTCCCAATACGTGCTTCTTCGGTCCGTCCATGACCACGCGGCCGCCGTCGATGATGATGATGCGGTCGACCCACTGCAGCACCTGCATCCGGTGGGTTGCAACCACCAGGGTGCGCGGCGCGAGCCAGGGGGTCAGCGACTCGATGACTTGATGCTCCGTCACTTCGTCGAAGTGGGCCGTCGGCTCATCGAGCAGCAGCACCGAAGGCTGGCGGACGATGGTGCGCGCCAGCAGCAGCGCCTGGCGCTGTCCGCCGGACAGGCCGAGCCCGCCTTCCTGAATGGTTTCGTCCAGGCCCTCGGGACGGCCCTGAACCACGTTCAGGCCACCGGCCAGCCGCAATGCTTCGAGCAGTTCCGCGTCGGTCGCCGTGGGCCGGCCCATGACCAGGTTCTCGCGGATGGTGCCGTGAAACAGGTTGGAGTTCTGCGCCAGGAGACCCACGTCGCGGCGCACGTCGGGCGGGTCGATCAGCGAGAGGTCGAGTCCGTCGAGCGTGATGCTTCCGGCCGTGGGCTTGTACATGCCGGCCAGCAGTTGGAGCAGCGTTGACTTGCCCGCGCCCATGCGCCCGAGAACGGCGATCTTCTCTCCAGGCTGGATCCGCAGGTTCGGCAGTTCGAGCGCGGGCCGCTTGGCCTCCTCGGAATACTGGAAACGCACGCCCGAGGTCTTGAACTCTCCATGCAGATACGCCACATGCACGCGGCGCGCGTCCTCCGGCACGTCCACCGGGCGGTCCATCAGCTTGTTCAGGCCGTCGCGGGCCACCTTGGCCTGCTGCCAGCGCGCCAGCAGGCTGGCGATCTGGGCGATCGGCGCAATCATGCGCGACGCGAGGATGGAACTTCCCACGAGGGCGCCGGTCGTCATGTCGCCGGTCATCACGCGGTAGCTGCCCACCAGCAGCACCATGGCGAAGACGATGCCCTGGAGCTCCTGGGTCCAGGTCATCAGGAAGCCGGTCAGAAGCCTCTGGCGCATGCCGATGTCCGCGGACACCATGTTCACGTGATTCCAGCGGTTCTGGAAGCGCGGTTCGGCGCGCAGCGACTTGATGTCATCCATGCCCTGGACCGCCTCCACCAGCATGGCGTTGCGCAGCGCGGATTCGCGCATGCCCGCGTTCGCAAGGCGTGCCAGAGGCCGCTGCGCGAGAAGGCCGGGCACGATCAATAGCGGCAGCGCCGCGACGGGAACCCACGCCAGCGAGCCGCCCACCAGCCAGAGAACACCGAGAAACAGCAGAAAGAATGGCAGGTCCGCGGCCGCGCTCACCGTCGTGGAGGTGAGCAGGTCGCGCACCTGGTCGATCTCGCGGATCTGGGCGATGAAGCTGCCGGTGGAACGCGGCCGCACGTCGTTGCGCAGCCGCAGGGCGCGCCCGAAGACAACATCCGATATCTGCAGGTCGGCACGCTTGCCCATGACATCGATGATGTATGAGCGCGACATGCGCAGCATGAACTCGAAGGTGATGGCCAGCATCACACCGCCGAACAGGACCCAGAGCGTGGCCTCCGACTGCGAGGGCACCACGCGGTCATAGACCTGCATGGAAAACATCATGCCCGAGAGCGCCAGGATGTTGGCCACCAGCGACGCGAGGAACACGTCCCCGTAGCGCGGCCAGTCCCGCAGCACGATTTTCCAGAACCAGCTGGGCCGCCACGGCTTGATGTATTCGTCAACGCGCGCATCCGGAATCTCGGCGAGCGGCCGCAACAAGGCCACGCGCACCACCTGCTTGGCAAGGTCGGCTCCGTCGATCAGGGTCTCCGCGCCCATCTCTCCGCTGAACGCCACGCTGGCCTTCTTCTGGGCGTTGATCGTGCGCACCACGCCCACGCGTCCGTCGGAGAATTCGACCACCAGAGGCAGCCGCCACGCATCCAGCATGGACTTGTCGAACCGCGCGAGGCGCAGGCTCAGGCCGAGCTGCCGCGCCATGATTTCGAGCAGCGAATCGAGCGGCGTTCCCCGCTCCCACGCCAGCGCCACGCGTGCGTTCTCGGCCGACGCCCCCATGCCGTAATGACGGCTGACCGTCAACATGGCGTCAAGCCATGTCGTGTACTCTTTAGGCAAATCCATCTCTAGTCAACTCCTGTCCGCACCCGCGCGCTGGCGTGTCCGGCATCTTGAAAAGCAATCTCGCGTGACAGGGCTGACCGCAGCACGTGCCATCATGGAAGCAGCTCCATGCCCTGAACCATCGTGTTGTTCAGGCCGAAGAACTCCCTCAACCGGCCGGTTGCCGTGATGAACTCCAGCCGGTACTGCCACAGGTCGTGGATGAGGCCTTGCGCGTCGGCTTCCGCCTGGTGAATTTCCTGCTCGGCATTGAGCAGATCCAGAATCGAGCGAGTCCCCAACTGGTACTGCTCACGGTAGAGGTCGCGCACGGAAAGAATGCTCTTGCGGCGGTTTTCCACGTCTTCCAGGCGGCCCTGGGCTCCCAGCACCAGCTCGCGCCAGGCGCGGGCCTGATCGCCCGCCTGCAGCAGCGCGGTTTCAATGCGTTCGCGGGTGGCGGCCTCGTCGGCCGCGGCTGCGCTGATCTGCGCATCCAGCGCGCCGCCCTGATACAGCGGCACGCTGAAATTCACGTTCAGGGAGTGATAGGTTCCCCGGCGTTCATAGGTGTTCGGGTTGACGCCGCTCATGGCTTTGTTGCCGGTCGCATCCAGTGTGATGGTGGGCCACTTCGCAGCGCGCGCCGACGCAAGCTGCGCCTTGGCGGCCTGGCGCTCGGCCTGCACCATCAGGACGTCCGGCAGCAACTGGAACTCGGGGTCCGAAGTCATCCAGAGCGTGTCGTGCTCAATCCCGGGGAGCACTTCGACGCGGCGCGCGCCCGCGCTGCCCACCAAGGTGCGCAGCTTCTGCCGCCACTGCGCCAGCTCGGCGGACATCTGCCCCAGATAGGCATGCGCGCCCTGCACGCGAGCCTGCGCCTGAATGGGATCCGCCTTGGTGCTCAGACCGGCATGGGCGCGCAGGTTGGCAAGCTCCAGCACGCTCTCGACGGCATCCACCTGACCTCTGGCGATCTCGGTCAGCGCCTGATACCGGTGGACCATCAGCACCGCCTCGGCCGTCTGCCGCGTGATGACGTCGATCTGCTTGAGCACAACGGCCTGCTGGCGGCGCACCAGCGCCTGGCTGCGGCTGACCTGGTTGTCCACCTTGCCGAAGTCGTACAGCATCTGCGAGGCCGAAGCCTGGGCGATCGTATTGTTGCCCGTGCTTCCGTTGCTGGACCCGCCGCCAAAGCCCACGCTGAGCTTTGGATAGTAGCCGGCGCGCGCATAGTCGACACCCGCCGTCTGCTGGGCAAGCGTTGCCACCGCGTCGGTAATGGATGGATGCTGCTGGACCGCCAACTGGACGGCGCGCGCCATCGGCAGGACGCCAGTGCCCGGCGGTGCTTCCGCGCCAGCGTTTCTCGGCCTGGGCGCATCGACCTCGCGCGCAAGGCTGCTGGGCGCGAGGCGGCGTTCCGAGGACGGTATGGGCGTGCTGACAGAGGGCACCGCGCCCTCGGTTTCCACTTTTTTGGGAGCCTCCATGGCGGCGGGGGCCGGTCCCGGCGATCCGACGGCCTGGGCGTTCGCGGATGTTTGCAGCCAGGGCCATGCCGAGATCAATGCCAGAGACAGGGACACTGCATGCAGCGACGCGGCCTTCTTTTGCCCAACAGGCGTTTCAGGCATTTCTGAACGCTTGGAATTATTTCTCATACCCCTTCGCCAATTCACCAAATATTGCACGCAAAAAATATGCAATCTCTTTAAAAAAGCACAAGCACACTCAAATATTCACTAATTCAAATAAGGAAAGCGAATATCCGGCGCGCCCTTGCACAACCGTTCATTATGTTTTTCTGGATATTGGGATTTCTTGCTTTACGACAAAACAGATCAACTCCCGAAAAGCAGATCAATTGTTGTCAAATGACTCCCTTTGGATGGCATTTCCCCAGATGAAAGCCAATCAAGCTCAGGGAATTTTGTGATATGTGACTCGATGCCAATTGAAAAGTGCCGATATATCAATGTTCGCCCATGGGATATTCGGCATTTATAAGGATTGTTTGCAATTTGGTATTCACAAACATTCTCATTTCAGAGAATGAAAAGCAAAACGCTCTTGCGAGGATATCCATTGAAGTGAATATCCGGGCGCAAGAGCGTTTGGTAGCCGGGCGACCGGTTCTGTTGAGGGCAGAACCGGTGGCGGCCTCTTATCAGACGAGGGTGATCTGATGGTTCGCCAGGAGGGTGGCGAGGTCGGTGTGCACGCCATTGAGGGTCAAGAGCGTGGAGTAGTTGGCGCCGCTACCGGAGCGATCGATTTCGACGAGGGTGTTATCCCCGGAGACCTCGACCTTGAGGTAGTTGGCGATACGGTCACCGGAGGCGATGGTGGCGACGCCGTTGATGTACTGGGCGGCATACTGACCGTTGACGGTCGGCGTGTAGCCCTGGAGCAACTCGCCGAGGTCGATACGGTCGGCATTGGGAGTGGCCTCCCAGGTACCGACGGTAAAGCCGTTGACAATGTCGGAGCCGTTGCCGCCGGTGGGGTTGCTGGAGTTGAGCAACTTGTACATCAGGGTGTCGTTACCGCCGTTGACGAGGTTGAAGGTGTCATTGCCACCACGGCCCTCGAAGTAGTTATCGGCGGAGTTATCGGTGAAGGTATCGTTGCCGGAGCTGCCTGCAATGCCCTCGATGTTCACGAAGGTGTGCGTGCCAAAGCCCGTGTTCTGCGCTGTTGCCAGCGAGAGATCGACCTTGATGGCGGTGCTTCCAGCCAGCTTGTAGTCAACGATATCCAGACCTCCTGTGCTGCTCCAGACACGTTCTCCCGAAACAATGGTTGTGCCTCCGCCACCGTTATAGATGTCAGTGCCCAAAGTTGCAAAGAATGTGTCGTTGTAGCCGGTTCCGACAATGCCGTTGCCGCTGACAGCGTTGTTGACAGCATTGCCGCTTTCGGCTGTCAGCACATAATTATCGAAAGGCTCCGTCGCCTTCAAGTTGGTCCAGGCGAGGTTGACGTTCTCGATAGTATTGCCGTTGAGCGAACTCGATCCGCCAACGTCGGAAGAGACTCCATTCACCGTGCGCAACAGAACTGCCGTGTAGCTCTCCGCGGCATTCAACCCATAGAAGTCCACGAGCGCGGAGCTATCGCTGGTTTGATTGCCTGCCTG
>NZ_JBEBOW010000157.1:0-7395 GCF_040396215.1 Diaphorobacter ruginosibacter | reverse complement strand
GCCGCAGCGTCGGCCCCCGCGGCCGCGCCTGCCGCCGCTGCCGCAAGCAACAACAGCAAGGCTGGCGTCGCCATGCCTGCTGCCGCCAAGATCCTGGCCGACAATAACCTGTCCGCCGCCAACGTGGCGGGCACGGGCAAGGACGGCCGCGTGACCAAGGGCGACGCGCTGGCGGCCATCAAGGGCGGCACGGCGATCCCGACCGGCGTGCCCACGCAGGCCCTGCCGCAGGTGGCCGCGCCCGCGGCCAGGCAGGACCTGGGCGAGCGCCCGGAACAGCGCGTGCCGATGACCCGCCTGCGCGCCCGCATCGCCGAGCGCCTGCTGCAGTCGCAAGCCACCAACGCCATCCTCACCACGTTCAATGAAGTGAACATGGCTCCGGTGATGGACATGCGCAAGAAGTTCCAGGACTCCTTCGTCAAGGAACACGGCGTCAAGCTGGGCTTCATGTCCTTCTTCGTGAAGGCCGCGGTGCATGCGCTCAAGAAGTTCCCCGCCGTCAATGCGTCGATCGACGGCAACGACATCGTCTATCACGGCTACTTCGACATCGGTATCGCCGTGAGCTCGCCGCGCGGCCTGGTGGTGCCGATCCTGCGCAACGCCGACCAGATGAGCTTTGCCGACATCGAGAAGAAGATCGCCGAATTCGGCCAGAAGGCCAAGGACGGCAAGCTGGGCATCGAAGAGCTGACCGGCGGCACGTTCTCCATCTCCAACGGCGGCACCTTCGGCTCGATGATGTCCACCCCCATCATCAACCCGCCGCAGTCCGCGATCCTTGGCGTGCACGCCACCAAGGACCGCGCCGTGGTCGAGAACGGCCAGATCGTGATTCGTCCGATGAACTATCTGGCCATGTCCTACGACCACCGCATCATCGACGGCCGCGAAGCCGTGCTGAGCCTGGTGGCGATGAAGGACGCGCTGGAAGACCCATCGCGCCTGCTGTTCGATCTGTGATCATGGACAGCCTTTCGCGGCGCCGCATGCCGTCCCCGCTGTCCCGCCTTGCGCTGCAAGGTGGAACGGGGAACGCGGCTGGCGCCGCGAAGCGCCCCAGCGCGGCTGCTGTCCGCCCCGCGCTCGAAATCAACACACAGCGCAAACCCACCCTTGGCATCGTCTGACGGTGGGTTTTTTCCAGCAATTGACAAGTAGAGATTCAAATCATGAGCAAGCAATTTGACGTCGTCGTCATCGGCGCGGGCCCCGGCGGCTACATCGCCGCAATTCGCGCCGCACAACTGGGCTTCAACGTCGCCTGTATCGACGAATGGAAGAACGCACAGGGCGGAGCCGCCCCGGGCGGCACCTGCACCAACGTGGGCTGCATTCCCTCGAAGGCGCTGCTGCAGTCGTCCGAGCACTATGAACATGCCAGGCTGCACTTCGCGGACCACGGCATCTCGACCGGCAAGGTCGAGATGGATGCGGCCAAGATGATCGCGCGCAAGCAAGGCATCGTGAAGCAGAACAACGACGGCATCCTGTACCTGTTCAAGAAGAACAAGGTCACGTTCTTCCACGGTCGCGGTTCGTTCGTGAAGGCGGTGGACGGCGGCTACGAGATCAAGGTCGCCGGCAAGGAAGAAGAGACCATCACCGGCAAGCAGATCGTCGTCGCCACGGGTTCCAATCCGCGCGCGCTGCCGGGCGTGCCGTTCGACGAGGAGTTGATCCTCTCCAACGATGGCGCGCTGGCCCTGGAGAAGACACCCAAGAAGCTGGGTCTCATCGGCTCCGGCGTGATCGGCCTCGAAATGGGCTCCGTGTGGCGCCGCCTGGGCGCCGAGGTCACCGTGCTGGAAGGCATGGACAAGTTCCTGCCGGCGGTGGATGAGCAGATCGCCAAGGAGGCCAAGAAGGCTTTCGACAAGCAGGGCCTGAAGATCGAGCTGGGCGTGAAGGTCGGCGAGGTCAAGACCGGCAAGAAGGGCGTGACGATCGCCTACACCAATGCCAAGGGCGAAGCCAGCGAGCTGGAAGTGGACAAGCTCATCGTCTCGATCGGCCGCACCGCCAACACCATCGGCCTGAACCCCGAGGCCGTGGGCCTGGCGCTCGACGAGCGCGGCCAGATCGTGGTCGATGCCGAATGCAGGACCAACCTGCCCGGCGTGTGGGCCGTGGGCGACGTGGTGCGTGGCCCGATGCTCGCGCACAAGGCCGAGGAAGAGGCAGTGGCCGTGGCCGAGCGCATCGCCGGCCAGCATGGCCATGTGAATTTCGACACCATTCCTTTCGTGATCTACACCAGCCCCGAAGTGGCCTGGGTGGGCCGCAACGAGCAGCAGCTCAAGGAGCAGGGCGTGAAGTACAAGACCGGCTCGTTCCCGTTCCTGGCGAATGGCCGCGCGCGCGCGCTGGGCGATACGACCGGCATGGTCAAGTTCATCGCGGACGCCGAGACCGACGAAATCCTCGGCGTGCACATGGTGGGCCCGATGGTCTCCGAGCTGATCTCCGAAGCCGTGGTGGCCATGGAGTTCAAGGCTTCGAGCGAGGATATCGCCCGCATCTGCCACGCTCACCCATCGCTGTCCGAGTCCACCAAGGAAGCGGCGCTGGCCGTGGACAAGCGCACGCTGAACTTCTGATTCCATTGCTGAATCGGTTTTGAAGCCATAGAGCTGCCATCCGCCTGCCGTGCAGGCGGTGGCGGCTTTTGTATTTGAATTGACGGAGATACCACGGTGAACGTGAAAGAGGCTTATCAGGCGGAACTGGCTGCCAAGGGTTTCAAGAGCGATCCGGCGCAGTTGCGGGCGGTGGATGCGCTCCAGCGCTGCGCGGACGACTGGGCGGCATACAAGTCCAAGCGCTCGAACTCCTTCAAGAAGCTGATCAACCATCCTGATCTGCCCAAGGGCGTGTACATGTACGGCGGGGTGGGGCGCGGCAAGAGCTTTCTGATGGACTGCTTCTTCAACGCGGTGCCCATCAAGCGCAAGACGCGCCTGCATTTTCACGAGTTCATGCGCGAGGTTCACCGTGAATTGCACCTGATGCAAGGCACCCAGAATCCGCTGGACGTGCTGGGCGCGAAGATCGCCAGGAAGTACAAGCTGATCTGCTTCGATGAGTTCCACGTGGCCGACATCACCGACGCGATGATTCTCTATCGCCTGCTCGAGTCGCTCTTCAAGAACGGCGTGGGCTTCGTGACCACATCCAACTTCGAGCCCGACGGGCTCTATCCCGGCGGCCTGCACCGCGACCGCATCCTGCCCGCGATCGCGCTGCTCAAGGAGAACATGGACGTGGTCAACGTGGACAACGGCACCGACTATCGCCGCCGCACGCTGGAGAATGCCAAGCTCTATCACACCCCCCTCGGACCCGAGGCGGAGGCGGCGATGGAGGACACATTCAACCGCCTGGCGGAAGTGAAGGACGAAGATCCGATCCTGCATATCGAGGCGCGCGAGATCCGCTCCAGGCGTCGCGCCGGCGGCGTCGTCTGGTTCGACTTCAACGAGTTGTGCGGCGGCCCGCGTTCGCAGAACGACTATCTGGAAATCGCCACGCAGTTCCACACCGTGCTGCTGTCCAACGTGAAGTACATGCCGGTGAGCATGGCCTCGCCCGCGCGCCGTTTCACCTGGCTGGTGGACGTGCTGTACGACCGCCATGTCAAGCTGATCATTTCGGCGGAGACCGCGCCCGAGGAACTCTATACTGAGGGGCCCTTGGCGCACGAATTCCCGCGCACCGTGTCCCGCCTCAATGAAATGCAGTCCAAGGAATACCTGGCGCTGGATCGCCGCACGGTTGATACACACTTGACTTGATATGACCAACTGCCCGAGCCGCCCGTACTGGATCGCAAAACTTCCGGCATTGCTGCTGGCCTGCAGCGCCGGGTGGGCGCTGGCGGCCGGGCCAGCCGCGCAGCCGGGGGAGGATGAGCAGGCACGGCAGGTCCAGGCCGAGCGCGATGCCGAGCGCTCCCGCATTCAGGCGCAGCGCAAGGAGATCAGCGAGCGCCTCAAGCGGGAAGAGGCCGCCTGCTACAAGAAATTCGTGGTTGATTCGTGCTTGCGCGACGCGCGTTACCTGGCGCGCCAGCAGGACAACGAACTTCGCAATCAGGAGCTCAAGCTCAACGAGGCCGAGCGCCATGAAAAGGCGGCGGATCGACGCGCATTCATCGAGCAGAACGAGCAGCACCAGCAGGAAAAGATCGAGGCTGGCGAGGACAAGGCGGATGCCATGGATCCGGCCGCCCGGGCGCAGTCCAGGGAGCAGGAGCAGTCCCGGCGCCTGACCGAGGCGCAGCAGCGCGCCGCCGGGCAGCAATCGAAAGAGGCGGCGCACGCAAGGGACGAGGCGAAGCGGCAGGCGCAGGAGCCATCCCGCGTGGAGCGTGCGCGCATGCGCTACGAGGCCAAGCAGCGCAAGGCCGAGGAGCGCCGCATCCGGCACGAAAAGGATCTGGCGGATGCCGCCAGGTCGGGCAAGAAACCCGCCGCTTCGCTGCCCGAGCCTTCCAACTGATGCACCCGCGCCTGACGGGTTCGGCGTGATGGGATCGCGCGCTCGCTATCTCCATGACCGCGCATCAGGAATCCCGAAAATGCGCCGGCGTGTCCCGGCCACAATGGAACTGCGCGCCGGATACCGGCGCGGACCGTGTATCCCGATGACCGTTTCCCATGCTTGATCTCCCACTTGGTTTTCTTCACCGTCCAGCCAGCGCAAATCCTGATGAAGCATGGTTGCTGGCTCTCATGCACGGGGTTGGCAGCAACGAACAGGATTTGTTCGGGCTGGCTGCCTACATTCCAGCCCGCTTCCATGTGCTGAGCCTGCGCGCTCCCTACCGCATGGGCCCCAATGCGAATGCATGGTTTGATTTCTCCGTGAATGCCGACGGCTCGCGCACCATCAATGCCGCGCAGGAAGCGGCAAGCCGCGCATTGCTGCTGCAGACGCTGGAGTCCGCCGCGCGGCAGCTCGGCGTTCCCGCATCCCGCGTGATCGTGGGCGGCTTCAGCCAGGGAGGCATCATGTCCCTGTCGGTGCTGCTCACACGCCCCGATCTCGTGGCGGGCGCGATGGCATTGCACAGCAGGATGCTGCCCGAGATCGTGCCGCAGCGTGCCGCGCAGGCCGCGTTCAAGGGCAGGCAATTGTGGGTGAGTCAGGGCCTGCTGGACAATGTGATCCCCATCGCGAATGGCGAGTTCATTCGCTCTCAGGTGAAGGAATTGCCGCTGCATCTCACTTATCGGGAATTCGCCAGCGCCCATGAGATCCGCCCCGATGAGCTGCAGGCCCTGGTGGAGTGGCTGGAACAACTGAACCCTGTGTCCGCGTGAACCTGTCCCGGCCCGGGCGTTTTCAATGCGGCCTGCTAGGGACCCTCTGGACACATCAGATCGACGCGTGCTCGCGCGCACTCGGTGAGGTGCTCCACGAACAGGCGCACGGCCTCGGAGTTGTTGTCGGCATTCCAGACGACGCCCACCGGGCCGAAGCGGATCTGCACATCGAGCGGAAGAATCTTCATGTTGCCCAGCGATGCCTGGTAGCGCGCCATGGCTTCGGAGCAGACGCCGACGTAGTTGCCCGTATGCACCAGCGCCTGCAGTGTGGTGATGGCGGCGGTCTCCACCTTGGGCACGAGCCAGGGGAAGCCGTTGTCCAGCAATACAGCGTCCAGTTGCATGCGTGACAGCGTGTCCTTGGGCGGCATGATCCAGTTCTCGGCCTGCAGATCAGCAAGATGTACCACCGCTTCCTGGCTGTGCCAGAAGCGGCTGCCTTTGCCGACGACAAGGCAGATGTTGTCCTCGAACAGTTCGCGGTGCTCCAGCCGGTCGCGGTAGGCGCGTGCGTCCAGGGAGCCGACGACCACGTCCAGCTCCTTGTTCGCCAACCCTTCGAGCAGGTCGGTGAACGGGCTCTCGGACATATAGACCGAAATGTGCGGATGGCGCATCTGGAACACCGACAGCGCGCGCGGCACGACGTGCGCCACGCCGGCCCAGACGCTGCCGATTTGAAGCCGCGCGGCAAGGCCCTGCGCGACCGCGCCGAGTTCCTTGTGCGTGCGCGAGATGTCGCCCAGCACGCCGATGGCAAGCCGCTTGACGAGCACGCCCGCGGGCGTGAGCTGTATGCGCCGCCCGCGCGTGATGAGCGGCATGCCCACCAGTTCCTCCAGGTCTGCCAGCCAGTGTGACATGGCCGACTGCGTCATGTGCATGCGCGCGGCGGCCTCGGTGAGTGTTCCTGCCTCGTCGAGCACGAGGAAGGATTCGAGGTGCCGGATCTTGAGCCGCCTGGCCCAGGCCATCTGGTCTGTTTTAATCATGAGTAAATACTAATACATGTATTCCATCAATTCACTGGCGTAACGGTGCCGTGGTACGAATAATCGGCCATTGACTGGTGATGATGAGTGGCAACTAAATGGCAATCGGCTACCGGGAATGCTCCGCGCGACACGATCGGCAGGCCACGCGCCCATTTGGGGGCCGCGCGGATATTCCCGGGATGCACAGACTGGATCGAAAGTATGAAGAAATATTCCTGGATCTCGAAACTCGCGGCGTCCGCGTTGACGCTTGGCGCCCTGGCGCAGGCCCCGTCCTTCGCGCAGGATGCCGGTTATCCGAGCCGCCCGATCCGGTTGATCGTCTCGCAGCAGGCGGGCGGCAGCTCGGACACCATCGCGCGCCTGTGGGCCGAACATGCGGGCAAGGCGATCAACGGCAGCATCGTGGTCGAGAACAAGCCCGGCGCGGGTGGCATCATCGCGGCGCAGCAGGCATTGAGCCAGCCGGCGGATGGCTACACGCTGATGTTTGGCGGCGTCTCGCAGATGGTGCTCAACAAGTTCACCTACAAGCCGCTGCCCTACGACCCGGAGAAGGACTTCACCGGCGTCGGCATGCTGACCACCGTGCCGTTCGTGCTGGTGGCCAATCCCGAAACAGGCTTCAAGTCGCTGGATGACCTGGTCAAGTACGCCAAGGCGCATCCCGATAAGCTGAACTTCGCCTCGGCGGGCCTGGGGAACTCCACGCAACTGGCAGTCGAGCTGCTGCAAAAGAAGCTGGGCATCTCGATGGTGCATGTGCCCTTCAAGGGCGAGCCCGACGGCGTGATGGCGACCATCGGCGGGCAGACGCAGGTGATGGCCCCGGTGGTCGGCACGGCGCTTGCGCACATCAAGTCAGGCAAGGTCGTGCCGCTGGTGGTCCTGGCGCCCAAGCGCCTGGCGGAACTGCCCGACGTGCCGGTGGCCAGCGAGTTCGGCGTGAAGGATTTCGACTACATGGGCTGGAGCGGCATCGTCGCCAAGGCGGGCACTCCGCCGGCCATCATCAACAAGCTGAACGAGGCGACCAAGGCGTTCCACAACAGCCCCGAGGTGCAGGA
>NZ_JBEBOW010000156.1:0-7661 GCF_040396215.1 Diaphorobacter ruginosibacter | reverse complement strand
GCGGCTCTAAGAATGTGTTCAAAACGACGGACTGATTCTAGGGCCTGCGGCATACCGCTTCGCGCCGCCTCCCGTGGCGTAAGTGCAATCCACATGCATCGAAGGGCCGGAGCGTTTCCTGCCAGCAACACATCCGCCGCGGCCATCCGAAACCCGCGGCAAGCAACGGCCCGCACGCGCAACCTACAATAGAGGGCTATGAGCCTGTCCACGATCACCGCCCTCTCCCCGCTTGACGGCCGCTACGCCGCCAAGCTTGCCGACCTGCGCCCCATCATGAGCGAGCATGGCTACATGCAGCGCCGCGTGCAGGTGGAAATCACCTGGTTCATCGCGCTGTCCGATGCCGGCTTCGCCGAATTCAAGCCCCTGTCCGCCGGCGCGCGCAGCTATCTGCACAGCCTCGTGAGCAACTTCAGCGAAGCGGACTCCGCCGCCATCAAGCACATCGAGAAAACCACCAACCACGACGTCAAGGCCGTGGAATACTGGATCAAGTCCCGTTTCGAGGCCCGTCCCGAGCTGGAGAAGGCCGCTGAATTCGTCCACTTCGCCTGCACCAGCGAGGACATCAACAACACCAGCCACGCGCTGCAGCTGCGCGCGGGCCGCGACCAGGTGCTGCTGCCCACGCTCGACCGCATCCAGCTCAAGCTGCGCGAGATGGCCCGCCAGTTCGCCGGCGTGCCCATGCTCAGCCGCACGCACGGCCAGACCGCCAGCCCCACGACCGTGGGCAAGGAAATCGCCAACGTGGTGATGCGCCTGCAGACCGCCAGCGACCGCATCAGCGGCGTGAAGATCCTGGGCAAGATGAACGGCGCCGTGGGCAACTACAACGCCCACCTGTCCGCCTGGCCCGAATTCGACTGGGAAGCGTTCAGCAAGAAGGTGATCGAGTCGCACGAGCCCGAGGGCCTGGGCCTCACGTTCCAGCCCTACTCCATCCAGATCGAACCGCACGACTACATGGCCGAGCTGTTCGACGCGGTGGCCCGCGCCAACACCATCCTGATCGACCTCTCGCGCGACATCTGGGGCTACGTGAGCCTTGGCTACTTCAAGCAAAAGCTCAAGGCCGGGGAAATCGGCTCCTCGACCATGCCGCACAAGGTCAACCCGATCGACTTCGAGAACGCCGAAGGCAACCTCGGGCTGGCCAACGCGCTGCTGCGCCACCTCTCGGAGAAGCTGCCCATCAGCCGCTGGCAGCGCGACCTGACCGACAGCACCGTGCTGCGCAACATCGGCGTGGCGCTGGGCTACGCGGTGCTGGCCTACAACTCGCTGCTGACGGGCCTGAACAAGCTGGAGCTCAACGAGGAAGCCATCGCCCAGGACCTGGACGCCAGCTGGGAAGTGCTCGCCGAGCCCATCCAGACCGTGATGCGCCGCTACGGCGTGGCCGGAGCCTATGAAAAGCTCAAGGAGGTCACGCGCGGCAAGACCGTTACCGCCGAGGCCCTTCATGCGCTGATCCGGTCGCTGGAAATTCCCCAGGCCGACAAGGACCGGCTGCTGGCGATGACGCCCGGCAGCTACACCGGCAAGGCCGCCGAACTCGCCAAGCGCGTCTGATCGGCGCAAGGCGGCCGGACCAGCCCATGGCACTCAAATCCACGATCTTCAAGGCGAACCTCTCGATCGCCGACATCGACAACGGCTACTACGCCGACCACGCGCTGACACTGGCCCGCCATCCCAGCGAGACCGACGAGCGCATGATGGTCCGGCTGGCGGCCCTCGCCCTGAACGCCTGGCAACTGCAGGCGGTGTGCAATGGCGATGGCACGCTGGCCTTTGGCGCGGGACTCTCCGATCCGGATGATCCGGACGCGTCCCTCACCGATTTCACCGGCCGCAAGCGCCTGTGGATCGAAGTCGGCCAGCCCGAGGACAAGCCGCTCACCAAGGCCTGCAGCAAGACCGACGCGGTCGTCGTCTATCCGTTCCACCACGCCGCCGAGGTCTGGTGGAAGGGCATCGAAAACAAGCTGGCGCGGCTCGACAAGGTGCAGGTATGGCGCATTCCCGCCGAGGCATCGCAGCAGCTCGCCACGCTGGCCGAGCGCAGCATGCAGTTGCAGGCGACGATCCAGGAAGGTGCGCTCACGCTGAGCAGCAACCTGGGCAGCGTGCACCTGGAGCCGGTGCGCTGGAAGTAGCCCGCCGCCCCTGCCGGGAGCATTCAGGGCGGCGGTAGCGGCGGCAGCTCCCGCCCCAGCTGCATGAAGCCTCCGCAGTTCCAGCACTGCTCGAACCCGCCCTCCACCGTCTCGCCGCAGCGGCACTGCCACCTGCGCTGCGGCAGTTGCGCCAGGTCGAGCAGCAGTTGCCGCGCGGCGCTCGCGTGCTCCTCATATTCGAGCCAGATCTCGGGGAGGCATTCGGCGGGCGGCATCAGGCCGTGCGCCGATGCGAAATGCTCGCGCAGCACGCTGGCCGGCAATCCCGCCTCGCACAGCAGATCGCACCAGATTCTGGCTTGCACGATGTCGGGAGCAGTGATCAGGCGCAGCATGATGCGCTCCACGATAGCCGTTCACGAGCGCCGCGTAAACACGCGCGCCGCTCAGCCGCCCGCGCGCTCCTTGTAGCGGGTAAAGCGCAGCGCCGTGCTTTCCATGGTGATACGCCGCCACACCGCGCGCTTTTGCACCGGGCTGAATTCCAGCCAGTTCTGCACCTCGCCGAAAGTGCGGCCGCAGCCCCTGCAGGTTTCATCGCCCTGGCTGGTCGAGCAGATGGCGATGCAGGGCGTGTCCGTGGTCGTCTCGTACCACTCGAGCCACGCGAAAAGCGCCTCGGGCGGCATGTCGTCCTCGGCGATCTCGTGCTGGCGTTGGTACACCATGCTCGCATACACCTGCGCCAGCGCGGACAGCTCCCGCGCCAGCCCCGCGCCCGCGTCGGCCGGCGCGCGTTCGCGCCAGTGGTTGATCGCGGCCTCGATATCGGTGATATGGATGAGTGGTTCGGAACAGCGCATAAGGGCCAGCGATGATAAGTCTTCCGCAATGCGCGCGACGCACCAAGGGTAATCCCCATTTTCCACTCACATTTCAAAAACAATAGCAAGCAAACAAGCAGCAATAGGCATGAGTGCTTGATTACATTCTTATAGACCTCAAGAAAATGCTATCCCACAGCTTGCGCGGGGCTTCCCGGCTGTGTTCCAATGGCGCGATTAAAGGGGAGTAGCTCCCAGCCCCGGGACTCGCCACGGCACAAGGGATCACACCCGCATGCCTGCACCGTTTTCCGGGCTATTCGGTCTGTCGTCAGTACGAAGCGCGAGCTTCCGGCAGCCCGGGCACAGGTGAAATACAACGTCAATAGCCTGGCTGAGCAAGACCTTTGATGGGCTCTGTCGGGCTGATCAAGGCTGCTCCTCCCGCGCGCGTCATGGCAAACGCACGCGCGAAGCCAGTTCTCTTCGGTCGTCCGGCATCCAATCAAGACAGGGCTTTGCACTACCTCGGTAGCGCGCCAGCCATTTGACTATTGACGTTGAGGACTTTATGGAATTTTTGACTTCGCCCGAATTCTGGGTCGCGCTCGGTCAGATCATCATCATCGACATCCTGCTGGGTGGCGACAATGCCGTGGTGATCGCACTGGCCTGCCGCAAGCTGCCGCCCGCGCAGCGCACCAAGGGCATCATCTGGGGCACCGCCGGGGCCATCGTATTGCGGGTCATCCTGATCGCGTTCGCCATGACGCTGCTGAACCTGCCTTTCCTGAAGCTCGTGGGAGCCATCCTGCTGGTGTGGATCGGCGTGAAGCTGCTGGCCCCCGATGAAGACGGCCACGGCGACGTCGCCGGAAGCGACAAGCTGTTCGCCGCCATCAAGACCATCATCGTCGCCGACCTGGTGATGAGCGTGGACAACGTGATCGCCATCGCAGGCGCGGCGCAGAACTCGGGCGAGCACTCGTTCCTGCTGGTGGTGCTGGGCCTGCTGATCTCCATTCCGATCATCGTCTGGGGCAGCCAGCTGGTCATCAAGCTCATGGAGCGCTTCCCCTTGATCATCACGGCCGGCGGCATGCTGCTGGGCTGGATCGCGGGCGGCATGCTCGTGAGCGACCCGGCGTTCGCCAACCCCGACAAGTGGCAATGGATGCTGAAGATCGCGCAGACCGACGTCATCCGCTATGCGGCCAGCGTGGCCGGCGCGCTGCTGGTGCTGGTGATCGGCAAGGCCGTCATGGCCCGCCGCAACGCGCAAGGCGCCGACGCCGCCCACTGAATCCGGAACCGAGTCCGGAACCGAGCGCGCCCACCGCGCGCCACCACCCACAGGCGCGGTAAAGACATGGGCCGAAGCGCCGCGACGGGGGAAAGCTCCCCTGTCGCGGCAGATCATGCCAAGGTCATGCAATCCCCTGATTTCCCGTAAAAAAGGACCGGCAACGCGGCCGCATCGGTATATTGTGTCCGCAGGCCCGCCCACTGGCCCGGAGCCCACGCCCGGCCGATGCACGCCCGTAGACCGCAGCAACTACAAGGACGCCCCATGGACACCGTAATCGTGTATGTCGACGATGCCGAATACGCACGGCAGATCATTCAGCCCCTGGCCCGCCAGGCCGGCGGCCAGGCGACCCGGTGGGTGCTGGTGGCCTGCGCGCCCCGCATGACGCACCGCATCAGCAAATGGGTCAGCCACAGCGCGCGCGAATCCTGGCGCGCCAAATGGGCCGACAAGCTGTTCGCGCAAATGCTGCCCTGGATCCAGGCCCAGGCCGGAGATCACGCCCGCGTGGACACCGTGCTCGCCAAGACGCCGCTGCCCGAGCTGATCGTCCAGTTGCAGCAGCAGTATGGCGGCAACCTTCAGCCCGTCGATGCGCGCAGGCCCAAGCAGGACAACGCGGCGCCCATGGCGAATACCGCGGCAGTCCCGCAGCCCGCGCCCGCCGCGGCCATCCCCGTGACCGTCAAGAAACCCGCCCGCAACTGGACGCTGCCCGGCACGCTCGCCGGACTGTTCTGCATGATGGTCATCGCCGTGGACTGACCACGGCCCCGCCACGGGCGCGGCGGTTCGCGCGCCCCGGTGCTATCCTTTCAAGCCATGAAACTACTGCTCAAATGGCTTCTCAGCGCGGCGGCGCTTCTGTTCGTTGCCTATATCTACAGCAGCGGGGTGGAAGTGCGCAGCTTCCCCAGCGCCCTGATCGCGGCGGCGGTCATCGGCCTTCTCAACACCATCGTGCGTCCCATCCTGATCGTGCTCACGCTGCCGGTCACGCTGGTCACGCTGGGGCTCTTTCTGTTCGTCATCAACGCGCTCATGTTCTGGGCCGCCAGTTCGTTGCTGGGCAGCGGCTTCCAGGTGCACGGCTTCGGCGCGGCGCTGCTCGGCTCGCTGATCTATTCCGCGCTCGGCATGCTAATCGAGAGTGCGGTCGGAAGCCTGTTCCTTCAGAAGTGACTCCACCTCGCGCAGACGCGTGTCGATGATCGAGGCATCGTAGAAATCGCCTCCGCCCTTGCGCGCAAGGTCCTGTCCGGCCTTGAAGCGGTCGCGCGCGGCGGCGTAGTCATAGTGGCCCATCTGCGCCTCCGCTTCCGCGCGGATGGCGCGCAGCGGCTGATTCTGCTGCCGCCAGACCTCGGCCAGCGCCTGCCATGCGCCCGCATCAGCGGGGTGGGTCGTCACCCAGGTCTGTAGCGGGCCGGTCATCTCGGCCGCGCGCTGCAGCTTCAGCATCACCTGCGTGCGCGCCAGCAGCTCGGGGCGGCCCACATCGGCCGTGGCCGTGATCTTCGCGCCGCCCGCATCCAGCTCCCGCAGCGCCTCCTGCGCATGGCCGGTTGCCATTTCCACCTCGGCGGCCAGCAGATGCGCCTGCCGGTTGGCCGCGGCGTCAGACTGCGCCAATGGCTTGAGCTTGCCCAGCGCCTCGCGCGCCTGCGCCTCGTCCTGCAGGTACAGCGCGCTCAGGGCCGCCGCATACAGGGCGCCCACGCGCCGGTTCAAGGACTTCTGCGCGAACGCCACGTCCCGAGTCTCATCCACATATTGCCGCAGCGCCTGCGCGCCCGGACGCATCAGCACCCGCGCGCGCGCCACCATCATCACATGTTCCAGCGACGCGGCCGGCTCGGCCACGTCATCCCTGCCCAGGCGCGTATGCATGTCGGCAATGCGCTGCGTGGTCAGCGGGTGGCTGCGAAGATAAGGCCAGTCGCCGTTGTCATTGATGCGATTGGCCTGCTGCAGACGATCGAACATGCCCACGAAGCCCTGGGGCGCAAACCCGGCAGGCTTCATCAGGCTGAAGCCGATACGATCCGCCTCGCGCTCCATGTCGCGCGTGAAATTGATCTGGCTCTGCATCACCGCAGCCTGCCCGCCCATCATCATCGCCATCCCCGCATCAGGATTGCGGCTGGCGGCCAGCGCCCCCAGCACCATCGAGCCGATCATCAGCGGCGTCATCTTGCCCTGCTGCGAAATCATGCGGGCGATATGCCGCTGCGTCACGTGGCTCATTTCGTGCGCCATCACCGACGCCAGCTCATCGCGCGTTCCCGTCACCGCGATCAGGCCCAGGTACACGCCAAAATAACCGCCCGGCAGCGCAAACGCATTCACCTGCTTGTCGCGCCCCAGAAGAATCTGCCACGCGTAGCGCTCCTTGAGCTCGTCCGACAGCTCGCCGCGCTGCTCCGAAGCCTTCATCAGCGACGCGAGGATCTGGCTCATATAGTCGGTCAGCACCACATCATCGAGATAGTCCGGGTCGCGGTACAGCTCCTTGATGATCCTGTCGCCCAGCTTGCGCTCCTGCGCCGTGGTCAGATCCTGCCCATCGCCCAGCGACGGCAGCCCGAACCCCTGCGCGGCTGCGGGAGCGGTGCCCGCCAGCGCGGACAACGCCAGAATCACCGCCATCGCCGCGCCAGCCGCGCGATGCCTGGGAAAGCGGGGAAAACGGCAAAAGCGGAAAAAACCAGGAAAACGGGGTGGATGATTTTTGCTGCTCAAACGATGCACCTCGACAAAAAGCCGGAGCCCCCGCCAGCCGGAAATCCGCCGACGAAGCCCCAGGCCCTGGGTATGATGCCCGGAGCATGCATTGGTTGCACCCCAATTGCAACAAGCGCGGACCGGCAGGTGACGGGCCTCAACCCATTGCGGCGTAGAAGAGCCCGGAACCCGGACACCTCAACCCACCCCCAATCCACCCGATACCCCCACCATGAGCCACGACCCCAGCAACCATCCGCAGCAGCAACAACAGCAAAACCTCACACACTTCGACCAGCAGGGCCAGGCGCACATGGTGGACGTGGGCGGCAAGCCATCCACCCGCCGGGTGGCCGTTGCCACCGGAGACATCCGCATGCTGCCCGCCACCCTGGCGCTGATCCAGTCGGGAACGGCCAAAAAGGGCGACGTGCTCGGCATCGCCCGCATCGCCGCCATCATGGCGGCCAAGAAAACCAGCGACCTGATCCCCCTATGCCACCCCCTGGCCCTGACGCGCGTGGCCGTGGAGTTCGAGATCAAGGAAGCCGCAGCGGCCGTCCAATGCACCGCCACCGTGGAAACCGTGGGGCAGACCGGCGTGGAAATGGAAGCGCTCACCGCCGTGCAGATCGCCCTGCTGACCATCTACGACATGTGCAAGGCCGTGGACCGGGG
>NZ_JBEBOW010000155.1:0-7695 GCF_040396215.1 Diaphorobacter ruginosibacter | reverse complement strand
ATTCGCAAACTCATCTCTTCCGCTTCGCAACGATTCGCCTTTTCAGGTATGGAACCGGATTCGCAAAAAACTTAAATTGCGAATCACCGCGGGTCGATCACGGCCCGTCCCATCCGGCGCGAGCATTTCGGACAGCACGAAAGCGTCTCGCGCCCTTCATGCCTGGAGACCCTCTATGAATGCCGTTGCCGAAGCCGCCGTATCCTCGTTCAAGCCCAAGAAATCCGTTGCCCTGTCCGGCGTGACCGCCGGCAACACCGCCCTTTGCACCGTGGGCAAGACGGGCAACGATCTGCACTACCGTGGCTTTGACATTCTCGACATCGCCGAGGTGTGCGAGTTCGAGGAGATCGCGCATCTGCTGGTGCATGGGAAATTGCCCACCCGCCCGGAACTGCGTGCCTACAAGAACAAGCTCAAGGCGCTGCGCGGCCTGCCCGCGAGCGTCAAGCAGGCGCTGGAGCAGCTTCCCGCCGCCAGCCATCCCATGGACGTGATGCGCACCGGCGTGTCCGTGCTGGGCTGCGCGCTGCCCGAGAAGGACGATCACAACCTGCCCGGAGCACGCGACATCGCCGACCGCCTCATGGCATCGCTGGGCTCGATGCTGCTGTACTGGTATCACTTCAGCAATTCGGGCAGGCGCATCGAGGTGGAAACCGATGACGACTCCATTGGCGGCCATTTCCTGCACCTGCTGCACGGCAGCAAGCCCAGCGCGCTGTGGGAGCGCGCGATGCACACGTCGCTCAATCTCTACGCCGAGCATGAGTTCAACGCATCGACGTTCACCGCGCGTGTCGTCGCCGGCACGGGAAGCGATATGTACTCCGCCATCACCGGCGCGATCGGCGCCCTGCGCGGGCCCAAGCACGGCGGCGCCAACGAAGTGGCCTTCGAGATCCAGAAGCGCTATGACAATCCGCAGGAGGCCGAGGCCGACGTGCGCCGGCGCGTGGACAACAAGGAGGTGGTCATCGGCTTCGGCCACCCCGTCTATACCGTGAGCGATCCGCGCAACGTGGTGATCAAGGGCGTGGCCCGGCAGCTCTCCGAGGATGCGGGATCCACCAAGATGTTCGACATCGCCGAGCGCCTCGAATCCGTCATGTGGGAAGTCAAGAAGATGTTCCCCAACCTCGACTGGTTCAGCGCGGTGAGCTACCACATGATGGGCGTGCCCACCGCCATGTTCACGCCGCTGTTCGTCATCGCGCGCACCAGCGGCTGGGCCGCGCACATCATCGAGCAGCGCGTGGACAACAAGATCATCCGCCCGAGCGCCAACTACGTGGGGCCGGACGACCAGGCCTTCGTTCCCATCGAGGAGCGCAAGTGACGGGTGAAACGGTCGAACGTCCCCACGGGCAAGGCGTATTGCAGCCGTATTCGCTGGCCATGGCGATTGCCGGCAAGCTGCGCGACCGCATCCTCGCGCACCGGATGCCGCCCGGCAGCGAAGTCAGCGACGGCGCGCTCGCGCAGGAATTCGGAGTGAGCCGCACGCCCGTGCGCGAAGCGCTCAAGATGCTCTGCCACGAAGGCCTGCTCACCGCGCACGTGCGGCGGGGCATGACCGTGACGACGCTCAGCCGCGCGCAAGTGCGCGAGGCCGAGCAGTTGTGCGAGCTGCTCAAGACCCAGCTGCGCCGCGAGAGCGGCAGCCACGCGGCTGACGTCTCGCGGGAACTGACGCAGCAGCTCCTGCAGCTCGCCAGCTCGCGCCTGCGACTGGCGCGCGGCGAGCCGGGGGACGGATCACGGTTGAGCGAAATGAACTCAGGTTTGAAACAGCCATGAAACATATCGAGAAAAACCAGCCAACGCCCTTAGCGGCCTTCCCGGGCTGGCAAGGCGCGGCGGCTGGCAGGAGGCGCACGGCCCGCTCCCGGATGCTCTGGCACACCCCTTGCTCCCAGTGTGCGAGTGCTGATGCAAGCACGCTCGCAAAACCACTGATTACAGAGCAGGAGACCTCTTCATGACCATCAACCGCCGCCACTTTTCAGCCGCAGTCGCCAGCCTGGGCCTGCCGCTCTCGTGGAACGCCCACGCCGCCGACGTCTTCCCCAGCAAGCCGCTGAAGATCATCTGTCCGTTCGCCCCCGGCGGCGGGTCGGATTTCATCGCGCGCGTCGCCGCCACGATCCTGGGCGAGCACACCGGCCAGGCCTGCGTGGTGGACAACCGGCCGGGCGCCGGGGGAACGCTGGGCTCTGAACTGGCCCTGCGCTCCGCTGCAGACGGCTACACGCTGCTGCTGGTTGCCGGAAGCTACACCGTCAACCCGTCGCTCTACAAGATCCGCTTTGACCCGGTCAACGACATGACCCCGGTGATCCAGCTCTCCAAGGGCGCCTACGTGCTCTGCGTGAACGCCAGGCTGCCGGTGAACAGCCTGCAGGAACTGATCGCGTACGCAAAAAGCAATCCGGACAAGCTCACCTACGCGTCCGCGGGCAATGGCAGCCATCTGCACATCTCGACCGCCTACATGTTCGGGATGGCCGGCGCCAAGGCCACGCACATTCCCTACAAAGGCACGGGCCCGGCGGTGACGGACCTGCTTGCGGGCAACGTGGACATGCTGGTCGCCGGCACCGAGGCGCTCATGCAGCACGTCAAGAGCGGAAAGCTGCGCGCGCTCGCGGTGACGACCGACAAGCGCCTGGCCGCCTATCCCGACATTCCCACCATCGCCGAAGCCGGAGTCCCCGGCTACGACGTGGTCGCCTGGCATGGACTCATCGCGCCCCGAGGGGTTGCGCCGGAGATCATCAGGAAACTCAACGATGCGTTGAACGCCGGGCTTTCATCCAGGGAAATCGTTGCCAAGCTCGAACCGACGGGCGTGTCGCCAGCCGGCGGAACACCCGCGCAGTTCGGCGAACTGATCAAGGCTGAAATCCCGCGATACGCCAAGGTCGTGAAGGACAACGGCATCCACTCCGACTGATTTTCACATTCCAGACATGCCCGCGCCCGCTCGCGGCATGTCCACCCACCGACATACCCACATGAACTCGCCCCATCGCAAGCAGCTACCCGGAACGACCCTGTATTTCCATGACGCGCAAGCCGCCGTCGAAGCCATCGAGCCCGGAGCCTGGGCCACACTCCCCTACACCTCCCGCGTGCATGCTGAAAACCTGGTGCGCAAGGCCGATCCGGAGCGCCTGAATGACTATCTCGCCCAGCTCATCGGGCGCAGGCGCGAACTCGACTTTCCGTGGTTTCCGGCGCGCGTGGTGTGCCATGACATCCTGGGCCAGACCGCGCTGGTCGACCTGGCGGGCCTGCGCGACGCGATTGCCGACGAGGGCGGCGACCCGGCGGCGGTGAACCCGGTCGTTCCGGTGCAGCTCATCGTCGATCACTCGCTGGCCGTCGAATGCGGCGGCGACGATCCGCAGGCGTTCGCCCGCAACCGCGCCATAGAGGACCGCCGCAACGAAGACCGCTTTCACTTCATCGACTGGTGCAAGCGCGCGTTCAAGAACGTGGAAGTGATCCCTCCGGGCAACGGCATCATGCACCAGATCAACCTGGAGCGCATGAGCCCGGTGATCCACAACGTGGGCGGCGAAGCCTATCCCGACACATTGGTCGGCACGGACAGCCACACGCCGCACGTGGATGCGCTCGGCGTCATCGCGGTGGGCGTGGGCGGGCTCGAGGCGGAGAACGTGATGCTGGGGCGCGCCTCCTGGATGCGTCTGCCTGAAATCATCGGCGTCGAGCTGAGCGGATCGCGCCAGCCCGGGATCACCGCCACCGATATCGTGCTCTGCCTCACCCAGTTCCTGCGCAAGGAAAAAGTCGTCGGCGCCTACCTGGAGTTCCACGGAAGCGGCGCTCGCGGACTCACCGTCGGCGACCGCGCCACCATCTCCAACATGGCGCCCGAATATGGCGCGACCGCCGCCATGTTCGCCATCGACGAGCAAACCATCGACTATCTCAGGCTCACCGGCCGCGATCCCGAACAGGTGCGGCTGGTGGAAATCTACGCGCGGCAGGCCGGACTGTGGGCCAATTCGCTGGCGCGGGCGCAATACGAACGGGTTCTGAAATTCGACCTGTCCGGCGTCACCCGCACCATGGCCGGGCCGTCGAATCCGCACGCCCGGCTGCCGGTCTCCGAACTCGCAGGCAAAGGCATCGCACGGCCATGGACCGAAACACCCGGCGAGATGCCCGACGGCGCGGTCATCATTGCAGCCATCACCAGTTGCACCAACACCTCCAATCCGCGCAATGTGATTGCCGCGGGGCTGCTCGCGCGCAACGCCAATCGCATGGGGCTCGCGCGCAAGCCCTGGGTGAAGTCCTCGCTCGCACCGGGCTCGAAGGCGGTGGCGCTCTACCTCGACGAGGCCGGTCTCGCGCAGGAGCTGGAAAAGCTCGGCTTCGGCATCGTCGCATTTGCCTGCACCACCTGCAACGGCATGTCCGGCGCGCTGGCTCCCGCCATCCAGAAGGAGATCGTGGACCGCGATCTCTACACGACAGCGGTGCTGTCGGGCAACCGCAATTTCGACGGCCGCATCCATCCGTACGCCAAGCAGGCCTTTCTCGCATCGCCGCCGCTGGTCGTGGCCTATGCGATCGCGGGCACGATCCGCTTCGACATCGAGAACGACGTGCTCGGCATGCATGAGGGCAAGGAAATCCGCCTCAAGGACATCTGGCCGGACGACGCGGAAATCGACGCCGTGGCCAGGCAGGCCGTCAGGCCCGAGCAGTTCCGATCGGTCTATGAGCCGATGTTCGCCATCCAGGCACACGCGGGCGCGAGCGAGCCGCCGCTCTACGACTGGCGCGCTCAGTCCACCTACATCCGCCGCCCGCCTTACTGGGAAGGCGCGCTCGCTGGAGAGCGCACCCTCAAGAGCCTGCGTCCGCTCGCCATCCTGCCGGACAACATCACCACCGACCATCTCTCGCCGTCCAACGCCATCCTGCCGGATTCGGCCGCGGGCGAGTACCTTGCGAAAATGGGGCTGCCCGAGGAGGACTTCAACTCCTACGCCACCCATCGCGGAGACCACCTGACGGCGCAGCGCGCCACCTTCGCCAATCCCAAGCTGTTCAACGAGATGGTGCTCAACCAGGACGGCTCGGTACGCCAGGGCTCGCTGGCGCGCGTGGAGCCCGAGGGCAAGGTCATGCGCATGTGGGAAGCCATCGAAACCTACATGCTCCGCAAGCAGCCGCTCATCATCATCGCCGGGGCCGACTACGGACAGGGCAGCTCCCGCGACTGGGCGGCCAAGGGCGTGCGCCTGGCGGGCGTCGAGGTGATCGCCGCCGAAGGCTTTGAACGCATCCACCGCACCAACCTGATCGGAATGGGCGTGCTGCCGCTCGAATTCAAACCCGGAACCACCCGCAGGACACTGCAGCTCGATGGCACCGAGGTGTATGACGTGACAGGAGAGCCCGAGCCGCGCGCCGACCTCACGCTGGTGATCCGCCGCAGGGACGGCTCCGTGCAGAACGTGCCGGTGACCTGCCGGCTGGACACCGCCGAAGAGGTTTCGATCTATCACGCGGGCGGCGTGCTGCAAAGATTCGCGCAGGACTTTCTTGCGGAGAACGCCAAGGCGGCGGTATAGCTGCTGCTGCGCCGGCACTTTTCATTCAAGCGATTTTTCGTCCCGAGACCCATCCACCCATGCCCGCACTTCCCCAACTCCGCATCCCCGCCACCTACATGCGCGGAGGCACCAGCAAAGGCGTCTTCTTCCGTCTTGACGATCTGCCCGAAGCCGCGCAAAAGCCCGGCAAGGTACGCGACGCCATCCTGCTGCGCGCCCTGGGCAGTCCCGATCCCTACGGCAAGCAGATCGACGGCATGGGCAACGCATCATCGAGCACCAGCAAGGGCGTGATCCTCTGCAGAAGCTCGCAGCCCGGCCACGATGTGGACTACCTGTTCGGCCAGGTCTCCATCGACCAGCCGTTCGTGGACTGGAGCGGCAACTGCGGCAACCTCTCGTCCGCCGTCGGCCCCTGCGCAATCCACATGGGGCTGATCGAGCCGGCGCGCATTCCCCGCAACGGCGTGGCCACGATCCGCATCTGGCAGGCCAACATCCGCAAGACCATCATCAACCACGTCACCATCACCGATGGGCAGGTACAGGAGAGCGGCGACTTCGAACTCGACGGCGTGACCTTCCCCGCCGCGGAAGTGCCGCTGGAATTCATCGACCCCGCGGACGATGGCGAAGACGGCGGCGCGATGTTTCCCACCGGCAATCTCGTGGACCGGCTCGACGTGCCGGACGTGGGCAGCTTTCCCGCCACGCTGATCAACGCGGGCATTCCCACGATCTTCCTGAACGCGCGGGATCTGGGCTATTGCGGAACCGAACTGCAGGACGCGCTCAACAACGACACCGACGCGCTCGCGCGGCTCGAGGCGATCCGCGCGCATGGCGCCGTGAAGATGGGCTTGATCGCCACGCCTCAGGAAGCCGCAAGGCGCCAGCACACGCCCAAGATCGCCTTCGTGGCGCCCGCCACCAGCTACCAGACCTCCAGCGGCAGGCAGGTGGACGCCGGGGAAATCGATCTGGTGGTGCGCGCGCTGTCCATGGGCAAGCTGCACCACGCAATGATGGGCACGGCCGCCGTGGCCATCGGCACGGCGGCGGCGATCCCCGGCACGCTGGTGAATCTGGCGGCCGGAGGCGGCCAGCGCGACGCGGTGGTCTTCGGCCATCCGTCCGGCACGCTGAGAGTGGGCGCGCAGGCCCGGCAGGTGAACGGCGAGTGGATCGTCACCAAGGCGCTCATGAGCCGCAGCGCGCGAATCCTCATGGAGGGCTTCATCCGCGTGCCCGCGCAAGTGCTCGAGGCCTGATCAGACTCCCGCGCCGTAACGCCAGGTGAAATAGACGGCGGCGATGACGCCAATCACCGCCAGTATGGTCATGATGCGGCCCATGGGATTACCTGTCTTTCTATGTTTGTCGGCTCGTATGCCAAGCCTTGATTCTTGCAGGGAAACGGCATCAACGGAAGAACGCTGACACGCCGAGGGCACGAAAGGTTACAGCCAGGGCGGCGCAAACGGGGGAGACTGCTGCGGTCAATGCGGCGCGCGTCTCGCGGCCTGTCCGGGCCATTCCCTGGCTCCAGGCGGACGAGGCAGCCGCCCGCGATCCCTTTTCATCGAGGAACACACCATGATCCGAATCCTGCTCACCGCCGCGGCCGCATCCGCCCTGATGGCCTGCTCGTCCACCAAGGCTCCCATGTCCGCGCAGGCTCCATCGCCCGCGACCGTTCTCAACGGCGTGCTGGTGGGGCCGAACCAGATGACCCTGTATGTGTTCGACAAGGATGTTCCGGGCTCGGGCCGGAGCGTCTGCAACGACGCCTGCGCCGCCAACTGGCCGCCGCTGGCCGCGCCGGCGGGTGCAATGCCCATCGGCGACTGGAGCCCGATCATCCGCGACGATGGCAGCAAACAATGGGCCTACAAGGGCCGCCCGCTCTACAACTGGGTGAAGGACTCCAGGCCCGGCGACAAGACGGGCGATGGTTTCCTCAACAACAACTGGCACGTGGCCAGGCCCTGACGCGCGGCCCGGGCCCGGGCCAGGGCCGGCGTGCGTGAGAACGTGTTGACGATCTCCTCGCGCCGCGACAGCGGCTTTGCGCGATGGGATGCAAGGCGCAATA
>NZ_JBEBOW010000154.1:0-7863 GCF_040396215.1 Diaphorobacter ruginosibacter | reverse complement strand
CTCAGGGCTGAGGCCGCGCCTGCGCCGCACTCCCGCGCGGCAGCACGTCGGCGAGCTTGATCACCTCCATGCCCGTGTTGTGCCAGAAGCGCTCGAGCGACTCCGTCCGCCCGATCAGCAGTCCGTCCACCAGCGGCTGAAGCGGCGTGCGCGCCGGGTCCGCCACCAGCACGTAACGCGCATCCGCTCTGCCCTGTGCTCCGGGCGCGGATTCGTTGACCTGCACGATCCAGTCCAGGCTGGTGATGGCTTCCAGCACCGGCTCCAGCTGCAGCGCATCGACCTGCATGGCATGCGCCAGTTGCGTCGCGGTGAGCCCGTGGCGGCCGCTCTCCTGCACGGCCTTCAGATGCTGCAGCAGCTCGACGGCGAGCAGGAAATTCCAGCCCTTGCCGTCGGAGCGGCGCGCCACGCCGGCGATCAGGCTGGGCAGGTACGCGGCCACCACCGCGCCCAGCAGCACGATGACCCATGCCATGTAGATCCACAGCAGCAGAATCGGCAAGGTGGCGAAGGTACCGTACAGGACGGAATAGGTCGGCACGGAGGCCAGGTACATCCCCAGCACGCGCTTGGCCACTTCGATCCCGATCGAGACGAAGACGCCTCCGGCCCATGCGTAACGCCATGGCACCTGCACGTTGGGCACGTAGCGGTACAGCCCCGCCATGCCGCCCGCGAGCAGCGCGAACTCGATCGAGTCCAGAAAGAAACGGGTGGCATGCGGCAGCACCATGCCGAGGCTGCGCGATGCCGTGGAGGCCGCCCAGACCGTGAGCGTCAGGCTGATCGCCAGCACCAGCGGCCCGAGCGTGATCGCCGCCCAATAGATCAGCACGCGCTGTCCCAGCGGGCGCAGCTTTTGCACGCGCCAGATATTGTTGAGCGTGCGGTCGATGGTGAGGATCAGCATGAGCGCGGTGAGCATCAGGACCGAGAACCCCGCGGCCCCCAGCCCGCTGGCCTTGGCCGCGAACTGCGTCAGATAGTTGAGCACCGGGCGCGAGATGGTGTCGGGAATCAGGCTCTCGACCAGCCAGCGCTGCAGCAAGGTCTGCATCTGCGCGAAGATGGGAAATGCCGAAAACACGGCCAGCGCGACGGTAACGAACGGCACCAGCGCCAGCAGCGTGGTGAAGGTCAGGCTCGCCGCCGTGAGCCCCAGGCGGTCTTCCGCGTAGCGCTCGCGCAGCGTGTGCACTGTCGTGCGCCACGGAAACCGGGACAGGCCGTCCATCCAGGATTCCAGGCGTAAGCCAAGTTGCTGAAGGGACAAGGTCATGATGGATATGATGGATGGGTTGGATTCATGCGGCTTGCCAGGCGCGGCGCTTCGCCTGCCGCACCGGGACATGGATGCCGATATCCGAAGAGCCCGGTGTGCGGATGGCGGCCAACGCCGCGGCAGGCGCCCATCTTATCGAACCCGACCGAACACTGACCCAAGTCGCAATGACCGTTTCCTCACAAGAAGATCGCGCCTCCGGCCCGAACGCCCATGCCCTCGCGGCCCGAACGCAGGTGGTGGTCCAGGGCGACGTGGCGGCCACGCGCTGGCTGGCCGTCGGCAGCCTGCTCGGACTGATCATCCTGAGCCTGGCCTGGGAGCTGTGGCTCGCGCCGCTGCGCCCGGGAGGATCCTGGCTGGCGCTCAAGGCGCTGCCGCTTTGCATTCCCCTGGCTGGATTGCTCAAGCGCCGGATGTACACCTACCGCTGGGTCAGCCTCATGGTGTGGATATATTTCACCGAGGGCGTGGTTCGCGCATGGAGCGACCGTCCGCCGGGCAACTGGCTGGCCATGGTTGAAATCGCGCTGTGCCTGGCGCTATTCACCGCATGCGCGATGCACGTGCGGCTGCGCCAGCGATCGGCACGCGCCGCCAGGGCCGCCAGCGCCTGAGCGCCGCTCATCGCGCCCGGCATCCTCATCGTCCACAGCATTCACCGAGTATCCCGATGACCCATACAGCCTTTCTAGACCACCTGCGCCAGATCGTCGGCGCCAACCACGTGCTGACCGACGGCGACCTGACAGCCTGGGAGCAGGATTGGCGGCGGCGCAGCCGCGGCAAGGCGCTGGCCGTCGTGCGCCCGGGCTGCACGCAGGAAGTCGCGGACGTCGTGCGCGCCTGCGCGGCACAGCGCATCAGCATCGTCCCGCAGGGCGGCAACACCGGACTGTCGGTGGGCTCCACGCCGGACGAGAGCGGCACGCAGCTGGTGCTCAGCCTCACGCGCATGAATTCCGTACGGCACATCGACCACGACAACCTCACCATGACGGTGGATGCGGGCTGCATTCTCCAGAGCCTGCAGGAAACGGCGGACCGCGAGGGGTTGCTGTTTCCGCTCTCGCTGGCGGCAGAGGGCAGTTGCACCATCGGCGGCAACCTCGGCACCAACGCGGGCGGCACGCAAGTGGTGCGCTACGGCAACACGCGCGAGCTGTGCCTGGGTCTGGAAGTGGTGACCGCGCAGGGCGAAATCTGGGACGGCCTGAAAGGCCTGCGCAAGGACAATACCGGCTACGACCTGCGCGATCTTTTCATCGGCAGCGAGGGCACGCTGGGCGTGATCACCGGCGCGACGATGAAGCTCTACCCCAAGCCGGCCGCCCAGCTCACCGCCTGGGCCGCCGTGCCATCGATGAACGCCGCCGTGCGGCTGCTGGGCATGGCGCACAAGCAGTTGGGCGCGGGCCTGACCGGCTTTGAAGTGATGGGACAGTTCGCGCTCGGCTTCGTGGCGCGCCACATGCCCCAATTGCGCATTCCTTTCGCGGGCATGGAAGACGCGCCCTATTGCGTGCTGCTGGAGAACTCCGACAGTGAATCGGAGCAGCATGCGCGCGAGCGCTTCGAGCGCCTTCTCGAACTGGCGCTCGAGGACGGCTGCGTGCTGGACGCCGTGGTCGCCGAAAGCCTGGCGCAGGCCCATGAACTCTGGCACGTGCGCGAGAGTATCCCACTGGCCCAGGCCGAGGAAGGCCCGAACATCAAGCACGACATCTCGATCGCGGCCTCGCGCATTCCCGAGTACGTCGAATACACCGACGCCCTGCTGCGGCGCGAACTGCCGGGCGTGCGCATCGTTAACTTCGGCCATCTCGGAGACGGCAACCTGCATTACAACGTGCAGGCGCCCAGCGAGGGCGATCCCCATGCCTTCATGCGCGAGCATGAAGGCAGGGTCAATCACCTGGTGTATGAATCGGTCGCCCGCTTCGGCGGCTCGTTCTCCGCCGAGCACGGCGTGGGCGCGCTCAAGGTGGACAAGCTGCAGAAATACCAGTCGCCCGTCGCGCTGTCGATGATGCGGGCGATCAAGTCGGCGCTCGACCCGCAGGGCATCATGAATCCGGGTTGCATACTGCCGGTGTCCGGCTGAGCGCGGCCACCTACTTGCGTGCGGGAGCGGACGAGACGTTCCCGATCATCGTGCGGACCGATTCGGGCCAGGGGATCTCGCCTTCCGGCAGGTCGGTGTACGAGGTCTGCGTGCCCCGGCGCAGCGACCACACGCGCAAGCCGTTGCGGGCCGGATCGATCACGATGGCCGCGGCATCGATTCCCCCCTGGTGCTTGCGGTTGCCGACAATGCTCCAGACGTCCCCCTCCCTGGTCAGCGGCCCGCTGACCTCCAGGTTCTTGAGCACCATGGCGTAGCGGCTGTCCAGCAGCCGCTTGAGACGGTCGGCGAGCACGCCTTTCTCAAGATACTTGCCCGCATCGTGCGGATACTTTCCCAGCATGCTCTCCAGCGACTGGAGCTGTGCATCGCCCTCCCGGGCCACGTAGACCCTGCGAAACTCATTTCCCTTCACGGACAAGGCCGGCGCTCGCTCGGCAGCGGGCGGCACCGGCGCGGCGGCTGAAGCCGTTGCGGGAGCGGGACCAGGACCAGCAATGGGGCCGATGGCATCCCCGGCGGGATCAGGCGCCGCGGCGGATGCGGGCGCCCTCGCGGACTCCGGTGATTGCTTCGAATCGCAGCCCCCCAGGCCCAACGCCAGCGCCGCCGCTGCGCACAGGGAAAAACCAAGTTTCCAGCAGGCATCGTCGTGCTTCAATTTCACAATGCTTTCCTTTCAAGAGGCGCGGGGAATGTTCGGCCAGGCCCCGGCGCGGACGACAAAGCGCCATTGTCCCGCCTGGAGCCCGCCATTGCCTCGGCCCCGGGAGAGATATCCTGCGCAATTGTTTCCAATCGAAAAAAAGCGCATTCCACTCCCGCGTGCCAGGCACTCCCGACCGTGGCACACTAGAAGCTACCTTCATGTGCCCGGCTCCCCGGGACGGGAGGGTGAAGTCCAACGTATCCAGGCCCCCAATGAGTCCGAACATGCCCCCGCGCCCTGTGCGATCCCAGTACGAAGATTTCCTGCGCCACGTCCATGAAACGGGTGTGGCCAAGACGGACCGTACCGGCACGGGGACACGCAGCGTGTTTGGCCACCAGATGCGCTTTGATCTCTCGGAAGGCTTTCCGCTGGTCACCACCAAGAAGGTGCATCTCAAATCCATCATTCTCGAGCTGCTCTGGTTCCTGCGCGGCGACAGCAACGTGAAGTGGCTCCAGGAGCGCGGCTGCACCATCTGGGACGAATGGGCGGGCAAAGACGGCGACCTCGGCCCCGTCTACGGCGTGCAGTGGCGCAGCTGGCCGACACCCGACGGCGGCCACATCGACCAGATCGCCGAAGTCGTCCGCCAGCTCAAGACCAACCCGGACAGCCGCCGCATCATCGTGAGCGCATGGAACGTGGCCGATCTCACGAAGATGGCGCTCATGCCCTGCCATGCCTTCTTCCAGTTCTACGTGGCCGACGGCAAGCTCAGTTGCCAGCTCTACCAGCGCAGCGCCGACATCTTCCTGGGCGTGCCGTTCAACATCGCCAGCTACGCGCTGCTCACGCACATGCTGGCCCAGCAGTGCGACCTGCAAGTGGGCGACTTCGTCTGGACCGGCGGCGACTGCCACATCTACAACAACCACTTCGAGCAGGTCCAGACGCAATTGGCGCGCGCGCCGTTTGCCTATCCGACCCTGCACATCCGGCGCCGCCCGGACTCGATTTTTGCTTACGAATATGACGACTTCGAGGTGACCGGCTACGAACATCATCCCGCCATCAAGGCGCCCGTGGCCGTTTGAGACTATGTTGGGAGCTGTTGCCATGAGTACCCAAGGGACAAGCACCATGCAAATCAACCTGATCTACGCGCGCGCCGACAACGGCGTCATCGGCAAGGGTGGCGTCATGCCCTGGCATCTGCCCGAAGACCTGGCCCACTTCAAGCAGCTCACCCAGGGCCGCCCGGTCATCATGGGCCGCAAGACCTGGGACTCGCTGCCCGAGCGCTTTCGCCCGTTGCCCGGGCGCGTGAACATCGTCGTCACGCGCCAGGAAGTGTGGCAGGACGAAGGCGCCAAGCCCGCCACCAGCCTTGAGGATGCGCTGGCCATCGCCGCCCAGAGCGCCGACACCGTCTGGATCATGGGCGGCGCGCAGATCTACGAACAGGCGCTGCCGCTCGCGCAGCGCGTGGAAGTCACTGAAATCCACCGCTCCTTCGACGGCGACGTCCACGCCCCCCACCTCGGTTCCGAGTGGCGGGAGACGGCCCGCACCGATCACACCGGCGCAAACGGCCTGCCCTTCAGCTTCGTGACCTACGAGCGCGTGGCGGACTGACCGCGAGACAATGCCCCCGGCGCCTGCGGGCGCGAGATCAGGCAAAGGCTCCCGCGAGGAGCCTTTGTCGTTTCGTGGCCCCTCTCAACCGCCATTGGGAGGCACCCGGAAGTTGTCGGTGATCCGCTTCTCGGCACGCTCGAGCGCCTGCCCCGCACTCTCCATCCAGGAGCGAAAACGGCTGCTCCAGCCGCTGCGCGCGCGGGCTGGCCGCCGCGCCGCCGCGCCGGTTTCAGGCAAATGCATATGAGGTTCTTCCGGCTGCGGAACAGGCGTGTCGTTTTCCATGCAACCGCATGTTCAGGCCTGCTGTACCATCTGTAAAGTTGAATTAAATGAATATTCAGTTCATAAATACTGATGCGCAATATCAACCTCGACCAACTACAGACGCTCATCGCCATTGCCGACCTGGGCACCTTCGCGGCTGCGGCGCAGGCGCTTCACCTCGCGCCGCCCACCGTCAGCCTGCACATCAAGGAGCTGGAGTCGCGCATGCAGGCAGTCCTGGTGCTGCGCGGCAGGCGGCAGGCTGAACTCACCGCCGCCGGCGAAGCGCTGGTCCATGAAGGCCGCAAGCTGCTCTCGGCAAGCGACGATCTGATCGAACTGGTACGCCGGCGCGCGAGCGGCCGCGAAGGACTGGTCCGCGTGGGCGTCTCCGCTGGCGTCAGCACCCGCCTTCTGCCGATGATGCTGGAGATGCTGGCGCGGCGTAATCCAGGCGTCGAGGTCAGGCTGGAGGCCGTTGGCTCCGCCGATGCGATGAGGCGCCTGAGGGCGGCAACGCTGGACGTCGCCATTGTCGCCAGCCCTCAGCCGGTTGCCGCGGAGGTCGAGATGATTCCATGGCGCAACGATCCGATGATGGCCGTCGTCCCCACATCCTGGAACGCGCCGGCCCGCATCACGCCCGAATGGCTGGCCGACCGCCGCTGGGCCTCCTTCGCGCCGGCCACGCAGATGCACGGACTGATTTCCACATGGTTCGGACAGGCCGGCTTCAACCCGCGCCCCTATCTGGCCCTGAGCTACCCTGGCGCGCTGAAAAGCCTGGCGGCGGCAAGCCAGAGCGCCGCCATCCTGCCGTTCGAGGAAGTCGAAGAACTGGAGCACTCGCAAGACGTGGCGATCCGCCCGCTGCACCCCGCCCTCATGCGCCCGATGGCCATCGCCTTCAGAAGAGCGCCTGTCCCCCAAGCCGCCATCGCCTGCGTGGTGGGCGTGCTCTGCGAATTCGCCAATACGGGCTGACCGCCGCAAAGGACATGGCGTCCTGCCTACAATCGCCGCATGCAGGAGGCCCCCACGCGAAAGGGCTCCATGCCAAAGACGGCCCCAAGGCATATTGGCACGCCCGGGGCCATGCCGCCCGAGTCGGCCTCACTTCCACATTCAACGGACAACAGCTCAATCTATGCGCATAGCCACCTGGAACGTCAACTCCCTCTCCGTACGCCTTCAGCAGGTGCTCGACTGGCTCGAGGCCAATCCGGTGGACGTGATCGGACTGCAGGAACTCAAGCTCACCGACGACAAGTTTCCGCATGATGCCTTCGAGGCCGCCGGCTACCAGAGCGTCTGTTTTGGACAGAAAACCTACAACGGCGTGGCGCTCATCACGCGCAAGCCGGCGGACGAGGTGGTTCGCAACATCCCCGGCCACGACGACGAGCAGGCGCGCGTGATTGCCGGTACGGTGGAAACCGGCAGCGGCCCGCTGCGCGTGATCAACTGCTACTTCGTCAACGGCCAGGCCCCCGGCACCGACAAGTTCGCCTACAAGATGAAGTGGCTCGGCGCGCTGGAGAACTGGGTGCGCGCGGAAATGCAAAAGCATGAGCGCCTGATCGTCATGGGCGATTTCAACGTCGCCCCCGAAGACCGCGACTCGTACGATCCGGTGGGCCTGAAGGACACCATCCACCATACGGTGGAAGAGCGCACGCATTTCCAGAACCTGCTGGGCCTGGGCCTGACCGACACGTTCCGCATGTTCGAGCAGCCCGAGAAGAGCTACTCATGGTGGGATTACCGCATGCTGGGGTTCCAGAAGAACCGCGGGCTGCGCATCGACCATATCCTGGTGAGCGATGCGCTCAGGGCCAGCGTCAGCGCCTGCGCGGTCGACCGCGTGCCGCGCAAGAACAAGCAGCCCAGCGATCA
>NZ_JBEBOW010000153.1:0-7920 GCF_040396215.1 Diaphorobacter ruginosibacter | reverse complement strand
TGGTGGTGGCGGCGGCGGTGGTGGCCGTGGCGGCGAAGGTGGTTTCCGTAGCCCCTACGGCGCCGGGTCGCGCAATGGCGGCGGCCGCAGCGGTGGCGGCGGCTACGGCGGCAACAACAATTATTGATAGGCTGCATCCCGGGATCCATTGACGATCCCGGGCTGGAACCCAGCAACCCCAAAAGCTCCTTCGGGAGCTTTTGGGGTTTTGTGCTTTTTCTGCCGGGTTTGGGCCACCGTTCTGGCCGCCCGGGCTGATCACCGCGAAGACCGGCGCACCCATCGCCCAGGCCATGCGTGCATGGGTCAGGTGCGTGGGTCAGTCCTGCCTTCGGCTTTCCATTTCCCGGACGTCCTCGGCCGAGGCGCGATGCTTTCGGGGCCGCCCCTGGAGCAGACGGTCAAAGACCGGGTTGGGCAATACTCTCAGCAATTTGGCGACGACGCCCATCTGCCATGGGATCACGCGATAGCTGCACCGGGCGGCAATCACGTCGAACGCCCGGTCGGCGAATGCCTCGGGGCGCATGAGAAACGGCATCGCATACCGGTTCTTCCGCGTGAGCGGGGTATCCACATAGCCCGGGCTGATGGTGACCACGGACACTCCGCTCGACCGCAGCTCCCCGCGCAGGCTCTCGCAATAGCTGATGACCGCGGCCTTGCTGGAGCAGTAGGCCCCATGTCCCGGCAGTCCACGGATGCCTGCCACGCTGGCGATGCCCACCAGGATGCCTGTTCCGCGTTCGGCCATGGGGGCGATGAACGGCTGGAACGTGGCCGCAAGCCCGATCGTGTTCACGGCAAATACGCGGGCCATGATGGCGATATCTTCGCGTTCCGCCGTATCCACGCCCAGGCTGACGCCGGCATTGGCAATCACGACAAATGGCAGGCCCTGGCGCCGCAGGCATTCACCGCCCGCGGCAGCGATGCTGTCGGCATCGGCCACATCGGCTTCATAGACCTGACAGCGTTCGGCATCCAGCCCGTGCGATTCGGCCCAGGCCTGCATCTCCCGCGTGCGCCGCGCCACCAGCGCCAGCCGGTAGCCTGCCTGCGCATAGCGCAGCGCCAGTGCCTGGCCTATGCCGCTGGAAGCTCCGGTGATGAAAACCAATGGCGACAGGGTCATGGACAGCGGGGAGGCGTCAGCCCTTGTTGCGCGCGGCGCTGGCGGGCGCGGAGTTCAGCACGCCCTTGACGTTGCCGCGCATGTTCAGGGTCTGCGTCATGTTGTCGAAATCCATGGCATCGCCGGTGAATTTGTCCGGGCCGCGCGTCAGCGTCACAGGTTGATTGGATTTCACCCGCTCCTCATTGGGCCAGACATGCAGGAATTCACCGCGGAACTGCATTCGCGGCACCGGTTTGGCGGATCCGGATTTCTGGAATTCCTCGCGCGTCACGATGGCATTGCCGAAAAGCTGGACTTCCGATGCATCAGCGTTGGACAGCGCCTTGTTGGCAGTGGCCAGCGTCACGCGTCCATCGATGCTGTTCGAGCGCATGCGCGCATTCTCGACTTCCAGTGTGTCCGTATCCATGAAATGCTTGAGCGTGTCGCCGAGCAGTTCGCTTTGCAGGCGGCCCGTTTCATCAAAGGTCTTGATGGAGAAATCGCGCATGAAATAATCTGGCTCGTGCGCTACCGCGCGCTGCTGCGGCGGCTCCAGGGGCTTGGGGGCATTCCTCACCAGCCAGTATGTGCCAAGCGCCAGCAGGCCCATCAGCGCGATGGGCAGGTAGATGGAGATGATCTCCCAGACGCGGCGTGTGCGCTCTTTGATCATGCGTATTCAGCCAGGATTTTCGCGTAGTGGCCGCTGGCGACGAGCAGCAGATCGCACAGCTCGCGCGCAGCGCCATGGCCTGCCGCAGCCTGCGTGACGTAGTGTGCGTTCGCCTTCATCTCGATCTGCGCGTTGAGCGGCGCACAGGCAAAGGCGGCGCTGCGCATGACGGGCAGGTCGGGCCAGTCGTCGCCCATCGCCGCGGCCTGGCTCCAGCCGAGACCCAGCTCGTCGAGAATGGCCTGCGCCGCGGGGCGCTTGTCCTCGGTGCCGAAGCGCGCATGCGCCACGCCCAGCGCCTTCAGCCGCTGCCGCAGCGCCGGGGAGTCGCGCCCGGTGACGACCGCGGGGGTGATGCCCGCGCGCTGCAGCAGCTTCAGGCCATGGCCATCGAGTGTGTTGAAGCGCTTGAGTGTCTCGCCCTGTTCCGAGAAATACAGGCCGCCATCGGTGAGCACCCCGTCCACGTCGAAGAACGCAACGCGCACGGGCTGCGCTCGCAGCAGCAGCTCGGGATCGATCCGCAGCACGGGCTGCAGCGGTACGCCGCCCGGAGTGGCCGCGGCTTGTGGGTTGTTCATCAAATGACTTTCGCACGCATGAGATCGCCAATATGCACCATGCCGAGCAGCTTGTTGTGCTCGTCGGTCACCAGCACGCTGGTGATGGAATGCTGCTCCATGAGCGCGGCCGCATCGGCAGCCAGGGCGCCCGGGCGAATGGTACGCGGCTGGGTATGCATCACCTCGCCCGCCTTGGCGCCCAGCAGCTCGCTGCCTTTCTCGATGCGGCGGCGCAGATCGCCATCGGTGAAGATGCCCAGCAGGCGGCCGTCCGCATCGACCACGGTGGATGCGCCCAGCGACTTGGCGCTCATCTCGCGCATCAGCTCGCTGAAGGACGCATCGGGCAGCACGCGCGGCAGCTCGTCGCCCGAGCGCATGACGTCGCGCACCAAAGTGAGCAGCTTGCGGCCCAGCGCGCCGCCGGGGTGCGAGCGCGCGAAGTCTTCCGCGCGAAAGCCGCGCGCATCCAGCAAGGCCACGGCCAGCGCGTCGCCCAGCGCCATCTGCGCTGTGGTACTGGTGGTCGGTGCCAGGTTGAGCGGACAGGCCTCACGCTCGACGCCGCTGTCCAGGACCACGTCGGCATGCTTGGCGAGCGTCGATTCCATGCCGCCGGTCATCGCGATCAACGGCACGCCCAGGCGCTTGAGCACCGGCAGCAGCACGGTGAGCTCATTGGCTTCGCCGCTGTTGGAGATGCCCAGCACCAGATCGACTGGCGTGACCATGCCCAGGTCGCCGTGGCTGGCTTCGGCCGGATGCACGAAGAACGCGGGCGTGCCGGTGGAGGCGAGCGTGGCCGCGATCTTGCGGCCCACATGGCCGCTCTTGCCCATGCCCATGACCACGACGCGGCCACGGATGCCCAGGATTCTGGAAACGGCATTGACGAAGGGCTCTCCCACGCGATCGGACAAGGCCAGCAGCGCATGCGCCTCATCGCGGAGCGCCTCCCGGGCGAGCGCCAGCGCGCGGGCCGGGTCAAACGGATGGGGGGGAGTGGGCAAAGAGGTAGACATTCGGGAATTTTATAGGGCGCGACTGACCTTGGCTCGTTTAGCATCAGTCATGTCCTCACTCGCCCTCACCCTGCTGTATCTGCTTGCCGCCGTCCTGGCCGTCGTCGTATGCCGCACGCTCAAGCAGCCGCCCATGCTCGGCTATCTGGCCGCGGGCGTGCTGATCGGGCCGCACGCACTGGCCCTGGCAAGCAATTCGGAGGGCGTGCGGCACCTGGGGGAATTCGGCGTGGTGTTCCTGATGTTTTCCATCGGCCTCGAATTCAGCCTGCCCAAGCTGCGCGCCATGCGCAAGTTCGTATTCGGGCTGGGTCTGGCGCAGGTTGTGCTGAGCATGTTGTTGTCGTTCGCCGGAATGATGCTGCTGTCACGCTATTTCGGGCGCGTGTGGGACATGGGCTGGCAGACCGCCGTGGCGCTCTCGGGCACCTTCGTGATGAGCAGCACCGCCATCGTGGTGAAGATGATGGCCGAGCGTGCCGAGCTGGAGAGCGAGCACGGCCGCCGCGTGCTGGGCATTCTGCTGTTCCAGGACCTGGCCGTCGTGCCGCTGCTGATCCTGATACCGGCGCTGGGCGCGGATCCCGACAAGCTCATCTGGGCGCTGCCGCTGGAGATGCTCAAGGCCGCCGCGCTGATCACCCTCTTGCTGACAGGCGGGCAACGCGCCATGCGCTGGTGGTTCACGCTGGTGGCGCGCAGGCACAGCGAGGAGCTGTTCATGCTCAACCTGCTCCTGTTCGCCCTGGGCCTGGCCTGGCTCACGGAAATGGCCGGCCTGTCGCTCGCGCTGGGCGCATTCATCGCGGGCGTGCTGGTGTCGGAGACCGAATACAAGCATCAGGTGGAGACCGACATCCGCCCTTTTCATGACGTGCTGCTGGGCCTGTTCTTCATCACCATCGGCATGCAGCTGGACTGGCACATCCTGCTGGAACGCTGGGCGCTGATTCTGCTGCTGCTCGTGGTGCCGATGCTGCTGAAGGCGGCCGTGATCTTCGCCATCGCGCGCTACATGCGGTCGTCCGCGGGGGTTTCGCTGCGCACCGGCATCTATCTGGCGCAGGCGGGGGAGTTCGGCTTCGTGCTGCTGTCGCTGAGTTCTGCCCAGGGGCTGGTGCAGCCGGCGCTGATGAACCCCGTTCTGGCGGCCATGGTGGTGTCCATGCTGTTCACCCCGCTGCTGATCCAATACAGCAACCGCATCGTCCTGCGGCTGGCGGCAAGCGACTGGCTGCAGCAATCGCTGCAGATGACGCAGATCGCACGCCAGGCGATCAACACCCACAACCATGTGCTGATTTGCGGCTACGGCCGCTCCGGACAGAACCTCGCGCGGCTGCTGACGCTGGAGCAGATCCCCTATCTGGCGCTCGACCTCGACCCGGACCGCGTCCACCAGGCCGCCGCCGGCGGCGAATCCGTCGTCTACGGCGACGCCACCCGCCTGCAGGCCTTGATGGCGGCCGGACTGGCGCGCGCCAACGCCGTCGTCATCACCCATCTGGACACGCACGCCACGCTCAAGACGCTGGCCAACACCCGGAAACACGCCCCCGACGTGCCGGTGATCGTGCGCACGGTGGACGACGCCAACCTGGACAAGCTGCAGCTCGCCGGAGCGGCCGAAGTCGTCCCCGAGGCCATCGAAGGCTCGCTGATGCTGGCCAGCCATGCGCTCGCGCTGATGGGTGTTCCCATGCGCCGCGTGATCCGCCTGGTGCGCGAGCAGCGCGAAGGCCGCTATCAGCTGCTGCGCGACTACTTTCACGGCGCGGACGATGACACGCCGGCGGAGCTCGACCAGGAACGCCTCAAGTCCTTCACGCTGCCGACCGGCGCAGCCGCCTGCGGACACAGGCTGGCCGATCTCGCCCTGGACGACAGCGGCGTTCAATTCGTCGCCGTGCGCCGCGCCAGCGGCGCGGTGAGCGCCGATGCCAACGACCCGGCGCTGCTCGGCGAGGGCGATACACTCGTGCTGCGCGGCCTGCCCAGGGCCCTGGCCCTGACCGAAGACCTGCTGCTGCGCGGCAGGTGACGGATCAACAGGCAACGGCGCCGCAATCCTCGCAACCCCGGCGATTACCCCACACTCCCAGACCATCACCATGCTGCAGCAACTGAGCGTCAACGAATACCTGCGCCAACACATCCGCACCGTCGCCGACTGGCCCGCCCAAGGCGTGCAGTTCCGCGACATCACGCCGCTGCTGCAGGATCCCAAGGTGTTCCGCGTGCTCATCGACGCATTCGTGCACCGTTACATGGACAAGGAGATGCGCCCCGACGTGGTGGCCGGCCTGGACGCGCGCGGCTTCATCATCGGCGCGGTGATCGCGTACGAACTCAATGTCGGCTTCGTGCCGATCCGCAAGAAAGGCAAGCTGCCCTTCACTACCGTCGAAGAGACCTACGAGCTCGAATACGGCAGCGCCACCGTCGAACTGCATGCGGACGCCGTCAAGCCCGGCAACCGCGTATTGTTGATCGACGACCTGATCGCCACGGGCGGCACCATGATGGCCGGCAGAAAATTACTCGAGCGGCTGGGCGCCACCGTCATGGAGGGCGCGGTGATCGTGGACCTGCCCGAGCTGGGAGGCTCCAGGCGGCTGCGCGATTCAGGCCTGACGATCTTCAACCTGGTGGATTTCGAAGGCCATTAGAAACCCGCCCAAGGCCCGCCGGCGCCGCGGCTCAGTTCAGATCACCGTACTGGGTCGCGCTGAGGTCGGAGCTGGCCGAATCCGGCGCGCTCATCTCCGTGTCGCCGAACCCCGAGGGCTGCAGCAACGGAGAACGCGATATCGGGCCGCTGCGCACCACCGTGCCCGGGCGGGCCGATGCCGATGGCGCGCCATTGCGGTTCGCGGCCCCGGCCCTGGCATCGTTGAGCGCACGCTTGAACGCAGCCACCTCATCATCCTCGATCGGATCGAAACGGCCATTGGCGTGGCCATTCACGACAGGATGATTACCGATCAACGGCGCGGGAGCGCTGCTCAGCGGCACGGATCCCGAACCCAGCGGAACAGCCCCGGAATTGAGCGGCACCGCTCCCGAGTTGAGCGGAACCGAGCCCGAATTGCGCAACGGCACCGAACCCGAAGACCGCGCCTCGTACGACCCGGCCGGCATGATGGGCGCGCGCAGGGTCTGCGGCGCATCCGAGCGGGTGGCGGCAAGCGCCTGCTTGTCCGCTGCCCGCCGCATGTGCACGCCGGCTCCCACGCTGTCATGAACGCGCCAATACACGGCCGTCACCAGAATCTCGAAACGCGCCTTGGCACTTTGAACGATGAGTGTCTCGATCTCGCTCAGCCGCGCCGTACTGGGGCCATATTCACGAGCCAGATCCACCATCACGACAAACTGCTGGCCCAACGGGTCCAGCGAAAGCACCTTGAACTTGTAGCCTGCCGACAACACCCCAGCGCGAACCATGGCATCGCGCACCACCATGTAGAGCGACTCGCGGCGCTCCATGCGGATATTTTTCCGTGCCATCAATTCCGCAGAATCGGCCGTGCGCGAGGCGGCCGGCTGCGCCGCCCCGGCACCCTGCGGCGCAGGAGAGCGCAACCCCTGGGGCGCAGCGGCGCCCTTTGCTGGACTGCGGGAAAACCAACTGAAAAAAGACATGGCGCACCTGAAATGAAGCGCATCACTAAATGCGCAAATAAGCGCACAGCGCTCTATATGTCAGCAGATGTTAATTGCCCAATGGGAACTGCGCCAGTCCTTTTTGGGAACAGTGACTCCGGGAAACTCGCGCAAGCTCAGGTGGAAGCCACCCGCCGCTTGCGATTGCCGAGGCGTTTGGAGAGCACGGCCCCGACAGCCATCACCAGATTCAGCGCCACCGCCGGCTGCCGATTGGACAATTCCGTAAACCGCATGGCCGGCAAGCTCCACAGCTTGCAGGGCGCACCCGCCTGCACCGTCGCGGAGCGCGGATGGTGCGAGAAGAAAGCCCCCTCGCCCACCACCGACCCCGGACCGACGATCGCCAGACGCAACCGCTGCTTCTCATCCTCGAAATGCACGCTCAACGTTCCGCTTTCCAACAAAAACAGCGTGCGGTCCGTGCTCCCTTGCGCAAACAGCACCTGCCCCGCCGGCAACGACACCGGAAGCAAATAGGACGAGAGCAAATCCCACTGCTCCGCCGTGAGCAGATTGTTGAGACTATCGTCCGCCGTGGCATGCGCGATGGCCTGCACCAACCCATGCAGATCCACCTTGCCATCGGCTCTATTGACTAATGTGTTCATGGCGTGGAAGGTAATGCGCTTACATATTTAGCACAAGGAAGCATGCGAAATGTTACAAATAGAGTGAATCAGCCCAACGCATGCGGTCTTCGGCACGATTAAAACAGAATTGCATAATATTTCAATCAAAAATGACAAGTCATTTCTTAAAAACTATTCACTTATCAAGAGCGTCATCGCTCGGGAGCGCGGATCAGGCGCTTGCAGCACCGTGGCGATGGTCGTAATCCGTGTAGTCCGGGCGGTCCAAGCCAAGCTGGGCATC
>NZ_JBEBOW010000152.1:0-8059 GCF_040396215.1 Diaphorobacter ruginosibacter | reverse complement strand
AAGCGTACGACAAGGCGAAGCAACGACGTATCGAGGGTTGTGTTAGCGGCTCTCAATACCGCGAAATCTGCCCATCCACCATGCGGACCCGGTCGCCCGGCCGCAGGTCACCCGGATCGGGAACGTCATACACCCGCTGGCCGCCTTGATCGAGCTGGATGCTCAGGCGGTACAGTCCGCCGACCTGCCCCACAGGCGCCGTGCGGCTCTCCAGCGCATTCCCCGCGAAGGCTCCGCCCACCGCACCAGCGGCGGTCGCCGCCGCACGGCCCAGGCCACCGCCGATCTGATTGCCCAGCACGCCGCCCACCACGGCCCCAAGCACGGTGCCCACGCCCGAAGTGCTGCCGCGCTGGTAGCTGGTCGGAAGGCTTTCGATACTGGAGACACGGCCGTACTCCACATACCCCTGGCTTGGCGCCGGATAAACAGTGCCGCCATAGGCGGGCTCAGGCGGCGGTGACTGATAGCCGCCGCCATACTGCGGCCCATAGGGATCCTGATAGGCACAGGCGCTGAGCAGTCCCGCCAACGCCAGTATTCCACCCACGGTGGTGATTCTTTGAGATACACGCATTTCGTCTTTGTCTTTCCTTGAACTCATGCCTCGTCCATGCGAGAAGCCATGGACGAAATGCTGCATCGCCGCCAATGGCCCGCCTGTAGGCCTTCGCCTGCTTTACCTTGGCGACACGGAAAGAGCGGGCACTCCCCGCAAATGCAGAAAACCTGCCCTCACGATGCCAAGAGGCCGGGTTGCGCCGGATCACTGCATGCGCGAAATCTGCTGGCCATTGATCACCTGCACCCGGTCACCCTGGCGCAGGTCGCCCAGGTCAGGCACATCGATCACGCGCTGGCCGCCCTGGTCCAGTTGAATGGTGATCCGGAATACGCCACTGACCTCCCGCGCCTGATTGCCGCTGCTGCCGATCGCATTGCCAGCCACCGCGCCGCCAGCCACGCCGGCAACGGTCGCCAGCGTACGGCCGCGGCCGCCTCCCACCTGGTTGCCGAGCACGCCGCCAACCACCGCGCCCACGGCAGCGGCTCCGACATTGGTCGAGCCTCCCTGCCCCGTGGCCACGCTATCGATGCGGACGACACGCCCCGTCTCCGTGATGTTCTGGGCAGGCGGAGCATTGACGGATCCCATGGTCCCCTGGTTCGCGGCGGGCGCGGTGGCGACGCAGGCGCCAAGCGAAAGAACCAAAGGAACGATGCCGAGACTGATTGCCAAACGGGTGGAAGTAGACATGGTTTGAATCCTTGATTTTTACAATGCAAAATCCACGACAGCCGCAGCCATCCGGAGGCCAACAACCCGCACTCAAGCTTCGAAGTTCACGAATCACGCGACCTGAAGCAGCAGCGCCGTCGTCGCGCTCCATCCTCAAACGCAGCAAGCGGCATGTTTGTAGGCTGGATTCGACTGTATAAGCACATTTGATATCAAATAAACACCAATGCGCTCAATCCAAACGATCGACTCAATGCTTGCCGGTGGATCCGTACCCGCCTTCACCGCGCTCACTGGCGGTATCAAACTCGGCCACTACATTGAAGCGAGCCTGCACCACCGGCACGATGACGAGCTGCGCGAGCCGTTCCATCGGTTGCATGATGAAGGCCACATCGCTGCGATTCCAGGCGCTCACCATGAGCTGCCCCTGGTAGTCGCTGTCGATCAGGCCAACGAGATTTCCCAGCACGATGCCATGCTTGTGACCCAGGCCCGAACGCGGCAGGATCAGCGCGGCGTAGCCCGGGTCCTTCAGATGGATGGCGATGCCCGTCGGCACCAGTTGCCACGCGTTGGGTTCGAGCGTGAGCGGCGCATCGAGACAGGCCCGCAGATCCAGGCCTGCGCTGCCAGGAGTAGCGTACGCGGGCAATTGATCCGCCATGCGCGGATCAAGAACTTTCACATCAATCTTCACTTGGAATTACTTTCGTTGGGGCCGCCGGACGGACTTCCCGCCCGCGAGCAAACTGAACACCGAGCGCGCGATACGCCGCAGCACATAAAGCCACACGAGTATAAGGAACGGCCACGTCCAGCCACGTCCGCCCGCGGCGGTCACGCCCAGCAAAATGATCACGGACATGAACAGAAAGAACGGCGGGATCCTCAAACGGGCAGGCCTTTGTGTGTTTTCGGAGTTCAGCGCATTCCCGATGTCATCACGCGCCCTGGCCCGCGTGCCAGCTTTCAAGGCATCCGGCGCCGACGCACGTGCCGCCGCCCTCGGCGATCCGGCCAGGGGCGCCATATGCTGTCCGCCCGACAAGGCGCGCGACTGCTGCTCGACGAGATTCTCCACATAGCGCGCAAAATCCCCGTCGGGCGGCGTGTCCGCGGGATGCTGCGCGGATGCCCCGAAGATATTGCGCCAGGCCATTGTCCAGCCTCAATCCCTGACGGGAACGCGCCGGGCGATCTCGGCGATCAGCTCACCGGCCAGCGCCTGCTTGGAAGCGCGCGGAATCTCTCGATGCCCTTGCGCATCGATCAGGATCAGCGCATTGTCGTCCTGACCGAAAGTAGCCGGACCAATATTGCCGACCAGCAACGGCACGCCCTTGCGTTCGCGCTTGGCGCTGGCATGGTCGAGCAGATTCTCGCTTTCGGCGGCAAACCCCACGCAGAACAGTTCGCCGGACTCCGCGCGCCTGGAATGCGCGATGCCGGCAAGAATGTCGGGGTTTTCGACAAACGCCAGCGGAGGCACGTCGCCGGACCCGTCCTTCTTGATTTTCTGGCTGCTGGCCTGCGCGGGCCGCCAATCGGCCACCGCCGCGGTCGCGATGAAGACGGAAGCCGCACTGGCGAACCCGGTCGCGGCATCGAACATCTGCGCCGCCGATTGCACATCGATGCGCTGCACGCCGCGTGGCGTAGGCAGATGCACCGGGCCGGCGATCAGCGTGACCTGGGCGCCCGCCGCACGCGCCGCGCGCGCGACGGCGAATCCCATCTTGCCGCTGGACAGATTGGTGATGCCGCGCACCGGATCGATCGCCTCGAAGGTCGGGCCCGCCGTGACCAGGACATGGTGCCCCGCCAGCGTCTTGGGCGAGAGCTGCGCCGCCAGATCCTCCAGAATCTCCTCGGGCTCCAGCATGCGCCCATCACCCGTCTCGCCGCAGGCCTGCTCGCCATTGCCGACGCCGAGAATCACGGCGCCGTCCCGCGCCACCTGCTCCATGTTGCGCTGGGTGGCCGGGTGCTGCCACATCTCGCGGTTCATCGCGGGCGCGAGCAAAAGCGGCACGCGTTCCATCGGGCGGGCCAGACACAGCAGACTCAGCAATTCATCCGATCGCCCCTGCGCCAGCCGCGCAATGAAATCCGCGCTGCACGGCGCGATCAGCACCGCATCCGCCTCACGGCCCAAGTTGATGTGCGGCATGTTGTTGCGCTCGCGCCCATCCCATTGCGACGAATAAACCGCGCGGCCGCTCAAAGCCTGCATGGTGACCGGGGTAATGAACTGCGCGGCGGCCTCGGTCATCACCACCTGAACCGTGGCGCCCGCCTTGACGAGCAACCGGCACAGCTCCGCTGATTTGTAGCAGGCCACGCCACCACTGAGGCCAAGGACAATGTGTTTTCCAGCAAGCTGTGTCATAGCCGGGAATTTAGCAGACAACCCGCAGGGATAGTCGACCGCGATCCAGCAGATCATCCAGGCCGACCCGTATAATCGGAATTTCCCACCACCATAAAAGACATGACCAAATTTGTCTTCGTCACCGGCGGTGTGGTGTCTTCCCTGGGCAAGGGAATCGCCTCAGCCTCCCTTGCTGCGATTCTTGAATCGCGCGGCCTCAAAGTCACTCTCATCAAGCTGGACCCCTATATCAACGTGGATCCCGGCACGATGTCGCCGTTCCAGCACGGCGAAGTGTTCGTGACGGACGACGGCGCGGAAACCGACCTCGACCTCGGCCACTACGAGCGTTTCATCGAAACGCGCATGAAGCAGTCCAACAATTTCACCACCGGGCGCATCTACCAGTCCGTGCTGGAGAAGGAACGCCGCGGCGACTACCTGGGCAAGACCGTGCAGGTCATCCCCCACATCACCAACGAGATCCAGGAATACGTCAAGCGCGGCGCGGGCATCGGCACGGATGAAGCGGTCGATGTCGCCATCTGCGAGATCGGCGGCACGGTGGGCGATATCGAATCGCTGCCGTTCCTTGAAGCCGTCCGCCAGCTCTCGCTCAAGCTCGGCCCCAACAATTCGGCCTTCGTGCACCTGACCTACCTGCCCTACATCGAGGCGGCCGGCGAGCTCAAGACCAAGCCCACGCAGCACACCGTGCAGAAGCTGCGCGAAATCGGCATCCAGCCCGATGCGCTGCTGTGCCGCGCCAAGCATGCCGTGCCGGACGAGGAACGCGCCAAGATTTCGCTGTTCACCAACGTGGCCGAATGGGGCGTGATCTCCATGTGGGACGTGGACACCATCTACAAGGTGCCGCGCATGCTGCACGAGCAGGGGCTGGACGGCCTCATCTGCGACAAGCTGCGCCTGAACACGCCTCCCGCTTCCCTGAAGCGCTGGGACGATCTGGTCTACGAGACCGAACACCCGCAAGGCGAGGTGCAGATCGCCATGGTCGGCAAGTACGTCGAGCTGTCCGATGCCTACAAGTCGGTCAATGAAGCGCTCAAGCATGCCGGCATGCAAAGCCACGTGCGCGTGAAGATCACACACGTGGATTCGGAGACCATTGATGACGGGAATGCCAAGGATCTGCTGTCCCGGTACGACGCGATCCTGGTGCCCGGCGGCTTCGGCTCGCGCGGCGTGGAAGGAAAGATTTCCACTGCCCGGTACGCCCGCGAGAACAAGGTGCCCTACCTCGGCATCTGCCTGGGCATGCAGGTGGCGACGATCGAATACGCGCGCCACATGGCGGGCCTCGAAGGAGCGAACTCCACCGAGTTCGACCCCCATGCCAAGCACCCCGTGATCGCCCTGATCACCGAGTGGAAGGACGAGGACGGCACCATCAAGACGCGCAACGAGAATTCCGACCTCGGCGGTACGATGCGCCTGGGCGCGCAGTCCTCCGACGTGCAGCCCGGCACGCTGGCGCACAGCATCTACGGAGACGTGGTGACCGAGCGCCACCGCCACCGCTATGAAGCCAACACGCAATACCTGGATCAGTTGCGTGAAGCCGGCCTGGTGATCTCCGCGCTCACGCAACGCGAGCAACTCACCGAAATCGTCGAGCTGCCCAGCAAGATCCACCCCTGGTTCATCGGCGTGCAATTCCACCCCGAGTTCAAGTCCACGCCGTGGAGCGGCCACCCGCTGTTCAACGCGTTCGTGAAGGCAGCCGTTGCGCATCACAAGGGTGCGTTGAAATAAGTTACCGAAGGACTAGACACATCATGAAACTCTGCGGCTTCGATGTCGGTCTCGACAAACGTTTCTTTCTGATCGCGGGCCCCTGCGTGGTGGAGTCCGAGCAGTTGCAGATGGATGTGGCGGGCCAGCTCAAGGAAATCACGTCCGCGCTGGGCATCCACTTCATCTTCAAGAGCAGCTACGACAAGGCCAATCGATCCTCGGGCGCGAGCTTTCGCGGCCCGGGCATGGACAAAGGTCTGGAGATTCTCGCCAAGGTGAAGAAGGAGCTGAACGTCCCCATCCTCACGGACGTGCACACCGAAGCCGAGATCCCCGCCGTCGCCAGGGTCGTGGACGTCCTGCAGACGCCTGCCTTCCTTTGCCGCCAGACGGATTTCATCCGGGCTGTAGCCCAGTCGGGCAAGCCGGTGAACATCAAGAAAGGCCAGTTTCTCGCGCCGCATGACATGAAGAATGTCATCGACAAGGCCCGTGCGGCAGCCAGGGAAGCCGGACTTGCCGAAGACAGCTTCATGGCGTGCGAGCGCGGCGCCAGCTTCGGCTACAACAACCTGGTGAGCGACATGCGCTCGCTGGCCATCATGCGCGAGACGGGAGCCCCCGTCGTGTTCGACGCCACGCACAGCGTGCAGCTGCCCGGCGGCAACGGCACGTCCAGCGGCGGCATGCGCGAGATGGTTCCGGTGCTCTCGCGCGCGGCGATTGCCGTGGGCGTCGCGGGCGTCTTCATGGAAACCCACCCGGATCCCTGCAATGCGCTCTCCGACGGCCCGAACGCCGTTCCGCTCAAACACATGAAGGCCTTGCTGGAGACGCTGGTGGCGCTTGACGACATCACCAAGCGCAACGGCTTCCTGGAAGACGATTTCAGCGCCTGAGAAGCGAGCGCACAGCCCCGCCGGCGGACATTCATCACCCATTCACATCATCGAGACAAAGAAATGCCAAGCGGATACGTCATCGCCACCGTCGAGGTCACCAACCCGACGCAGTACGAGGAATACAAGAAATGGTCGACCGCAGCCATGCAAGCGCACGGCGCGGAAGTCTGCATCCGCGGCGGCCAGGTGGAAGTCATGGAAGGCGACTGGGCTCCGCAACGCGTGGTGCTGCTGAAGTTCGCCAGCTTCGAGGCAGCGAAGGCGTTCTACCTTTCACCCGAATACGGCAAGGCGCGCGCAGCCCGGGAAGGCGCGGCCGTCATGCGGTTGATCTGCGTGGAAGGCGTATGAGCCACCCGTCGGCCATGTTCACCTGCGCGGCCTTGCCGGCATGCCTGGCTTCGCATCTCACAACACACAGGAACGACGCGGATTCCTCTCCCGGATTGCGTCAGACCTCTCCCGGTTATCAACTTTCTTAGGATCATTCATGAGCGCAATCGTTGACATCGTAGGCCGCGAAGTGCTGGACAGCCGCGGCAACCCCACCGTCGAATGCGACGTGCTGCTGGAGTCCGGCGTGATGGGCCGCGCGGCCGTGCCGTCGGGCGCATCCACAGGCTCGCGCGAAGCCATCGAGCTGCGTGACGGCGACAAGAGCCGCTACCTCGGCAAGGGCGTGCTCAAGGCCGTCGAGCACATCAACACCGAAATCTCCGAGGCCGTACTCGGCCTGGACGCGTCCGAGCAAGCCTTCCTCGACAAGACCCTGATCGACCTCGACGGCACCGACAACAAGGGCCGCCTGGGCGCCAACGCCATGCTGGCCGTGTCGATGGCCGTGGCGCGCGCCGCCGCCGAAGAGTCCGGCCTGCCCCTGTACCGCTACCTCGGCGGCATGGGCGCCGCGCAACTGCCCGTTCCGATGATGAACGTGATCAATGGCGGCGCGCACGCCAACAACAGCCTCGACCTGCAGGAGTTCATGATCATCCCCGTGGGCGCGCCCTCGTTCCGCGAGGCCGTGCGCTGGGGCGCGGAGGTATTCCATGCGCTCAAGAAGATCATTCACGACAAGGGCATGTCCACGGCCGTGGGTGACGAAGGCGGTTTCGCCCCTTCCGTCGAGAACCACGAAGCCGCGATCCAACTGATCCTGCAGGCCATCGAGAACGCCGGCTACACCGCGGGCGAACAGATCGTGCTGGGCCTGGACTGCGCCGCCAGCGAGTTCTACAAGGACGGCAAGTACGTGCTCGAAGGCGAAGGCGGCCTGCAGCTGACGGCAGAGCAATGGACCGACATGCTCGCCACATGGGTCGACAAGTACCCCATCATCTCCATCGAGGACGGCATGGCCGAAGGCGACTGGGACGGCTGGAAGCACCTGACCGAGCGCCTGGGCGGCAAGGTCCAGCTGGTGGGCGACGATCTGTTCGTGACCAACACCAAGATCCTGAAGGAAGGCATCGACAAGCACATCGCCAACTCGATCCTCATCAAGATCAACCAGATCGGCACCCTGACGGAAACCTTCGAGGCCATCGAAATGGCCAAGCGCGCAGGCTACACCGCGGTGATCTCGCACCGTTCCGGCGAGACCGAGGACTCCACCATCGCCGACATCGCCGTGGGCACGAACGCGGGCCAGATCAAGACCGGCTCCATGAGCCGCTCCGACCGCATGGCCAAGTACAACCAGTTGCTGCGCATCGAAGAAGACCTGGGCGACATCGCCTACTATCCGGGCCGCGCCGCGTTCTACAACCTGCGTTGACCGGGCAG
>NZ_JBEBOW010000151.1:0-8271 GCF_040396215.1 Diaphorobacter ruginosibacter | reverse complement strand
ACGCCCGGGGGCGTTTCATACGGCAGCGCCGGCACCGGCAGCACGCCGCATCTGGCCGGAGAGCTGCTCAAGGCCAGGACCGAAGCCAACTTCGTGCACGTACCCTACAAGGGCGGCGGCCAGGCGCTCTCGGACGTCGTGGGCGGAACGCTTCCGATGCTCTATACCGCCGTCGCGGGCGCATACCCATTCGTCAAGCAAGGCCAGGTACGCGCGATCGCGGTCTCCACCGCCAGGCGCCTGCCGTCGCTACCGGAGGTGCCTACCGTGGCCGAATCCGGCGTGCCGGGCTTCGTCGTCAACTCCTGGATCGGCATCCTCGCGCCCGCCAGGACGCCGCAAGCGATCGTGGACCGCCTTCAGAAAGAACTGAACCATGTGGTGCACACGCCAGAAATCAAGGATCGGCTCGCGTCACTGGGCATCGAGTCATCCGGCAACACGCCCGAGGAATTCCGCGCGGAGATTGCCTCCGACCTGAAGAAATATGCCGACATCGTGAAGACCGCCAACATCCGCATGGACTAGGGCGTCTTCGCGGATTCATGCATCCAGCCGGCCCGGCTGATCCTGCGCGCTCCTGGCGCGCAGCCGGTTTTGCGACCTCGACAGCCTGAGCGACACATCGCGGGCGCAGTTTTGCACCAGGGGGATGAAGTGATCAGTCTCGTAGTCGGGGTTCAGGTCGTGATTGAAGGTGAGCGACAGGCAGCTCGTGACATCACCGCTGGCATTGAATATGGGGGCGGCCACGCCGGTCACGTCCTGCTCCACTTCCGAACGTGAGACATAGAAGCCCTGCTGGCGGATCATGCGGAAGTACTTCAGAAATCCTGAGACATCATCGCTGATCGCCTGTGCCTGCCCGTCTTCGCGGCAGCGCTGAAACAGGCGCCGCAAGCGGCTCACGGGCTGGTGGGCCAGGATGATTTTCGATGCCGCCCCCTGCAACAGCGGAAGGCGGCGGCCACGGGAGAACTGCAGCTCCGTGGACCCATGGCCGGATTCCGAATGCACATGGATCACCTGATCGCCATACATGGTCACCAGTACAGCCATGCAGGCCTGGGTGCCCGCCAGCGTGCGCAACGCGTCACGGCTGTGGGCGAGGATTGGATCGGACAGGCGGATACAGCAGTCAAGCTCAATGATGCGTGGCCCCAGCGCATAGCTGCCGGAAATGCTGAGCAGCAAACCCGCATCGCACAACTGGCGTACATAGCGAAACGCCGTCGGACGCGACAAATCGAGCCGCTGCGCGATCTGTTCCGCGGTCAGCGTCGGAACCTGTGCGGAAAACAAATCCAGAACCTGAAGCACCTTGTTCAGCTGAGACATGGTCTATCCAAAGTATTTAAATATAAAGTATCAATTATTGATACTACAGATAAGTATATACGACAACAAAATCACATAGTCTCTATTATTGAAACATTGATGATCATCAATTAGCATTCAACCCATTCCAAACTGCCTGTTTCGAGACATCCGTGCAACTCTCCGCAATGCCTCCATCCGTCCAGCCTATCGACGTGCCGGTGCTGGGTCTTCATCATTTCGCTTGGCGCTGCCGGGATGCCGAAGAGACGCGGCACTTCTACGAAGACCTGCTGGGCCTGCCTCTCGTGCACCTGATTCGCGCCGAGACCGTGCCCAGCACCGGCGAGCACTGCCCCTATGTGCATCTGTTTTTCCAGATGGACGATGGCTCGTGCATCGCCTTCTTCGATCTCGGCGACAACACGCGCGCCGAGCCGTCACCCAACACTCCCGCATGGGTGAACCACCTTGCGCTGCGTGTGCGATCACAGGCGGATCTGCTGCTGGCGAAAAAGCGTCTGGAGGATGCCGGGGTGCAAGTGCTGGGCGTGACTGACCATCACTTCGTCGAATCCATCTATTTCTTCGACCCCAACGGTATTCGTCTCGAACTCACGGTGCAGACCGCCAGCGATGAATACATGCGGGCCGCGCGCGCCAAAGCGCATGAATCATGCGCGCTCTGGGTGGAAGAAAAACGCGCCCGCAACGGATTCGACAGCTGACCGGCAGCCGCATCGCTCGTTGGACACAACACATAACGGAAACCCCCCATGAAGATGAACCGACGCGGATTCACGGCTTGCGCGGCAGCCATGTGCGCCTTGCCCTTTTCAACAACGAGCCGCGCAGGCGCTTATCCGGAGCGCAGCATCCGCATGATCGTGCCCTACCCGCCCGGCGGCGGCACCGATGCCTTCGCCCGCGCCGTGGCTCCCGTGATGAGTGAATCGCTCGGCCAGCAGGTATTCATCGACAACCGACCAGGCGGCTCCAGCATCATCAGCGCCACTGCAGTGGCCCATGCTCCCGCCGACGGCTATACCTTTCTGCTCGGCGACATGGGGACGTACTCCACCAACCGCACGCTATTCAAGAAGATCAGCTACGACTCCTTCACGGACCTCACGCCGATCACGCTCACCGCACGCTTCGGCCTTCTGCTGGTCGTGCATCCATCAGTGCCCGCCAGGACACTCCAGGAATTCATCGCCCTGGCCAAGGCCAGTCCGGATAGCCTCAGCTGGGGCAGTCCGGGGGTGGGCACGCCGCATCACCTTGCCATGGAAATGCTGATGCGCCGCGCCGGCATCAAGCTCAACCACGTGCCATACAAGGGGGATGGTCCGGCCATGCAGGATCTGCTGGGAGGACAGATTCCCGTGCTGATGTCTTCGCTGGCGACGGCCAACCAGCACATGAAGGTGAACAAGGTATATGCCATCGCATCGACGGGAGGCTCCCGTCTGCAGCAGGCTCCGCAGATCCCGACGGTCGCGGAGTCGGGCATTTCCGGTTTCGATGCCTGGGGTTGGCAAGGTTTCGCCGCTCCCGCCAAAACCCCACCCGCCATTGTCAACGCCTTGAACCGGGCGTTCGCCAAGACCGCTGAGAATGCGGATGTCAGGCAGCGCCTGGCCGACCTCGGCGGCGAAATGATTCCCAGCACGCCCGAGGAGATGAATCGGCACATGCACCGCGAGGCCGAGGTCTGGGCTCCCATCATCCGCGATGCCGGCATCAGCCTGGTCTGACGGGCGGGACAGCCCATGACATCCCTGTCCAGGCCCGTGCAGCGGGTCACCGAGCATCGCTACGACGCGATCGCCATCAGCCTGCATTGGCTGATCGCGATGGCGCTGCCTGCACTGATCGTGATGGGGCTCTACATGACGGCGCTGCCGTTTTCCCCACAACGCCTGAAGCTCTACAACTGGCACAAATGGGCAGGCATGCTGGCCCTGGCCGTCATGCTGTTGCGGCTCGGCTGGCGTGCAGCGCATCGCCCACCGAGTGCCCTGCCTATGCCTGCCTGGCAGGCAAGCGCCGCGCATCTGGCGCATGCGGGCCTGTATCTGCTGGCGATTGCGGCACCGGCCGCTGGCTATCTCTATAGCTGCGCGGCTGGTTTCCCAGTGGTGCTGTTTGGCCGCTGGCCTTTGCCCGACCCACTGGGTGCCTCACAGGAGCTGGCTGCCATTCTCAAGCCGCTTCACCACTGGCTGGCCTACGCACTCGGCATGCTGGCGGCGCTGCATGTCACCGCCGTGGCCAAACACGAATGGCTGGACCGCGAACGGATCCTCGCGCGCATGGGAGCGGGCGCAAAAAACACAGGGAGCATCTCGTGACTCATCATCTGAATTGGCGGCGGATCGCCTCAGCCGTGGCTGTGGCACTCGCCGCAGCCCACGCCCATGCACAGCAAATGGTGCTTGCCGATCAAAGCGAAGTGGCCTTCACGACCCGGCAGATGGGCGTGCCTGTCGAGGGCAAGTTCCGCAAGTTCAGCGCCACCGCACGTATCGATGCCGCGGCGCCGCACAACAGTTCGGTGAGCATGAGCGTCGATATGGGCAGCATTTACTTTCCCGCGCCGGAAGTCGTGCAGGAAGCCAAGGGCGTGGACTGGCTCGATACATCGAAATTCGCCACCGCCGAATTTCAATCCACTTCCGTCAAACCGCTGGATGCCCGGCGCGTCGAAGTGTCGGGTCCTCTCACCATCCGGGGGCGCAGCAAAGCACTGGTGTTTCCAGTCACCGTGACGAGCGAGGGCGGCCAGACCAGGGCGGCGGGCCAGTTTGTGCTGCAACGTGGCGACTTCGGCATCGGCGCGGGCGCCTGGGCCGATCCGAGCCTTGTGGCCAACGACGTCACCGTGAAGTTTCATCTCAAGTTCAAAGACCACTAGGGTCCGGGCGCGCAACCATTCATCCGTTTTTCACACCACTCTTCAAGCAATTCGTCACGAGGGCCCATTTCATGCGCGCACTTTCATTGATCCCGGCAACGGCCATGGCCCTGCTGGCTGCCTTCTTCACAGGCAACGCCCTGGCCGAAACCGAGACTTACACCATCGATCCGACCCACACCTTTGTCTATTTCGAAGTCATGCACTACAAGACCGCCACGGTCCGAGGTCGCTTCGACAAGACCGAGGGCAGCGTCGCGCTTGACCGCCAGGCCCGCCACGGCCAGGCTGACATCACGATCCACACCACCTCGATCAACTCAGGCATCCCCGCTTTCGACGGCATGCTCAAGAGCGACAAGTTCTTCGATGCCGCCAACCATCCGCAGGCACGGTTCACCTCCAGCAAGTTCGCGTTCACCGAAGACGCCGGCATCGCCGCTATCGATGGCACGCTGACTCTACGCGGCAAAACCGCCGCGGTGAGGCTCAAGGCGCGGCATTTCAACTGCTACCAGCACCCGGTGGTGCAGCGCCAGGTGTGCGGAGGAGACTTCGTTGCCGAGATCAACCGCCGCGACTGGGGCATCTCCTCCTACGACGTCATCCCAGACGACGTGCGGCTGGTGATCCAGATCGAGGCGGTGCGCCAGTAGGACACCCGGCAGGCACGGTGTGATCGATCCAACCCACATAACAGCAGGTGCTGCCGAAGCAGCAAACAACAAGTATCACCGGCGATTCAAGAAAATCATGCAGCGCAAACCTCTCGTCATCTGTGCGTCCCTCACATTCGCCGCGTTCAATGGAATGGCCCAAGGCGGCGTCACCATCTACGGCAATGTCGATGCTGCCGTCACGCACGCCAACCTGGGGAACTCACGGACCGTCAACGGCCTGTATTCCGGAGTCGGTCCGGGTGGACGGCTGGGCTTTCGCGGCACGGAAGACCTCGGCGATGGGCTTAGCGCGAACTTCGTGCTGGAAAGCGGCATTGCCGCCGATACCGGCACATTCCAACAGGGCGGCATTCCTTTTGGCCGCCAGATCTGGGTGGGGCTGGCATCGGGAGGCGGCTGGAGCCTGTCGGCGGGCCGCCAGTACTCGCCCATGGCGATCGCGCTCCTGAATGCCGACACGCAGGGCAACGCATACTGGGGCAACCTGCTTGCCACCGGCAATGGCCTTTATCAGACACCTTCAGCCACGGGGAGCGATTCCAGCTTCCAATCCTCGGGACGGGTCAGCAACTCCCTTAACACGTCCTGGAGCAGCGGCGGCATCACGCTGCGCGGCATGGTGGCCGCGGGCGACGAGAACGCCCGGCGGACGGGCCAGTTGATCGGCGCCAGCATTGCCTATGAGCAAAAACAACTCATGCTCACCGCCGCGGCAACCCGTGTGCGCCAGTTTGCAAAAGACATTCCCGACGGAGCTGATCCGGCATGGCAGAACGAATGGATGCTCGGCGGCAGCTACGACACCCGGTTTGCCAAGTTCTACACAGGCTACTACGTATTCAATCCATCGGAGCGCAACAAGACCATCAACGCCAGCACCTGGAGCAAGACTTCATCGTGGTGGCTCGGGGGCAAGGTGCCGATGCCCGTTGGCGTGCTCATGATCCAGACGCTGCAAACGCGCTTCGACTACCCGCTGGCCCGCACGGGCCGCGGGCGCACGTACTCGGCCGCCTACGACTACCCATTGTCCAGGCGCACATCGCTTTATGCCTGCGCCGCGCTGCTGCGCAACAACGAAACCGGCGTCAGCGTGCTTTATGGAGCAGTCCCCATCCTCAACTACCCAGCCGTGGCAGGTACCGACGTACGCGTGTTTTCGCTGGGAATGCGCCACTCTTTCTGACCAACCCGCAGCCCGGGAACACACAAAGGACTCAGCAAACCATGAATACAGCCAATGCCAGCCGCCATGAGGTGGATTCCGAATGGGTCCATATCCAGTATTCGGAAGCATCACAGTTCAAGACGGTCTATGGTTTCTCCGGCCAGCAGGGCGTGGTGCATCTCGAAGGAGTGCGCTACGTGCCGCGCGGCGTCAAGAGCGACACGCTGCTCATCTACATGCATCCGGCAAGCACCCTGCAACTGCTTCCCATGCCCAACGCCATGGCCGCCAACGGCGTGCACGTGTTGTGCGCGGCCAGCCGCTATGCGCGCAATGACACTGCTCTCATCATGGAGCACGTGGTACGCGACCTGGGAGCGTATATCCGCCATGCGCGCGAACAGTGGAAGTATCGCAAGGTCGTGCTCGCAGGCTGGTCCGGCGGCGGCTCGCTCTCGCTGTACTACCAGTCGCAGGCCGAGAAGCCGACGGTCACGCACACGCCGGCCGGCGATCCCTACGATCTCACGCAGGCCGGACTGCAGCCCGCCGACGCGTTCATCCTGCAGGCGGCCCATGTATCGCGCGCCGTGGTGCTGCAGGACTGGATCGATCCCAGCGTGCTCGATGAACACAACCCCGACATCCGCGACGAGTCGCTGGATCTGTATCACCCGGACATCAAGCCGCCCTATGACGCCGAGTTTCTCGCACGGTTTCGCCAGGCGCAGCGCGAGCGCGTGGCGCGCCGCACCGCATGGGTCAAGGAAATGCTGGCCGAGCTCAAGCGCCGCGGCGGCAAGGAACTGGAGCGCGGCCACATCCTGCACCGCACCATGGCCGATCCGCGATTCCTCGATGCACGCATCGAACCCAATGACAGGCCCATTGGCACCTGCTACATGGGCCACCCGGAAACCGTCAACAGCGGCCCCATCGGACTGGCGCGCTTTTCCACGCTACGCGCCTGGCTGTCCCAGTGGTCGCCGGATGACACTTTCGCGCACGGTGAAAAATGCGCCGAAAGCATCACCGTGCCCTTCCTCGCGCTGGAGCACAGCGCCGACGACGCCGTTCCGCAACCCCACACACGCATGGTGTTCGAGCGCGTGAAAAGCCAGGACCGGCAGATGCATGTCGTCCAGGGCGCGACACATTACTTCGTGGGCCAGCCCGAACTGCTGCAAAGCACGGTCGAACTGACCCTCCACTGGCTGCGCGAGCGGGGTCTATGCAACTGAGCTCACCCAGCCAATCGACGCGAGTCCACCCGCAGCCTGTCCGTTGCGCACATGTCCACATGGGCACGGTACGGCAAGAATATCCCGAGGCAGACGAATTCCATGCACCAACCCAATCTCCAGCCCAACCCTTCAAGCTACTTCGATTACAAAATCCATCCGTTTCTGCGCCCGCCGGAAATGAACACATCCGTTTCCACGCCAACACACCCTGCCGTGGTGGTGGGAGCCGGCCCCATCGGGCTGGTGTTGGCCATCCTGCTGGCCAGGCAAGGCGTCAAGACCGTGCTGATCGAATCGGAAGCCCAGGTATGCGGTGGTAGCCGCGCGCTCGCGCTCAGCAGGCGCTCCATGGAGATCATGGAACAGGCGGGCGTGGATCGCGCGTTTCTCTCGGAAGCCATCCTCTGGGACAAAGGCCGCAGCTACTACCGGGGACAGGTGGTTCACCATCTCGATCTGCCGTTTTCCGAGGACGACAAATACGCCCCCATGACCAATCTGCCCCAATGCAACATGGAGGGCATCCTGGTTGAGCACGCGCTGGCGCTGGGCGTCGACGTACGTTTTCAGACACGGCTGATCGGACTGGACGAACAAAGCGAATGCGTACTGTTGACGCTCGACACCCCCGAGGGCGAATACCGTACCCGCGCGCAATGGGTGGTGGGCTGCGACGGCGCACGTTCCGCGGTGCGCAGACTCCAGGGGTTGCGCTTCGAAGGGAACTCCTTCGAGAGCCGCTTCGTCATCGCGGATTTCAAGATCGATATCGACGCGCCTGCGGGCCGGCGATGCTATTTCGATCCTCCCTGGCTGCCGGGCCACTCCGCCCTGCTGCACAAGGCGCCGTTCGGCGTGTGGCGGCTGGACTATCAGGTACCAGCCGATGTAAACGACGAAGAGGCACTTGATCCCGCCCGCATCCAGGCCCACATCCAGGCCCAC
>NZ_JBEBOW010000150.1:0-8473 GCF_040396215.1 Diaphorobacter ruginosibacter | reverse complement strand
GCGACCACGTCGGGCGTGAGATAGGCCGATGGGTCGTGCAGCTCGTACAGCAGTTGCTCCTTGACCGTGCGCGCGTCGATGCGGCCGCCAGTGCCCGCGGGCTTGGAGATCGTGCAGTTGCCGTCGGCGTCCAGCTCCGCGATGGGATAGCCGACATGCGCAAGATCCGGGACCTCCTTGAATCCCGGATCGGCGAAGTAGCCGCCCGAGACCTGCGATCCGCATTCGAGCAGATGCCCCGCCATCGTCGCGCGCGCCAGCCGGCTCCAGTCCCGCATGGACCAGCCGAAATGCGCGATCGCCGGCCCCAGGACCAGCGATGGGTCGGCCACCCGCCCGCACACCACGATATCCGCCCCCGCGCGCAACGCATGCGCGATCGGCTCGGCTCCGATATAGGCATTGGCGCTGACCAGCGGCTGCCTGGGCAGCTGCGGCCCAAGCGCCTGCTCCAGCATCGGGCGATGCTGCCGGCCAAGCAGATCATCGCCCTCCACCACCGCGACCCTGGGAGCACGCACGCCCAGTTCGGCCGCCAGGGCGAGAATCCTTCGCGCCGCGCCGCGCGGGTTAGCCGCGCCGAAGTTGCTCACGATGCGGATACCGTGCTTCAGGCACGGCGCCAGCACCGGGCGCAGCAGTTCATCCAGAAGCGGCTCGAATCCCGCATCCGGGTCATCGCGGCGTGCCAGTTGCGCCAGCGCCAGCGTGCGCTCCGCCAGGGTCTCGAACATCAGCACGGACGGTTTGCCCGCAGCGATCAAGTCCTCGACGATGGGCAACGCCGCGTCCGTGCGGTCGCCTGAAAAGCCGGCCGCGCATCCAACGCGCAGCACATTTGCCTGGGTCATGTTTTCCGGTCTCCTGCCGCGCACTTTAGGGAGCTTGGGTTATTCTGTGAAATTGATATTTAGGATAAATTGATCTGAAATTCAAATGAATATTTCCCTGCGCCAGATCGACGCCTTCCTCGCGCTGTCCAGCCAGCGCAATTTCACCCGTGCCGCTGCCCAGTGCCACCTGTCGCAGCCGGCGTTCAGCGCCCTGATCCGGTCGCTGGAGGACGAGCTTCAGGTGCGCCTGTTCGACCGCAGCACGCGGCATGTGGAGCTGAGCGCCGAAGGCCTCAACTTCACCGAATCCGCTCACCGCATACGTTCCGAAGTGGATCGCGCATTGGGCGGCATGCGCGACGCGGCGACGCTGCGGCGGGGGCGCGTGGCCATCGCGCTGCTGCCATCGCTCGCCGCGGGCTGGCTGCCCGCGCGGCTGGCCGAGTTCCGCAAGCGATTTCCGGGAATCGAGCTGGAGATCGCGGACGTGCTCTCCGAGCCCTGCATCGAACTGGTGGCGGGCGGCAAGGCGGACTTCGCCCTGGCCGCCATCCGCGCGGACACGCCGGACCTGCAGGCCGAGCCTTTCTGCAGCGATGATTTCCATCTGGTGTGCCGCGCCGACCACCCGCTGGCGAAGACCTCGGGGCCGCGCCACAGGCGGCCGATCCCGGTCGAGCAGCTGGCTCGGTACCCATTCATCCACATGGCCAGGCACAGCAGCGTGCGCCAGTTTCTCGAGGCGGCTCTGCATCCGCAGCCCATGCACAGCGTGATGGAGGTGGAGCAGCTCGCCACCGTCATGGGCATGGTGCGGGCGGGCCTGGGCATCAGCGTGATTCCGGCGCTCACGCTGTTTCACTTCCAACAGGAAGGGCTGGTCACCAGACCGCTGCACTGGCCCGCCCTCAGGCGCCAGATCTATCTGGTGCGCAGGCGCGACCGCAGCCTCTCGCTCGCGGCGCAGGCCATGTACGAAACGCTGATGGGAAACCGCCCGGTGATCGCCTGAGAATCCTTCCTGGAGATCACGGGGAAACCCCTCTCGCGCTGATCGAGCCGGAGACAAAGTAGGTGAATGCCCTGAATTCGCCGCGCCGCCCGGCCCGATGACGGCAATACCATTTTTTAGACGCTAAACTCAAATCGACATGCCCCGCATCCATTGCATGGGGATTCGCCCCAAGCCACGCGCTGGCTGGTTGTGCAGCACAGGAGGTAACGCCGAATGAACACCCCAGACACCGTATATGCCTGTATCGACGGACTCGATGCCACGGCATCCGTGATCGACAGCGCCGCCTGGGCCGCGCGGCGCCTGCACGCGCCGCTGACGCTGCTTCACGCGCTGGAGCGGCCCGAGCCGCTGCCGCCCGTCGGCGACTACAGCGGGCTCATCGGCGTGGGCGCGCAGGAGGTGCTGCTGCAGCGCCTCAACGAACTCGACGAGGAGCGCGCCAAGGTGGCGCACCAGGCGGCGCAGCAAATGATCGAGCAGGCGCTCAAGCACGTCGATCCCGAAAGCGTTCCTGCGCTGCATACATTCGTGAAGGACGGCAATCTCACCGACGTGCTGCTCGAACAGGAGCCGAGCGCGCGGCTGTTCGTGCTTGGCAAGGGATACCGTGCGACCACCGCGCGCAAGCTGCGGCTGGATCACCGCGTGGAGAGCGTGATCCGCAGCGTCAAGCAGCCGGTGCTGGTGATCACCGCATCCAGCTTCACCGCTCCGACCAATTTCGTGGTCGCGTTCGACGGCAGCGCCACCGCGCTGCGCGCCGTGCAGGCCGTGGCCCGCAGCCCCCTGCTTCGCGGCATGGCCGCGCAACTGGTGATGGCCGGCGATCCGACCGTGGACATGCTCGCGCAGCTCGAAGCTGCCCAGCGCCTGCTGGAGGAGTCGGGCTTTTCCGTGACGACGCAGATCGTGCGCGGCGTGCCCGAGGAAGCAATCCCCGCATTCCTGTCCTCGCGCAGCGACACCTTCCTGGTGCTGGGCGCCTACGGACATTCGCGCATTCGCCAGTTGATCGTCGGGAGCACCACCACCGCGCTCCTGCGGCTGAGCTCCGTGCCGGTTCTGGTGCTGCGCTGAAACCGTCCGGCGCCGCGAGAAAACGGCGGCGAACACAGGACAACGCCCGGAGCGATCACAGGTATCGTTCCGGGCGTTTTCACATCCCCCATTCTCGCGGCAGCTGCCGCGCCTGACCTAGCGGCCTTGCAGGAACGGCAGCGCGGACTGCAGCAGCGCCTCGGGAGCCTCTTCGGCGATGTAGTGCCCGCACGGCAGCGTGTGGCCGCTGACGCTGCTGCCGATCTTGCGCCACTCCTCGAGCGGCTTGAAGCAGCGGTTGACGATGCCATGCTCGCCCCAGAGCACCAGCGTCGGCTGCCGCAGCAGATTGCCCGCCTCGATGTCTTCGCGGTCGTGCTCGAGGTCGATATCCGCGGATGCGCGGTAATCCTCGCACAGCGCATGGGCCGCGCCGGGCAGCGCCATGCAGCGCTCGTACTCGGCCAGCGCCCGCAGATCGAACGGCGCCAGCCCCGCCGAGCGTCCGCCGAGAACGTCACGCACGTAGGCGGCGGGGTTCGCGCGGATCAGCCGCTCCGGCATGGGCGACTTCTGGATGAGGAAGAACCAGTGCCAGTACGCGCGCGCGAACGCCTCCGTGGTCTGCGAATACATGGCGAGCGTGGGAGCGATGTCCAGCAGCACCATGCGATCCACGGCCGCCGGATGATCCAGCGCGAGACGATGCGCCACGCGCGCGCCGCGATCATGCGCGAGCACGCTGAACTTGTCGTGGCCGAGCTGCTGCATGATGTGCAGCATGTCGCGCGCCATCACGCGCTTGCTGTAGTCGACACTGCGGGCGCCGCCATCCGGTTTGGACGAATCGCCATAGCCGCGCAGGTCCGCCAGCACCAAGGTGAAATGCCTGGCCAGCTCCGGCGCCACCTTGTGCCAGATGGCGGAAGTCTGCGGATGGCCGTGGAGCACCAGCAGGGGCGGGCCGTCGCCGCCCGTGAGTGTGTGAATGAAAACGCCGTCGCCCGAGGGGATCAGCGCGTCCTGGAATCCGGGAAATAACTCTTGAGACATGTCCCATCATATGCATCCGGGCCGATGGCGGATAGAACATGTCATCAAAGTCCATCAAGCTTTCCCGAACGCTCTCTCGCAGAACAGCAGGATCTGGTCTCCCAGCCAGCGCTCCTGCGTATTGAAGTGCGCCATGATGGACACATGGTTGTGGTCGGCCACGCTCAGGTGCAGCGGCGCCGCCTTGCGCGCCTGCCCCACGGCGTGGGCGAACTCCAGCCCGTACACATCCAGCCAGGGATTTTCAAACTCCGCCGTGACGACGAGCACCGGCAATTGCAGGCGGGCAGCGTGCGTCGTCGGAGAATGCGCGTCGAGCTGCGCCGCATCGTCGCCGAAATAGGCCCGCACGCCGGCGGCATTCGGATTGTCGGCCCGCACGTCCGCGCGCAATCGCGCCGACACCAGCACCAGAGCCTGGACCTGCGGGGCGCCCCCCACGGCGGGATCGCAGGCATATGCAGCGGCATGCGTGCCTCCCGCGGAGTGCCCGACAAGGCAGACCCGCCCGGCGTCACCGTCCCATTGGTGGATATGCCGGGCAATCCAGCCGCAGGCCTGGGCGACGTCCTGCGCTCCCCCCGGATAGGGCGCGTCCTGGGCCAGGCGGTATTCGACGTTGACGCCGATGCAGCCCTGCCGTGCAAACCATGTGAGCACGTTGCCATACATGTCGTCGCTGATGTCCTTGGCGCCGCGCACGAATGCGCCGCCATGCACGAAAGCGATCACCGGTGCGGGCCCGTGCGGCAGCGTGCCCGGGCGATAGATGTCCAGCACCTGGCGCTCGTGTTCGCCATAGCGCTGGTTCCTGTCCACCCGCACGTGCGCCTTCGGCGCGCTTGCCAGCAATGGCGCATACAGCGCCTTGGTGCGGTCGCCCGCCTCGCGGATGTTGCCGCGCCACGCCGCGCCGATGGCGCGTAGTTGCGCCGTCAGTTCGGGGTCTCTGGGCGGTGGTATGTTCAGCATGGCTTGAACGCTACGGCATCCACTTCGAAAAGCCACTGCGGCGCGGCAAGCGCCTGCGCCACCACCAGCGTGGACGCGGGCCTGGCCTCGCCAAGAAAGCCCTGGCGCACCGGGCCGAGCAGCGGCAGATGCCGGGCGTCCACCAGGTAGCTGTTGACCTTCACGAGATGCGATGCATCCATGCCGGCCGCTGCGAGCACGGCCATCAGGTTCATCCATGCCTGGCGCGCCTGGGCCTCGAAGCCTTCGCACAGCCGGCCGCCGGCATCGATGCCGATCTGGCCGGCCACATGCAGCCACTGCCCCTGCCCGCTGGCGGACACTGCATGGCTGTATGCGCCGACCGGCGGCGCAATCTCCGTTGGGTTGATCGACTGCATATGCGTGTCCCGCCGCATCGCTCAGGCCGCCGCGGCGACGCCGTCGAGCTCCGGGATGAGCGGAATCTCGACGCCGTATACGCCGACATCCTCGCGGATCTGGTTCACGCCCTTGCGGATGATGTCCATTTCCTCGTCCGGGTGGGTCGCACCCAGGCCATGCTCAGCCGCCAGCACGCGGTTGCGGCCCGAGCGGGCGCGTTCATCCGCCGGCAGGTTCACCACCGCGTAAACGCCGTTGAGCAGGCTGCCGCGTAGCTTCTTCGCCACCTTGATGCCGATGATCTCCTTTTCCTTTTGAGGCAGCTCGCTGAAGAAGCGGCGCATGATGATGCGGCCGAACTGGATGTGGCGGGCCTCGTCGCGCAGGATCAGCTGGCAGGCCTTGCGGATCGACTCGAAGCGCGCGTTCTCGTAACGCGCCTGCAGCAGCTCTCCCGAGAGCTGCTCGAACAGCGTGTTGACCGACAGGCCCGCGAAGAAGCTCATGGCCTTTTCGTCCTGTTCGTTGTGGAACTTCGGGATGATGTCCTTGAAGTAATCCGCGCGCGGCGTCGCCTCATAGCTTCCCAGCGCCTGCGCGATGCGAAAGCTCGCCTCATGGTGGCGGAACTCTTCCGCGATGAAGTTGGTGATGTGCTGCTTCACTTCGAACGGCTGGTGGTCGAAGATCGCCTCCAGCAGACGCTCCGCGCCATAGGGAGTGGCTCCATGCTCCATCCAGGCGCGCAGGCTCCACCATTCGGCGCCGGCCTGACGGACTTGCGGCGGCAGGTCCGCGGCCTGCAGGTCGGAGTAGTCGATGTCCAGCGGATCCCACGCCAGATCCCGCGCCTGGGTGCACAGCCGCCAGACGTCGGGATACTCCACGGTGGCGACCACCGGATAGGGGTTGGGAACGGTGACGATTTCTTCGAGCAGAGAAGCCTGCATTTTTCACTCCTTGGGGGTGGGGTTGGCTGGGAATGGAAGAAATACTAATAATGAATTGGTGATATTTGAAATACTATTCATGTGACATCGATATACACATAACGTATCAATACACTCCCCCACTCCTGGAGCCCCGCCCATGCTCGAGCTGCGCCTGATGCGCCAATTCGTCGTTCTTGCCGAGGAACTCAATTTCCGCCGCGCTGCCGAGCGGCTGCACATGTCCCAGCCGCCGCTGTCCGTGGCCATGCGCAATCTGGAGGACGCCGTCGGCGTGCAGTTGCTGGACCGCAGCAAGCATCACGTGCGGCTCACGCCCGCGGGGGCGGTGTTCCATCAGGATGCCAAGCGCATCCTGCAATATACGGCGCAGGCCCAGGAGCGCGCACGCCTGACCGGCCTGGGCCAGGAAGGCTCGCTGCGCCTGTCCTTCGTGCCCAGCGCCGCGCTGGACGTGCTGCCCGGCATCTTCAAGCGTTTCCAGCAGCAGTACCCCTGCGTGCGCCTGCATCTCACGGCGGAGACCACCACCCGCCAGTTGCAGGACCTGCGCAGCGGCCGCACGGACCTGGCGCTGGTCGTCGGGCCGGTGCTGGACGCCAACGGACTGACGGTGGAGGCGCTGGCGCCGCAATCCTTCGTCGTGGCCATGCCTGCCGACCACCCCCTTGCAAAGCACCAGCGGCAGGTCAGCATGCGGGCCCTGGCCGGGGAGCCGTTCGTGTCCTTCCCCGACGTGGAAGGCGCGGGCTTCACCACGGCCTTGCTGTCGGTATGCCGCGCGGCAGGATTCACGCCCCGCATCGTGCAGGAGGCATCGCAGATGCAGGCCATCCTGACGCTGGTGGCCGGCGGCCTGGGCGCCGCGCTCGTGCCCGCATCCATGCGCCGCCTGCACATGGACGACGTCGCGCTGCTGGACATCGCCGACCCCGATATCGCGCACACCTACGATCTGGTCATGGCGCGGGCCCGGCACAACGACAACCCGGTGATCGACGCATTCCTGCGCATTGCAAGCGAGGAAACCGGTTCTCAGGCCTGACCCGAGCCCGCGCCGCGCCGGAGCGCCACGCGTGACTCATGAATCGAATGACGTAATTCAATCTTTGTATTTGACCAAAATCAAGCTGATTTTCATCATTGGCGGCACGGATTTCGCATCAAGCCGCTTGTTCAGAAAAACCACGAGGAATCGGTCATGTCCACGATGAAACAGCTCCGCAGAACCCATATCTCCGCCCTGCTCGCGGGCGCCTTGCTGATGAGCATGGGCGTCACCGCGCAAGCGCAGTCCTTTCCCTCCAAACCGCTCACCATCATCGTGCCCTACCCGCCGGGAGGCACAGCCGACCTGCTGGCGCGCGCGGTGGGCATCAAGCTGGGCGAGCGGCTGGGCCAGCCCGTCATCGTCGAGAACAAGGCGGGCGCGGGAACGGCCATCGGCGCCCGCTACGTCGCCGACGTCACTCCCGACGGCTACACGCTGCTGCTGGGCACGGTCAGCTCACACGCCATCAATCCGGCCATGACGAAAGTGGGCTACGACCCGGTCCGCGACTTCGTTCCGGTGGCGCCGCTGGCATCCATTCCGTTCGTGCTGGTCGCCAACCCCGCGTCGCCCTACAACACCCTGTCCGACCTGATCGGCGCAGCGCAGAAGGCGCCCGGAGCCATCAGCTACGCATCCGCCGGCCCCGGCACCTCCAACCATCTGGCCGCGGAGATGCTGGGCAACTCCGCCAAGGTCAAATTGCTGCACATCCCCTATCGCGGCAGCGCTCCCGCGCTCGCCGACGTGCTCGCGGGCCACGTGCCGGTCATGTTCGATCTGCAGAGCACCGCCGTTCCCAACATCAGGCAAGGCAAGCTCAAGCCGCTGGCCGTCACCTCCGCGCGGCGCAGCTCCTTGTTGCCGGACGTTCCCACCGTGGCCGAGAGCGGGCTCAAGGACTACGAGGTGAGCGCATGGTTTGCACTGTTCGCGCCCGCCAGGACGCCCCAGCCGGTGCAGCACAGGCTCGACACGGAACTGGCCGCCGTCATGCAGTCGCCCGACATCAAGCAGCGCCTGCACGACATGGGCGCCGATCCGGACGAGCGCAGCATCGCCCAGTTCAAGACCTATGTGCAGGAAGAGGCCAGGAAGTATTCCCTCGTGGTCAGGACGGCCGGGCTCGGCCAGTAAGAGCCGCTAACACAACCCTCGATACGTCGTTGCTTCGCCTTGTCGTACGCTTGTACTG
>NZ_JBEBOW010000149.1:0-8477 GCF_040396215.1 Diaphorobacter ruginosibacter | reverse complement strand
CTGAGACAGCCGCCCCGGAGCGATGGAGCGATAACGCGCCAGATTGTCACAACACATCTCACAAGAGGGTGCAAATTTGTTCAAGCCGCCGCCCTGCGGCTTGGACTACATTTCTGGGATGAGCACACCCACCTCATCCCACGATCAAAAACCAACCACCGCCAGCGAACGCGCCACGCGGCAAAAGGAAATTGTCGAAGCACTCGGCAAGCATCTGCCCGCGCACGCGCTGCTCTGGAACTCCGAAGACACCACGCCCTACGAGTGCGATGGGCTGACGGCCTACCGCCAGCGCCCGCTGGTCGTGGCCCTGCCCGAGACCGAGGAGCAGGTCCAGGCCGTCCTGCGCACCTGCCATGGGCTGGATGCGCCGGTCGTGGCGCGCGGCGCGGGCACCGGGCTTTCCGGCGGAGCCATGCCGCACGCCATGGGCGTGACGCTGTCGCTCGCCAAGTTCAACCAGATCCTGGATGTCGATCCGGTCAGCCGCACGGCGCGCGTGCAATGCGGCGTGCGCAACCTGGCCATCAGCGAGGCCGCCGCGCCGCACAACCTGTACTACGCCCCCGATCCCAGCAGCCAGATCGCCTGCACCATCGGAGGCAACGTGGCCGAGAATTCCGGCGGCGTGCACTGCCTGAAATACGGGCTCACCGTCCACAACGTGCTGCGCGTGCGCGGCTTCACGGTCGAGGGCGACCCCGTCACGTTCGGCAGCGAGGCGCTCGACACCCCCGGCTACGATCTGCTGGCCCCGATGATCGGCAGCGAAGGCATGCTGGCCGTGGCGCTGGAAGTGACCGTCAGGCTCATCCCCAAGCCGCAGCTCGCACGCTGCATCATGGCCAGTTTCGATGACGTGCGCAAAGCGGGCGACGCGGTGGCCGCGGTGATTGCCGCGGGCATCATTCCCGCGGGCCTCGAAATGATGGACAAGCCCATGACCGCTGCCGTCGAGGATTTCGTTCATGCCGACTACGACCTGACCGCCGAGGCCATCCTGCTGTGCGAGAGCGACGGCACGCCCGAGGAGGTGCAAGAGGAAATCGGTCGCATGAGCGAAGTGCTGCGCAGCGCCGGCGCGACCGCCATCACCGTGAGCAACAATGAAGAGGAGCGGCTGCGCTTCTGGAGCGGGCGCAAAAACGCCTTCCCGGCCAGCGGCCGCATCAGCCCCGACTACATGTGCATGGACTCCACCATCCCGCGCAAGCGCCTGGCCGACATCCTGCTCGCCATCCAGGAGATGGAAAAGAAATACCGGCTGCGCTGCGCCAACGTGTTCCATGCGGGCGACGGCAACCTGCATCCGCTGATCCTGTTCGATGCCAATGATCCTGACGAGCTGCACCGCTGCGAACTCTTCGGAGCCGACATCCTGGAGACCAGTGTCGCCATGGGCGGCACCGTGACCGGCGAGCACGGAGTGGGCGTGGAAAAGCTCAACAGCATGTGCGCCCAGTTCACCGTGGAAGAAAATCAGCAGATGTTCGCGCTCAAGGGCGCGTTCGACCCCAAGGGCCTGCTCAATCCCGGCAAGGTGATCCCCACGCTGAACCGCTGTGCCGAATACGGCAAGATGCTGGTGCGCGGCGGCCAGATCAAGCACCCGCAACTGGAACGCTTCTGACACCGCGCGGCGTCACCCTTCTTCCAGGGGTGATATCTCTTGCGCCAAATCAATGTACTGACACAGCCGGGCAGGCGGCGCTTTCCCGCATGGCATTTGCTTTACCATTCGATACACGCTGGGGTCGCCAAACGGATTGATGGACCCCGGCAAGCCTTCGCAGCCGAAGGCGCGCCCGAAACACACTCCACCGCCCATGCTTGAGCACCTGCGCCGCAACCGACGTCTGCAAGACTGGGTTGCGGCGTTGTTCTGCGCGCTGGTGCTCACCGCCATGTTTTCCGGCATGCGCGTTCGCGCGTTCATGCCCCAGGCTCCGGCGCGCATGGACATCTGCACCGCGAGCTTCGATGCGGACCACGCCCGGCACGCCGGACATATGCACGCAGCCAGCAGCGCGCCGGTCACAGGCATGGAGCACGAAGGCGGCACGCATCATGGCCCCGAATGCCTGCTCTGCGTGGCGCTTGCGCCGCCCGAGGCCGCGCCCCTGGTCCGCTACCAGCCGCCGCTTTCCGCAACGCTTGCGCGCTGGCGGTTCATGCCTGCGCGGACGCTGGCCTCCCAGCCGGCGCGCGCGCCGCTCCCGCCGCGCGGCCCCCCTTCCCGTCTGGCCTGAAGGGGTTCCGGGGACGACTCGCCCCGGCTCGCTCCTTCCTGCGCTTTCCCTGAAAGCAGATTCGTCATCGCGTGCCCGCACGCGGTGTCCCGATCCTTTTTCTTGCTCCTGATTCCCACCCCACGGACGCGGCGAACGCGCATGCGCGCGCCTTGCGTTCCACGGGGCCGGGAGTCGGGGCTGCCGGACCCTTCATGATTTCCCTTCAACACACTCCGCACCATCGCATCTTTCAACTCCACGCACGCGCCGCGGCCTGCTCCGCCCTGCTGATCGCCCTGGCCGCGCATGCATCGGCCAGTCCCGCGCGGACCGGAACCGACGATGACGCCGCCAGCCTGAGCGAAGTCGTCGTCACCGCCGTGCACGAGCACTCCCCCGTGCATGTGGTGGCCGACCCCAAGCAGCCGCGCCAGCCCGTTCCCGCCAGCGACGCGGCGGACTATCTCAAAAGCATCCCCGGCTTCTCCGCGGTCCGCAGCGGCGGCTCGAACAGCGACCCGGTATTCCGCGGCCAGTTCGGCTCCCGGCTGCCGATTCTCACCAACGGCTCCACGCTGCTGGGCGCCTGCCCCTCGCGCATGGACTCGCCCAGCTCCTACATCTCGCCGGAAACCTTCGACGAACTGGATGTGGTCAAAGGCCCGCAAACGGTGATCTGGGGACCGGGCGCCTCGGCGGGCGTGGTGCGCTTTGACCGCACGCGGCCAGAACTCGACAAGGCCGAAGTGCGCTTTTCCGCCAGCGCCACGGCGGGAACCGCGGCACGCAGCGACCAGAACGCCGATCTGCTCGCGGGCACGAAGGACTACTACGTCCGCTTCACCGCCAACCATTCGCAGGCCAAGGACTACAAGGACGGCGACGGCAAGATCGTGCCCTCGCACTACGATAAATGGAACGCCGACGTCGCGCTCGGCCTCACGCCCGACGCCGACACCTGGATCGAACTGAGCGCCGGAGCGGGCGACGGCGAGGCGCGCTACGGCGGGCGCGGCATGGACGGCACCCAGTTCCGCCGCGACAGCCTCGCGCTGCGCTTCGAGAAAAGGAACATCACCGACTGGTTCAGCAAGTTCGAGGCGCAGGTCTATTACAACCGCGCCGACCATGTGATGGACAACTTCACGCTCCGCACGTTCTCGCCGGGCGGCGGCATGTCGATGCCGATGGCCAGCAACGTGCGCCGCACCACCAGCGGCCTGCGCGTGGCGGGCACGTTCGAGCTTGCCGCGAGCACTTCGCTGGTCGCGGGCGTCGACGCGATGAACAGCCCGCACTACAGCCGCAAGGGCTCGCTGTCCATGCCCTACCAGGACCAGCCGCGCGTGCGCAACGCCAGGTTCAGCAATACCGGCCTGTTCGCGGAACTCACGCAGCGGCTGGACGATTCGTCCCGCATGCTCGGCGGATTGCGCATCGACCACGCGCAGGCATGGCGCTACCCCGTCGCCAGCAGCTCCTCCGGCATGAGCGGCATGGGTTCCATGGGCTCCTCCATGGGCGGCGGCATGAACGGCATGGACGGCGGCGCCAGCACCGCCGCGAGCAACCACCGCCAACGCAACGCGCTGCCCAGCGGTTTCCTGAGATGGGAGCGCAACCTCCAAGGCGGCGCCACAGTCTATGCGGGCGTCGGCCACGTGCAGCGCTTTCCGGATTATTGGGAGCTGATCGCGCCCGCCAACAGCGCGGCGGACAGCGGCAATGCGTTCGGCCTGCTCAGGCCGGAGAAAACGACGCAGATCGACATCGGCGCCAGCATCAGGCGCGAGGACTGGCAGGTGTGGACCTCGGCCTACGCGGGCGTGGTGAAGGATTTCATCCTGTTCGACTACAGCGGCATGTCCTCCGCCGTCCGCAATGTCGATGCGCGCACCGCGGGCCTCGAAGTCGGCGGCAGTTGGCGCATGGCAAGCGCGCTCACCGCACAGGCGACGCTGGCCTATAGCTGGGCGGAGAACCGCTCCGATCATCGACCGCTGGCGCAGACCCCGCCGCTGGAAGCGCGGCTGGGCCTGGATTACACCAGCGGTGCGTGGAACGCCGGGGCGCTCTGGCGGCTCGTCGCATCCCAGCATCGCTATGCGGCAGGCACGGGCAATGTCGTCGGCAAGGATTTCGGCCCGAGCGCCGGCTTCGGCGTGCTGTCGCTCAATGCGGGGTACCGCGTGAACGAGAAGTTCAAGCTCATCGCGGGCATCGACAACCTGTTCGACAAGACCTACTCGGAGCACCTCAACCTAGCAGGCAGTTCCGGCTTCGGCTACCCCGGCAGCGTGCGCATCAACGAACCGGGCAGAACGCTGTGGGTTCGCGGTGACGTGAAGTTCTAGGCGCTGGCCAAAGGCGGGGATGGAAGGCACGGCGGCGCGGGCAAGGTGCGATCGCCATGCCCCGTGCGCTCCAGCCCCGTCCCCGGCGGGCGCCATCGCCGGCGCTTTCGCATGGACTTGGAGCGACAATACCGGCATGGATCAAGACTCCTCCCTCCCCACCGGCGGCCTTTGCGGCGACTACCAGGCGCACCTGCGCGAGGGCAATTCCCTGGTCGCTCAGGCGCAAAGCCTCGCCACCACCGATTTCGCCCGCGCCCGAGCGCTGTGGCAGGAAGCGGGCAAACAGTACTACCTCGCCCACAAGGCTGACCGCGACGAACCCGAGGCCGCCTTCAAGCTGGCGCAGGCCTGGATGGCCGAGGCGCATGCGCTGCAAAAGGAGGGATCCGCCAACGCCGGCATCATGTGGGAAAACGCCGCCGCCCAGGCCGAACTGGCGTTCGACCTCACGCCCGAGAACGGCCGGCTCGCCATGGCAGTCGCCACCTGCTATCACTTCTCGGGCCACGCCGAGGAGGCGCAGGCCTGGCAGCAACTGGCCAGACATCTCCTGGATGGTGACGCCAACCTGGAAGGCCATGGCGGCAATGCCGGCGAAGGCGCTCCCGAGACCTGATTCCCGCAGCGGCTCAGCCGCCGCGCGCGGCAGCGCCCCATAGGGCGCCGGCATGCGAGATCAGGAACAGCAGCAGGCCGATCAGGCCGCCCACGATCGTGCCGTTGATGCGGATGTACTGCAGGTCGCGGCCGATGTGCTGCTCCACGAGCTCGGCCATCTCCTGCGCGTCCCAGCGCTCCACCGTCGCGCGGATATGCTCCGCCACCGACTGTGCAACGTCCGGGGCCCATTGCGCGGCCCACAATTCGAGCCGCACGTTCAGGCGCAGCCGCAGCGCCGCATCGCCCGCGAGCGACATGCCAAGCCACTGCCCCATCTTCGCCACATTGCGCGCGAGGGCCGAATCCTCGGCCTGCAGATCATCGCGCAGCTTGCGGCGCAGATCGGCCCAGATCTCGCGCACATAGGAGCCCAGCGCCTCATCGTTTTGCAGATAGCGGCGGATCTCCTCGCCGCGCTGCTCCCAGTCGGGATCGTGCTGCATGCGCTCGATCAGCCGGGAGATCCCCGCATCCAGGGTGTCCCGCAACTGGTGATTGGGATCCTTCGCCACCTCGACCAGCAGGGCCTCGATCGCATGGGAGATGGCCGACGCACCCTTGCCGCCAAGCCAGTCGGTGGGCAGCACTTTCTGCTTGAGCGGATGCTCGCGCTTGATCCATTTGACGAGCGTGATGGCGATGAAGTTGCGTGTCTGCTCCGACTGCAGCAAGCCGCTCAGGCGCACCAGCAGATCGTCGAGCAGCATCTGATGGCGCCGCTCATGCGTGAGCGCGCCCAGCGCCGCCGCCATGCCGCGCGAGACATCGAGCTGTCCGATCAACGCCCGCGCGGCCTGATTGAGCAGCTCCTGGATCTTCTCGTCCTCCACCGTATCGAGCGCGGTCGCCATCAGGCGCGAGACCTGCTTGCCCAGCAAATCGGCATTAGCCGGCGCGGTCAGCCATTGCGCGAGCATGTCCGCCGGATCGTGCCTGCGAATCATGGTGACCAGGGACGGAGCATCCAGGAAGCGGTCGCGCACGAATACCGACAGGTTCTCCCCGATGCGCTGCTTGTTGCGCGCGATGATGTTGGTGTGCCGCGACAGGACAGGCAAGGGCACGCGCCGGAACAGCGCCGACACCGCGAACCAGTCCGCCAGCGCGCCCACCATGGCGGCCTCGGCCATGGCGCGCACGCATTCGACCCAGAGATTGCGCGGCAACGCGTAGGTCAGCGCGAAGACGATCACCACGGCGACGAACAGCCCCGTCGCCTGGAACTTGGCCCGCGCAAGCTGCGCCTCGCGGGCCGCCGCTGCGGCGCTGACGCCCGGAGAATCCAGATCTTCCATGGGAAGCATTCGCATGCCTCAAGAATAGCCCGTCATGGCCGAATAATCACACGGCCGGCTGTAGGAGAAACACGCATGCCGGGCGCTGGGGCAAGCGCCCGGAGCAGGTGTCCGCCCCTTTACTTCGCGCCATTCACCGCCAGCAGCTCCACCTCGAAATTCAGCGTCGCATTCGGCGGAATCACCCCGCCCGCGCCGCGCGAGCCATAGGCAATGCCGGCCGGGCAAGTGAGCCGGGCCTTGCCGCCCACCTTCATCTTCTGCAAGCCCTCGGTCCAGCAGGGGATCACGCCGTTCAGAGGGAAATCGATAGGCTGGCCGCGCTTGATGGAGCTGTCGAACTCCTTGCCAGAGTCCGGAAACCAGCCGCGATAGTGCACGCGCACGGTATCCGTGGCCTTGGGGCTTGGGCCGGTGCCGTCCTTGAGGCTTTCATAAACCAGGCCGCTGGGCGTGGTGACCGGATCAGCCGCGTGCGCGGCGGTGACCATGGCAAGGGCTGCGGCCGCGGCCAGCAGTGCATTGAGGTGCTTCATGTCGGAGATGGGATTGGAGAGAAGTGAAAAGGGACGAAAGGGAAAAGGCGTTCGCACCTCGCGGATCGCAAACGCCGTGTTTCGCAAGAACGCGCTGGAGCGCCGGGGGCATCAAGCCTTCGCCGGCGGCACGCCGATGGCGTCCAGCGCCTTGGCGAGATGGCCGACCGTGCGGTCCACGTTGTGCCACTTCTCCAGGCCGAACAGGCCGATGCGGAAGGTCTTGAAATCGGGGCCTTCGTCGCACTGCAGCGGCACGCCCGACGCGGTTTGCAGGCCCACGGCGAGGAACGCCTTGCCGGACTGGATATCCGGCTCGCTCGTGTAGCTCACCACCACGCCCGGCGCCTTGAAGCCGTCGGCCGCGACGCTGGGAAAGCCGCGCGACTCGAGCAACGCGCGCACCTTGGAGCCCAGTTCGATCTGTTCCTCGCGCACCTTGGCGAAGCCGTAGTCGCGCGTTTCGAGCATCACGTCGCGCAGCTTGACCAGCGCATCGGTCGGCATGGTCGTGTGATAGGCGTGCTGGCCCTTTTCGTAGCCCTCGGCAATCGTCATCCACTTCTTCAGGTCGCACGAGAAACTGGAGCTTTGCGTGGGCTCGATGGCCTGGCGCGCGCGTTCGGACAGCATCACCATGGCGCAGCAAGGCGTGCTGCTCCAGCCCTTTTGCGGCGCGCTGATCAGCACGTCCACGCCGGTTTGGCGCATGTCGACCCACATCGCGCCAGAGGCCACGCAGTCGAGCACCATCAGCGCTCCGACCTCGTGCGCAGCGTCGGAGATCGTCTTGATGTAGTCGTCCGGCAGCATGATGCCGCTGGCGGTTTCAACGTGCGGCGCGAAGACGACCCTGGGCCGCTCCACGCGGATGGTCTCGGCCACGTCGGCGGCCAGCGCCGGAGCCCACGGGTCCTGCGCGCCCTCGCCCTGCTTGCGCGCCTTGCAGACGATGGAGCCGCCGCCCAGCGCGCCGTCGTCGAAGATCTGCGTCCAGCGGTAGCTGAACCAGCCGTTGCGCACGATCAGCACCTTCTCGCGGTTGGCGAACTGGCGCGCGACGGCTTCCATGCCGAAAGTGCCGCTGCCGGGCACCAGCACCGCCGTGTGGGCGTTGTAGACCTGCTTGAGCGTGCCGAGAATATCCTGCATCACTCCCACGAATTTCCTGGACATGTGGTTGAGCGCGCGATCGGTGTAGACCACCGAGAATTCCAGCAATCCATCAGGGTCGACGTCGGGCAGCAATCCGGGCATTGGTAATCTCCAGTTGGGGCCCGCCTGCTTCGCCTGGATGAGGCGCGCGACGAGCCGGTTCAGCAATGAAAACGGTATCTCTCTTCGATGGAAATACAGCTTAGCACGCACCCGCCATGGCCCGGGCGCTCCGGCGTGGAA
>NZ_JBEBOW010000148.1:0-8484 GCF_040396215.1 Diaphorobacter ruginosibacter | reverse complement strand
GAGATCGTGAACACGTTCTGAGCGCTTTGTGCTGCCGCGCCTGCGGCACCTGTAGCCTGAAATGCTCCTGAAAAAGGAGCGTCAAATGCATCCGGGCTGTAGGATCGCTTCGCATTTTCATCCTGGTTTCGTGAGCGTTTGCCGGGTGTCCTCTATGATGACCGTAGCGCGCGCCGGGTACTTGGCCTGCCCGGGTGTCCGCGAATTCATACAATTCGGGCTTCTCTACACCAGGGGAGTGCATCGGACTCCCTGACCATGGAAATAGCAATACTCTTCGCCCTCATCCTGCTCAATGGCCTTTTTGCCATGTCGGAGCTGGCCTTGGTTTCCGCGCGCAAGACGCGCCTGCAAAAACTCATCGATGAGGGCGATAGCGGCGCCAAGGCCGCCGTCAAGCTGGGCGAAGACCCCACGCGTTTTCTCTCCACCATCCAGATCGGCATCACCTCGATCGGCGTGCTCAACGGCATCGTCGGCGAATCCGCGCTCGCGCAGCCGCTGGGCGCCTGGCTCGTTTCATTGGGACTGGACGCCAAGACCTCGGGCTGGCTCTCGACCGGCCTGGTCGTGGTGCTGATCACCTACTTCTCCATCGTGGTGGGCGAGCTGGTTCCCAAGCGCCTGGGCCAGAGCTATCCCGAGACGCTTGCGCGCATCGTGGCCCGTCCCATCAACTGGCTGGCGATCGCCACCAAGCCGTTCGTGCGCCTGCTGGCGGGCTCCACCCAGGCGCTGCTTCGCGCGCTCGGCGTGAAGGAGGGGTCCGCCAACGCCGTGACCGAGGATGAAATCCATGCGGTGCTCGCCGAAGGCACGAGTGCCGGAGTGATCGAAACGCACGAACACGAAATGGTACGCAACGTGTTCCGCCTGGACGATCGTCAGATCGGCTCGCTGATGCTGCCGCGCGCGGACGTGGTGTACCTGGACATCGAGGATTCGTTCGAGGCCAATCTCAAGCTGGTGGAAGAGTCCGATCATGCGCGCTTTCCCGTGGTGCGCGGCAGCATGGAGAACATCCTCGGCGTGATCAATGCCCGCCAGTGGCTGGCGCGCGCGGTGCGCGAGCCGGCGGTGCGCGAGTTGGCCGACCAGCCTCTGCAGGCGGCGCTGTATGTGCCCGAAACCATCAACGGCCTCGAACTGCTCGACGAGTTCCGCCTGTCGGACGTGCAGATGGCCTTCGTCATCGACGAATACGGCGAAGTGCAGGGCATCGTCACGCTGCAGGATTTGATCGAGGCCATCACCGGTGAATTCCAGCCGCGCGACCCCGAGACATCCTGGGCCGTGCAGCGCGAGGACGGCAGCTGGCTGCTGGACGGCCATATTCCCGTGCCCGAGCTCAAGGACCGGCTGAACCTGGCAAGCGTGCCGGAGGAAGACCGTGGCCGCTACCACACCCTGAGCGGCATGCTGATGTTCCTGACCGGCAAGCTGCCGTCCGAGACCGACTCGGTCCAGTGGGAAGACTGGCGTTTCGAGGTGATCGACATGGATGGCAAGACCATCGACAAGGTGCTCGCCACCCGCCTGCCGGAGCCCGAGATGGACCTGTCGGCGGCGCCCCTGTCTCACTGATTCCTGCAGCGGATGCAGGCCGCGTGCGCCGTGGTGGCTGCGGCGCGCGGCTTTCGCGCCGCAACCGTCTAAAATCGGGCCTCTATGCTAGACATCCTCCAACTCCGTAAAGACCTCGATTCGGTCGTCGCTCGCCTCGAGACCCGCAAAAAGCCTCAGGCATTCCTGAATGTGGATGCGTTCAGGTCCCTGGAATCCGAACGCAAGACCATCCAGACCCGCACGGAGGAGCTGCAATCCCGGCGCAACCAGCTCTCCAAGCAGATCGGCATGCTGATGGGCAAGGGCGAGAAAGATGCCGCCGAAGCCGCCAAGGCGGAAGTGGCGGCGCTCAAGGGCGAGCTCGATGCGTCGGCAGCGCGTCTCGAGCAGATCCAGAACGAAATGCTCGGCATGCTGCAGGCCGTTCCCAATCTGCCGCATGAAAGCGTTCCCGTCGGCGCCGACGAGCACGCCAACCAGGAAGTGCGCAATTGGGGCACGCCGCGCGAGTTCGATTTCCCGGTCAGGGACCATGTGGACGTCGGCACGCCGCTGGGGCTGGATTTCGACATGGGCGTCAAGATCACCGGCGCGCGCTTTACCGTCATGAAGGGCGGCATCGCCCGCCTGCACCGCGCGCTCTCGCAGTTCATGCTGGACCTGCAGACCGGCGAGCACGGCTACGCGGAATGCTACGTGCCCTACATCGTCAACTCCGACTCCCTGCGCGGAACCGGCCAGCTGCCCAAGTTCGAAGCCGATCTGTTCGCGGCACAGAAGGGCGGGCAGGATGCCGAGCCCGTGCCCGACAACGCGGCGCTGTACCTGATCCCCACCAGCGAGGTGCCGCTCACCAACTTCATGCGCGATGAGATCGTGGCCGAGGCCGACCTGCCCATCCGCCTGACCGCGCACACGCCGTGCTTTCGCTCCGAGGCCGGAAGCTATGGCCGCGACACGCGCGGCATGATCCGCCAGCACCAGTTCGACAAGGTCGAGATGGTGCAGATCGTGCACCCCGAAAAAAGCTACGAGGCGCTGGAGGAAATGACCCGCCACGCCGAAGCCGTGCTGCAAAGGCTCGGCCTGCCGTATCGCGTGATGCTGCTGTCCACGGGCGACATGGGCTTTGGCGCGACCAAGACCTATGACCTCGAGGTGTGGGTGCCGGCGCAGGGCACTTACCGCGAGATTTCCTCGGTCTCCAACTGCGAGGCTTTCCAGGCCCGGCGCATGCAGGCCCGCTTCAAGAACGCCGCCGGCAAGAACGAGCTGGTGCATACCCTGAACGGCTCGGGCCTGGCCGTGGGCAGGGCGCTGGTGGCGGTGCTGGAGAACTACCAGAACGCGGATGGATCGGTGACCGTTCCCGAAGTGCTGCGCCCTTACATGGGCGGAGTGGCGGTGCTGAAGCCGGAAAAATAATCCCTTTCCCTTGTCATCCGCCGGGGTGGCCGCACGTTAAGAACCTGCCGTTCACACAAAACGGCAGGTTCTTTTGCTTTTGTCCTGTTCATCGGAGTACCCGCCATGTGGAAGCTCGGCCGCCTTTTCACCATGTTCCGCAAGGAAATCATGCTCGCATGGGCCGTGCTGCGCGACCCGCGCGCTCCCCGGGCCGCAAAGCTGGTGACGATTCTCGCGGCGTTCTACGTGGCCAGCCCGATCGACTTCATTCCCGACACCTTGCCGATCCTGGGCTGGATCGATGACGGGCTGGTCGCCTATTTCCTGCTGCAGATGGCATTCAGGTTCCTGCCGCCCGAGCTGCTCGCTGTTTTGCGGTCGAGGGTGGATGCCCGCGGCCGCGCCAGGGCCGCGCAAGAATGACTTTACTTGCCGGGCTGGCCGATCGAATTCAGAAATGTCATACTGAAACGATAGGGCAAATGAAATACTAAGTTTCTAATATCCACATAAAAATACATACGATCAGATAATTGGATACTTCGCTTCCCGGCAAAACAGCCACGGGACATGGCTTGATGGATTGATGCTTGCGGAAGGTGGCAGGATGGTTAGGACCTTGGTGAGACAACAGGACCGGCGTGATGTCATGGGCCGGGCGCTGCGCTGGGCGGCTGGCGCTGGCATGGGCGCGGCGGGATGGCCGGGCATTGCCTGGGCCGGATCGGGCGAGCCTGCGGCGGCGCTTCCGGGCGGCGGCCTGGAGATCCACGAGGGCGCCAGGCCCGCCATGGTGTTGAGCGCGCAGGCGCTGGCCGCACTGCCGCAGCGCACTATTTCGACACATACCGCCTGGACGGATGGCGTCAGGAAATTTGAAGGGCCGCTGGTGACGGACGTGCTCGGGGCGGCGGGAGCGGTATTGGCGCCCGGCTCGAAGTTGCAGGTGCGGGCGCTCAATGACTATGTGGTCGAGATCCCGGCCGAGGATTTCCAGCGCTGGCCGGTGATCGCCGCGTGGACCATGGACGGCAACGTGCTGACGCGGCGCGACAAGGGACCTTTCTGGATCGTCTACCCGCGTGACGACGACAGGGTGCTGCGGGATGCGAAATACGATCACCGCTGGGCATGGCAGTTGCGGCAACTGACGGTGCGTGCGGCGAGCCGCTGATGGAGCGCGAGAAAAAACTGCCATGCTGACGGTTGCATCCCGCCCTATCATTTTGTGCGTCGAGGACGAGCCCGCTTTGCTGAGGGACCTGTGCGAGGTGCTCCAGGAAGCAGGCTATGACGCCATAGGCGCTCCCGACGTGGCGCATGCGCGGCAGGTGCTGATGCGGGTCGCGCCTGCGCTGATCGTGTGCGACATCACCATGCCGGGGACGAGCGGAATCGACTTCATGGCCGATCTGCGAAGCCAGGATTCGCCGTTGTCCGGCGTGCCCTTCATGCTGCTCACGGCGCTGTCGCAGCGCGACGACGTGCTGCGCGGCAAATGGGCGGGGGCGGATGACTATCTGGTCAAACCAGTCGACTATGACATGCTGCTGGCCAGCATTGCGTCGCGGCTCGCGCAGATGGGGCGCATGCAGACGGCCCATGAGTCGCAGTTGCGGCGGCATGTGGACGAGCTGCAGTTTCAATGGACCAACGTCCTCGACAAGATCAGCCAGTGCGCCCTGGTGTGCGATGCGGCCCTCGGCGTGCGGTTCGCCAACCGCGCGGCCTACAGTCTGTGCCGAAGTCCCGGGGCGGACAGCTCGCTGTCCGTGGATATGCAAGGGCGGATGGTGCTGCATCCCGCCATCGTCAACCACCCCGATATCAAGAATTTTCTGGCGGGCGGCCAGGAGGCGGTCAAGGTGGATCTGCCGCGCCCTGCGGCGGGCAAGAAAATGTGGCAGGTCTCGCTGCTCGCGATGGGCGAGCGCGGACAGGCGCAGGCGCGTTCGGCGCGGGGCGAGACATTCGTGGTGTTTCTCTCGGATACCGCGCAGCGCCAGTTGCACAACAAAGCGGCGCTGGCGCGGCGCTTTTCGCTCACTCCGACGGAAGTGCAGGTCGCCAGCCTGCTCACCGATGGCATGACCAAGCAGGAAATGAGCGCGCAGATGAACGTCAGCGCGGCGACCATGGCCTATCACCTGCGCAACCTGTTCGGCAAGACCGGCACGAAACGGCAGGCGGAACTGGTGGCGCTGCTGATGTCGGTTGCATGGAACGACATCATGCTGCCGACGCCGCAGAAGGTTTGAGCGGCGGTCCATGGAGCATGAAGATGCATCTGTGGCCGCGCGATTGACGCTCGAGCGTCCGGGCTGGCGCCGTCACGCGTTGCCGTTGGGCATCATCACGCTGTTTTTTGTCTTCAGCGTGGCCGTTGCATGGCAATTGGTGGTGCTCAACGGACAGCTGCGCAATCATGAAGGAGAGAACACGCTCTGGGCGCTTACCCAGGCGCAGACCCATGGCTCGAAACTGCAACTGATGGACGAGCAGTTCCGCCAGGGCATGATCGGGCGCGAGGCGCTTGTTTTGCAGGAGGATGTGTTTTTCAGCCGGCTCAGCCTGCTCGATGATGGTCCGCAACAGCGATTGCTGGCGCATTTCGGGCAAGACGGGGCGGTGATGTCCGCTGTCGACCGGTTCAGGGCGGCGGATACCGGATCCATCGGTGATCTGCCGCGCAACTCCCCGGTCCACGATAACCTGGCGGAGCTGATAGGCGTGCTCGCGGCCGCCGCCAATGCGGTCATGGTGACCGAGCGCGAGGAGCGCAGCCAGCAGTTCGACAGGTTCGCGCGGCTGATCCACGTGGCTTTCATGGCATTTTCCGTGGTGATCCTCACCGGGGGGCTGCTGGTATGGCAGTTGCTGCAATCGCAGTCATACCAGCGCAGGCAGTTGCGTGTGATCGCCGAGCAGCGCGATGCGCTGCAGCAAACCGTGCATGAGCTGCATGAAGCCCAACAGGCAACGGAGACCTACCGCAACTTTGTCTCGCTGGTCTCGCACCAGTTCCGCACGCCGCTTGCCGTGATCGACTCCACGGCGCAGCGCCTCATGCGCAATGCGCGCGACGAGGCCAACTCCGGCTTCGCGGATTCTCAGCAGGTGGTAGAGAAGATGAACCTCACGCGCAGCACGATCGAGCATCTGAACAAGCTCATCGACAGCGTGCTCACCAGTGTGCGCCTGGACAGCGGCGCAATCCAGATGCAGTCCCAGCGCGTGAACCTGTCCGTGCTGATCGGCCAGGTGGTGGGGGCCAATGCCCATCTGCTGCAGGATCGTCCCCTGCTCCTGGAGACCTCCGGCGAGGCCGACGCCTATTCCTGCCTGGGAGATGCGGTACTGCTCGAACACGTTTTGCAGAACATGCTTTCGAACGCCTGCAAATACACGCATCCCGGAACCGCCATCGCGGTGACGCTGTCGCGATCGGGATACGGAACCATCGTCTGTACCGTGCGCGACTGGGGCGAAGGTGTTGCCGAGGCGGAGCTGCCATACATCTTCGAGCGCTTCTACCGCAGCGGCCAATCGCGCGCCATCGAGGGAACCGGGCTGGGGCTTTATCTCGCCCGCTCCATCGTGCGCCTGCATGGCGGAAACATGGATGCCAGCCTGCCCGAGGGCGGCGGCCTGGCTGTGAGTCTGAGAATCCCGGCGGAGCATATGAAGCCGCCGCCGGTTTTTTGAACAGCGTGCCGAAGTGTTAAAAAAAGTACCAAATGTGTTTTTCCCTATCCAAACGGATGGGGCGCATTTGGTTTTCTATTTTTAACATTTGCTGAAGCCTTCTCCACTGAATCTGGAGTAACCGAGACGATCCGAACCGGGCCGATTTCTGGAGAGCAAAACGACATGGGATGCAAGCCCCGTTCGGTGCGAGTTGGTGAGCTGGCGGGGTCTTGCGCCTCGTTGTGCCCATGCGGAACGTTTGTTCCGCCCAGGCGCAAAAGCCAGGATTCTTTCCACTTACAGAAAAACCAACGATGCCCAAAGAGACTTCCATCTTTCATCGACCGAGCAGAGAGGGGAATGCATCCAGATCGCGATGGCCGCGGCTGGCTGTGAGCACTGCCGTCTGCCTGGCCGGCCTGGCCAATATGGCCTGCGTCCACGCGGCCGGGCTTACCGTGAATGCCGGGGACACTGCCACTTGGGGCACTCCGCTCGATCTGGATTGCGACGACCTGGTCGTCAATGGGACGCTGGATGCAGCCGGCGCCGTTTTCACCAGGGTCGGCAACGTCATCATCGGCTCCGGCGGGCAACTCAGCGCTGGCGGGTCCACCATCGAGGTCACCAAGAGCTGGCAGAACAGCGGCACATTCAACGGGGCCGGCAGCACGGTCACCGTAGCGAATACCTGCGCCAACACCAGCACGACATTCTCTGGCGATACCACCTTCGGTAATCTGAGCGCAACGGTCGCCGGCCATGAACTCGATTTCGCCGCGGGCAGCGAAGAGACGGTGACGGGTCAACTGACCCTCAATGGCGTCACGCTGCGTGGAACCGGTGGCACCGCGTACCTCACGCTGCAAAGCGGCGGCACGCAGTCCATTGCGAATGTCGGCGTCAGTGGCGTGGACGCATCGCATGGCCAGCATCTGGCGCCCAGCGCCAACAACGTGATTTCCGGCGGCGCGGCGAACAACTGGTTTGTCGCCGGTCCCGCCAAGCCGGAGGCGGGATCGGTTGCCGCGGTACCCGCGACCGGACCCGCGGGCCTGGCCGTGCTGGCGGGCCTGATGCTGGCCGCCGCCGGCCTGGCACGCCGCTGGCCGGGAAAATCCCGGCGCAAATCCGGTTGAAGCCGCCGCGAGCGATCTGCTTGCACACCGTTCAGATTCATTCAGTTATTCGATTAGACAGGAAGAACTTGTCATGAAAAAGCATACTTTGACCTCCCGCGCCAAGTCCGTCAGCCCCTTGCTGGCAGCGCTGCTCTCGCTGACCGCCTGCTATTCCGCACAGGCCCAGGTGGCCATCTCCGGCACCAACGGCGTGGCGATCAAGTCTCCAGGCGGCAGCACCATCACCGGTTTTGCCAATGACGGCACGGTCACCATTCCCGGACTCGTCTCCGGATATGTGAAGGCGGATGGCAGCGGCGTACTGAGCACGGATGCCGGCCTTGCCGGACCCACGGGCGCCACCGGGCCAGCGGGACCTGCCGGCCCGCAAGGCGAATCGGGTGCGGCAGGCGCTCCCGGGGCTCAGGGGATCCAGGGGATACAAGGCGTGACGGGTGCGACTGGAGCAACCGGAGCGGATGGTGCAGCGGGCTTGGTTGGTGTAACGGGAGCAACAGGCGCTACCGGTGCCACCGGGGCAGGCATCTTGAGTGGCGCGGCTGCTCCGGATCCCGCCCAGGGCAGCGATGGCGACAGTTTCGTCGATGTCAGCAATGGCGATACCTACCTCAAGTCGAATGGAGACTGGGGTTCGCCGACGGGCAATATTCGTGGGCCTGCGGGAGAAAATGGTGCGGCTGGC
>NZ_JBEBOW010000147.1:0-8490 GCF_040396215.1 Diaphorobacter ruginosibacter | reverse complement strand
TGGCGCAGTCAGCAAAATGGCGCCAAGCCCTCTGTTATGGCCTATTGCGGACTCAGATCCGTGGATGCTGTGGTTCGCGGCACAGCGACATAGGGCCCAGCGTCCGCCTCGATCTTGCGATCCTTGGGCTCGAACACGCAGTCGAAGAAGGCGCCGGCTTCCGCCCAGCTCTTCTTTTCGTTCCAAAACGTTAGGAATGCACGGCTCACATCCACCGCGCTGGGACTGATCTGTGTGGTGTGAAGTCCCAGTGCACTTGGCGTGTCCGCCTCATCATGTAACGTGCTCGACTGCTTCGCGTAGCTGCGAAACCGCTGAATCTGGCCGGGCTTGTCAAACCCGGTAGTGCCACACTGGGCACCGCTCTCCTGCCCGCGCTCTGTATGGGCCTGCGAAAAGCTGTCCTGCACCATGTGCAGCAAGGCACCCATGGCCACCTTGTCCAAGTCCTTGCGCACTTCGACGATCCCGGTGGCAAACAGGTTCATTGCCGTGATGTCACCCGGGAAGTAGCTTGCCAGGTTACTGTGACCCAGATCCCGGATGAAGATGCCTGTCGGCGTTGTTCCAGAGGCCACACCCCACAGGAACTCGGCCCACATCTTCATGCGGTCTACCGTCTCACCTGCAGTCTCGCCATCGTAGGCGCCCATCGCATGCATGAACTGGAGGTCACCGTAGTGCGACCGGTACAGCATGTAGTCCCCAGGTCCAAAGGCTGGTGCCTTGAGGTGAGACTTTGTCTTGGCTTGTGCTCCGGCATCCTTGAACAGCCCCCACCAACACAGGGGTTGCGATGTGGATCTCAGAGTGACGCCGACATCGCACCCTTTGATACGGGGTGGCGACTTGGCGTTGAGCAGAAACGGTGGGTCATCGGGCCAACGAACTCCGTACAAGAGAATGCGGTGCTCCTGGACCGCATTGATGGTGACGCAGTCGTACTCCGACCCTCTGCCAGCACCGCAACCGATGGCTGCCAGCGTGATGGACTCATGCACCGGCGATTTCATGATGGGGATGGCCGACCCGACAAACCAGTGCCCCAGGTAGTCCAACACAGGATTTCGCCCCAGCGTCGAGATCTTGCGGTCCACATCGCTGACCTTGGGCAGCACCTGAAATGCCACCGCACTGGATGCAGCGAATAGCGCTGCCATGAGAATAGCGCCGGAGCGAAGACGCGCCCGTGCTTTGAGCTGTTTCATTGGAATCCCCTCCATTGGTTTTCTTATGGCCGACCTTGCTGCCACATCCAAAAACTATTGCAGTATTCGCGGGGATTTGCAATCCTTGTTTTTACACGGCGCACAATGAAGGACATTGACCAGAGTCAATTCGGTAGATTCGCAATGCTCTGCACTCATGAGGTCAAAATGGCCACCGGTGCAAAAACAAAATGACCACCTTGAGTCAAGATAAAGAGCCCAACAGTTGGCCGCGCGACCACAAGGCTTCCGTTCCGGCCCGGCCTTCAGAAAAGATCGCCGCTGAACCTGGGAATCTCCGCCATCTGCCCCAACAGGAAATCCGCCCTGGCCACCACGTAGTTCGCCAGGGCACAAACAAAGGGCCGCTCATCCTGCACGTACACGGGGTCCAGGGCCTGCGCCCTCGCTTCCTCCCGCGCCCATTCGCAGAGCTGTTTCAGTTCGCGTGCGAACGTGCGCCGGGGGAATCCCAGTCGCTCGCAAAAGTCGGCCAGCGCGAACGACTTCACAGCCGGCAACGCGAACTCGTCGCCGAAGGCCATCGCCAGTTCCTGGTCGATGTGGCGGGCGTCGTACACGGCCACGCTGACCAGATCGTAGAACGGCGCCACCGCCAAGGCATCACCCCGCCCGAAAAAGGAGATGTTCTTGCCATGCGCATCGCTGTTGCCCAGCAGCAGCGTGGTGATCGCCCAGAGGGCCATCTGCCGGATGCCGACGGCTGCATTTGACAGATGTGGCCGCAGCGTGGACAAAGCCTTGAAGCTGGCGCCGTCGCGGATATGCCGCACGTCTTCTGCATTGCCCAGCGGACGCTCGTACTTGTGCGACACGGGAAGATTCAGCGCCTGGCAGCCGTCAATGACGTGCAGTCTGCGCACATTCCCGTCGTCACGCACCCGGTCGAAGCGTTCGACGCACAGGACCGGCGCGGGCACGCGCAGGATCTCCACCTCGGCCGCCCAGTTCTCCTTCAAGCGCCGTTGCCCGAGCCGGTTGACGAGCCGCATGCAGAAATGCTCATTGGCCACCATGCAGGGCAGCTTGTCGTTCAACGGCTCGGGCTTGAGGATGTGCGTCGACGAGAGCGAGCCATCCGCCAGGAACAAGGCATCGTCTTCGCGCAGCACCAGCAGCTTGTCCTGGTAGCCCGCCACCGACATGCGCACCTTGTCGTCCCATATCGCGAACGGAATCCTGTTGCGGTCATCGATGCGCTGCTGCAGCTCGGCAAGCGCCACGGGGCGCCGCTGCGCCTCTTGCGCCTGCGGCAGTTGCCCTGCGGGCAGGAAGCTCAGGGCACCCGCCGTCTCGCGGCCCATCACCCGGATCAGGCCAAAGATATTGCTCTTCTGGACATGGGTGAAACTGGAAACCACGTCCAGCGCCCGCCCTTCGGGCAGCAGGTTGTCGATGAAGCGCCGCACGGCCACGGCGGATACTTCGCCGTCGAGAGGAAGATGCGGCGACAGCTGGAATCGGTATGCACGCTGGCGCCAAGGTGCGCTGTACGCGAAGCTGAATTGATCCAACTCTGGATCGAACGCGAGCCGCCCGACAGGGTCTTCATGAAAGAACACGTCCAGCGCGAGATCCAGGCCGTGGGCAGGGAATGCACTACTCATTCGGACTCCTGCTGCGCCACGTCCTTGAGCTTCAGCGCCTGTTCCCTGGAAACGACCAAAACCTCCAGCCCAAGTCCCTCCAGAACCTTGAACAGGCGGTCGGTGGTAATTGACTTCCCATTCTCCAGGCGCGACAGCAAATCGGCCGAGACGCCGCAGAATGCGGCGGCGTCGTCGATGCGCATGCGGGCCTGTGCCCGCGCGTTGCGTACGAGCGCCCCCAGCCCTTCGAGGCTTTCAACCCGAGGATTGCTGGAGGGATGTATGGAGGGAAGACGCCGTGCCATGCTCAATCATAGTTCTGAAATAACGTAACTATAACTGACAACCAAGGATTTGTCGAACATATTCCGGAATCACGGAACTATTGGAGAATCTATGAGGAAGCATCCATTATTTCGCCATTCCGAAATAAACCGATAACTTCCCTCGTGAGTCACAAGCTGGAACCGAGATATCGCGGCCCTGCGGAGCTTACGAAGGCCGTTGCCGGACAGGCCGGGCTGAGGTGCCGGGCAGTTGCGCAGATTGGGGCACATGCGCCCATACCGATCTGTACGCGTGATCGGCGCGGGGAAGATTCCGGCTGTGACATGGCGTCACAGCGTCGATTTGGAAACGGGTACCAAGGCCAGGACTTGCAGCATGCGCATGAAGCCGGTCAAAGAGCCGCCAGAGGCCACGATGCAGGCAGCATCAGTGGTATCGAAAGATGTGAGTTGAGGCATCCGGAAATTTTCTCCGCGTGGTCACCACTGACAGACGTTTCAACACTCTCGCCTACGCGACATATCAGACGCCAGATCGACAGCGCCTGCAGGCGCTCCGGGTAATAAGTGTGCTGGTCGTAGATGCCCTGGAGCCCAGCAAAGCACTGCCATGATGCCAACGCAGGGGTTGGCATTGACGAGGCGCTTGCTGCAGGCATGGGTGAGCAGGCACTTGGCCGTGATGTGCAGGAGGCTCGACTCACCCCAGATGAGCTTGCTGTCGTCGATCAATGCCACGATGTCGCTGGACTCGACTTCGCGCACGCTGAGCGAGCCAAACCGGTAGCAGCCTGCCTTTGCTTGCCATGTTCGTTCTCCTGGTGCCGACGGGCTTGGCCGGATCGTCCGGCTGGCCACCCATCAGGTCATCCAATTTTGTTGGAACAGGGTGGCACTCCGCGACACCAAAAGACAGCCCTGCCGAAAATTCCTTACAAAACAATCACTTATACATAGCAACCAAAACAGAGTGGCTCCCCATGAGTCGTCAAATCAAGACGATGTCGTACTGCTCCTGCCCCATGTACGACTCTGCATGCAGGGAAATCGGCTTGCCGATGAAGTCCGACAATCCAGCCAGGTGCTGGCTTTCTTCATCCAGAAACAATTCCACCACCTTGGGTGAGGCAATCACCTTGAACTCACGCGGATTGAACTGCCTGGCTTCCCGCAGCAACTCCCGGAGAATTTCATAGCAAATGGTGCGTGAAGTCTTCACCTGCCCCACGCCCAGGCAGGTCGGGCACGGTTCGCACAACAGATGGGCCAGCGATTCGCGCGTGCGCTTGCGGGTCATCTCGACAAGGCCCAGTTGCGAGAAACCGCCCACCATGGTCTTCACGCGGTCGCGGGCGAGTTGCTTGCGGAATTCTCCCAGCACCGCACTCTGGTGATCCTCACGCACCATGTCGATGAAATCGACGATCACGATCCCGCCGAGATTGCGCAATCGAAGCTGGCGGGCAATCGCGCCCGCCGCCTCCAGGTTGGTCTTGAAGATGGTGTCATCGAAATTGCGCGCACCCACATAGCCGCCGGTATTGACGTCGATGGTGGTGAGCGCTTCGGTCTGATCGACTATGAGATAGCCACCCGATTTGAGATCCACGCGCTTGCCCAGCGCGCGGGCGACATCCTCATCGATCGAGTACAAATCGAAAATTGGCCGCTCCATCTTGTAGAGCTGCAGTTTGGCCGCTGCAGCCGGCATGAACTCCTTGCCGAACGACTGCATCACCGCAAACTGCTCATTGGAGTCGATGCGGATGGATTGTGTATGTTCGCTCACCAGATCGCGCAGAACCCGCTGCAGCAGATTCAGATCCTGGTACAGCAGCGATCTCGGTGCCTTGCGCTGCGCCGCATCCCGGATACCGGCCCAGGTCTTGCGAAGATAGGCAATGTCCTCGCTGAGCTCCTCATCGGTCGCGTCTTCGCCGTTGGTTCGCAGAATGAATCCGCCGCCCCCTCCGGTTGATTTGTCACCCACCAGCTCCTGCAGACGGTTGCGCAGCAGCTCCCGCTCGTTGAGCGGGATCTTCTGCGAAACACCCACATGGTCATCCTGCGGCAGAAAAACCAGCAGGCGTCCGGCGATGCTGATCTGCGTGGACAGGCGTGCGCCCTTGGTGCCGATGGGATCCTTGATGACCTGCACCATGAGCGCCTGGCCCTCGAACACCTGCTTCTCGATGGGCACCAGCGGCTCCGCCTTGCCCCGCACCGCCATGGGAGGCTCGCCACCTTCGTGGCGCTGCCATACGTCGGCTACATGCAGAAACGCCGCGCGTTCCAGACCAATGTCGATGAAAGCGGATTGCATGCCGGGCAGGACACGCGAGACTTTGCCCAGATAGATGTTTCCAACGAGCCCACGTTCCAGTGTTCGCTCGACGTGCAGTTCCTGAACCGCTCCGTGTTCCACCACAGCCACGCGGGTTTCCTGTGGGGACCAGTTGATGAGAATGTCTTGTTGCATTGGGCTTCGCAGAATAAGGCTCCAATGATGCCTGATTCCCGTCGCCCCTGCGGCGATCAGCCCTCCAGCAGAGATGCCGGTGTCGCCATCCCGCGCGAGAGGGTCTCATGCAGGCTGACCACCTCTCCCACGATGATGAGCGCCGGCGGCTTCACGTGATGATCCAGCGCGAGCTGTGGAAGAGTCTGCAGCGTTCCACAGATGCAGCGCTGCCCGGGCAGGGTCGCATGCTCCACCAATGCGGCGGGCATGTCCGCGCGCATGCCGTGGCGCTGAAGCTCGCCGCAGATGACGGGCAGGTTGCCGATGCCCATGTAGAACACCACGGTCTGCCGGGGCCGCGCGAGCATGGCCCAGTCCAGATCGGCATCGTTGGCGCCGCGCAGGTGCCCGGTGGCATACACCAGCGTGGCCGCATGGTCACGGTGCGTCAGGGGAATGCCGGCATAGGCGCCCGCCCCCTGCGCCGCCGATATTCCCGGCACGATCTCGAAGGGGATGCCTGCGCGCTCGAGCCCCTGCGCCTCTTCTCCGCCACGCCCGAAGATGAAGCAATCGCCCCCTTTCAGCCGCACCATGCTGCGGCCATCCGAGGCCAGCCTCACCATCAATTCGATGATTTCCTCTTGAGGAATGGTGTGATGCCCGGCCTGCTTGCCCACGTAGATGAGGTCTGCATCCTCTGCAACGTACCGCAGCACGTCCTTGCTCACCAGATGATCGTAGAGCACGAGCCGCGCGCCGCGCAGCGCCTTCACCGCGCGCAGCGTGAGCAGCTCTGGATCGCCCGGGCCTGCGCCGACGAGCGTGACCTTGCCGGGTTGCGAGTACTGCGCGGTTTCGCCTTCTGCGCCCTCACCACGCGGCATGCGAATGCTCCGGACTGCTTCTTCCACCATGTTCATCACGGACCTCTCGTTCTCGCTTTGAGTTTATGGACGCATGTTCGAATCACCGCGATCTTTCGTCCTTAAACCAAGTCAAGGACAGTCATGCGGCTCCACTGCGACGATGAATCACTCGCAAAAAAGAGGGAATGGACAGCGACCTCGCGAGATGAGCTCCGGCATCTGCCGGGGCTACAAACATGCGCTGATCCGTGATGCAGAGGACCGCACAATGACAGCAAGAAGAATCGCAAGACTGATCGCGCTCGCGGCAGCGGCGATGGTTTCAGTTAGCTCGATGGCGCAGGACGGGAAGGACGTCACGCAAACACAGCTCAATCATCACCTCGGCACCTCGCCGCTGGCGAATGAGCCGATGCACCAGAACACCTCCAACTCCAAGGCGCCGCCGATGACGCAGGCCGAGTTCGATCTGGGTCGCAAGATCTATTTCGAGCGCTGCGCCGGCTGCCACGGCGTGTTGAGGAAAGGGGCGACCGGCAAGCCGCTCACCCCGGACATCACACTGGAAAAGGGCACGGAGTACCTGAAGGTCTTCATCGCCTATGGCTCCCCTGCGGGCATGCCCAACTGGCAGACCTCCGGCGAGATGACGGAGAAGGAAGTGGATCTGATGGCCCGCTACATCCAGCAGGATCCCCCCACACCGCCCGAATACAGCATGGCGGACATGAAGTCCACCTGGAAGATCCTCGTCGATCCAAAGGACCGCCCAAAGAAGAAGGAGAACAACTACAACATCTCCAACATCTTCTCCACCACCTTGCGTGACACCGGCGAAGTGGCGCTGATCGACGGCGACACCAAGCAGATCATCAACATCGTCAAGACCGGCTATGCGGTGCACATCTCGCGCATGTCCGCCTCCGGCCGCTATCTGTTCGTGATCGGCCGCGACGCCAAGATCAACATGATCGACCTGTGGATGGCCAAGCCCGACAACGTCGCGGAAATCCGCGTCGGTCTGGAAGCCCGCTCGGTGGATACGTCCAAGTTCAAGGGCTACGAAGACAAATACGCCGTTGCCGGAAGCTACTGGCCCCCGCAGTTCGTGATCATGGACGGCGACACGCTCGAGCCGCTGAAGATCGTCGCAACACGCGGCATGACCGTTGACACGCAGGAATACCACCCCGAGCCGCGCGTGGCCGCCATCGTGGCCTCGCACTTCAAGCCGGAGTTCCTCGTCAACGTGAAGGAAACCGGCAAGACCCTGCTGGTGGACTACAGCAACATCAACGAGCTCAAGACTACCGAGATCGGCTCTGCCCGCTTTCTGCATGACGGCGGCTGGGATGCCTCCAAGCGCTACTTCATGGTGGCAGCCAACAACAGCAACAAGGTCGCGGCCATCGACGCCAAGGAAGGCAAGCTGGCGGGCCTGATCGACGTGGGCAAGATCCCCCATCCGGGCCGCGGCGCCAACTTCATCCATCCGAAGTATGGTCCCGTCTGGGCAACCGGCCACCTGGGCGATGAGACCATCTCGCTGATCGGCACCGATCCTGTCAAGCACAAGGAATATGCCTTCAAGGAAGTCGCCAAGCTCAAGGGCCAGGGCGGCGGCGCGCTGTTCATCAAGAGCCATCCGAAGTCCAATCACCTGTATTCGGATACTCCGCTCAATCCGGACGCCAAGTTCGCCCAGTCTGTCGCCGTCTACGACATCAATAACCTGGACAAAGGCTATACCGTTCTGCCCATCGCGGAGTGGGCCGGCCTGACGGACGACGGCGCCAAGCGCGTGGTGCAGCCCGAGTACAACAAGGCTGGCGACGAAGTGTGGTTCGCTGTCTGGTCCGCCAAGGACAAGCAAAGCGCCATCGTGGTGGTTGACGACAAGACGCTCAAGCTGAAGGCCGTGATCAAGGACCCGCGCCTGATCACCCCGACCGGCCACTTCAACGTCAACAACACACAGCACGACGTGTATTGAGCATCCGAGCCATGACACATCCTGCCCGCACCTTCATCCAGGCCATTGCCTGCATCGCTCTC
>NZ_JBEBOW010000146.1:0-8672 GCF_040396215.1 Diaphorobacter ruginosibacter | reverse complement strand
GGCCGAATTCCTTCATCAAGGCGCGTTCCTTGGCCTTGCTGATCTTCATGCGCAGCGGCTTGACCTTCTCGGTCGTCGCGGCTTGCTCCACAACCTCCGCTTCGGGTTCGCCCTCGAGATCGGATTCGATGTCCGACAGGTCGGCATCGTCGTCCATTGCCTCGTCGTCCTTGCCCTTGGCCTTGCGGCCGCGCTTGGCGGGGGCCTTGCTTTCAGCGGCGGCGGCCTTGGCCGGGCGGCCCGGGCGCTTCTTTGGCGTATCGCTGGCGGCGTCGTCGGCAGCGGCCTTGGCGCGGGCGGGCTTCTTCTTCAATTCTTCGGTGGCTTCTGCGGAAGCGGCAGATTTCTTGGCTGGCACGATCTTGGTTTCATCTTTCTTTGCCGCCTTGGCCGGCCTGGCCGCCGCCTTTGCGGCGGGGGCAGTCCTGGCGGCCTTGGGGGCGGATTTCACAGCAGCTTTGGAAACGGTCTTCACAGCAGTGCCTTGAGCAGTCTTGGCCGGCTTCGCGGACTTTTGAACGGGCATGTAGACAACCTCAGTACAAAAACGAACACACAAAGAAAACGCAAGCGCCAACTATCCCGGCGCGGGTAAGCAAGCTTGACAAAGGCCGTTGCCTTCGCAATGGAGGATCAGCGCGATCCCCGCTGGCAAGATGTCTGGGCGAACATTTGGTGTGCAGTCCTTGCGGTGGGGTAGGCTGTTGTGCGTGTTTGTCACGGGCGCCTGATCCGGAGGTGCTGCTGTCGCTCTTGCCGACAAGTCCTAAATTATACCTTTTACAGGCAATTCAAGGGCTTGACAGCTTGGGGTTTTCCAGAGTCTTTCGTCGATTTTGTAATTCTTTGTATTTTTGCAGCGCGTTCGGATCCTGGCTGGCGAGCTTGATGAGTTCGTTTTCCTGACGCCTGAGGCTGTCGATGAGCAGCCGGTCGAGAATACCGCGCAGCTCGCCCCGAAGCTCGTGCATGTCGCCCTCGGTCTGGGCATGAGAGCCCGTCATGAGCCTGCGCGCCAGCGCCTCGTGCTCGTGGCCTGCAAGCGATTGCTGAAGCACGGCCCACGATTGCGGGCCCAGTTCGTGCCACTGGCTTTCCAGCCACAGGAAGACCGGGCCATGCGGCGCGGGCAGGTCGCAGAGAATGGCGTGGTCTTCGTGCGTCAGCTCTTCCAGAAACTCCATGTGCGAGAGAACCAGGCGCAGCGCATGGTCTTCTCGCCGGGCGACCGCGTCGCGCGGCAGGGGCGGCTGGGGCGGGACGTAGGCGTCGCGTCCCCAGCGCTTCTTCCAGGCGCCGCTCCCGGCCTTGCGGAATTCCCTGCGCCCGTGCGGGCCGAAGCCGCCCTGGCCTGGCGCGAAAGAGTCGCCATCGCGCTCCCATGGCGCGGGATCGCCCATCTCCCAGGGCATGCCGTCATCGAACGGGCCGCCCCGCTCGGATGGGAAGCCGCCGCTGCCCGGCGCACCGGCGCCGCGCTGTCCCGGTTGCGGGGCCTGTTCGGACCATAGCTGGCCCAGGTCGGCGGCGGAGAGCTGTCCGAGTTCCCCCAATTCACCGAGCAGTTGCCGCTTGAGCGCGCCATCGGGCAGGCTGCTCCACAGCGGGCGCGCGTTGGCCAGCATGTGCGCGCGGCCCTCCGCGGTGCCCAGGTCGCAGGCTTCGCTGGCGGCCTCCACGAGAAAGCGGCTGAGCGGCGTGGCATCGCCCACGTGGCGCGCGAATGCATCCGGGCCGTATTCGCGCACGAAGCTGTCGGGGTCATGATCGCTGGGCAGGAACAGGAACTTCACGCTGCGCGTGTCGGAGGCATAGGCCAGCGCGCCATCGAGCGCCTTGCGCGCGGCGCGGCGGCCCGCGGCGTCGCCATCGAAGCTGAAGACGACCGTATCGGTGAAGCGGAACAGTTTGTGCACATGATCGGGCGTGCAGGCCGTTCCCAGCGTGGCGACGGCGTTCGGAAAACCCAGTTGCGCCAGCGCCACCACGTCCATATAGCCCTCGGTGACCAGCACGTAGCCCGCGTCGCGGATGGCATTGCGGGCCTCGAACAGGCCATACAGCTCGCGGCCCTTGTGGAAGACTTCCGTCTCCGGGGAGTTCAGGTACTTGGGCTTGTCGTCGCCGAGGACCCGCCCGCCGAATCCGATGCATTCGCCCTTGACGTTGCGGATGGGGAACATCACGCGATCGCGGAACCGGTCATAGCGCTTGCCGTCCTCGTCGCTGACGATCACGAGGCCGCTTTCCTCGAGCAGCGGGTCCTCATAGCTGGGAAAGACGCTCGCCAGATTGCGCCAGCCCTCGGGCGCGTAGCCCAGGCCGTACTTCTTGGCGATAGCGCCCGAGACGCCGCGTCCCTTGAAATATCCGATGGCGCGCGGCGATTCGCGCAGATGCCTGCGCCAGGATTCACCGGCCTTTTCGAGCACGTCGTTGAGCGTGGCCTGCTTCTTGCGCTGCGCGGCGGCCCGTTCACGGTCCTGGGGCGATGTGTTGTCGTCGTCCGGCACCTGCATGCCGGCTTTCTGCGCCAGGTCCTGCACCGCCTCGCGAAAGCCCAGGCCTGCGTGGTCCATCAGGAAACCGATCGCATTGCCGTTCTTGCCGCAGCCGAAGCAGTGATAGAACTGCTTGGACGGGCTGACGCTGAAAGACGGCGACTTCTCTCCGTGAAACGGACACAGCCCCATGTAGTTCGCGCCCGCTTTCTTGAGCTGCACGTAGTGGCCCACGACGTCCACGACGTCGGTGCGCGAGAGGAGATCCTGGATGAAGTTCTGAGGGATGGACACCAGGGTATTTTCGCCCAAGCCGGGCGTTCCCATCGGAATTTCATGGCCGATCGGGGCGGGCGCCGTTCGCGCCTCTCATGGTTTCCTCCCGGAACGTGTTGACGATCTCAGCTTCGCGTCAGCCGCGCCTGCTGTAATCTTCCGCTTGCGCCGATCCAGCCGCCGACCGCCGGATCGCATTGAAAACCAAGGAGCTAGTGTGACCCCCGGCATTTTCGAACAGCATCTTGACAAGAACGACGCCAACCATGCGCCGCTGACCCCTCTGTCCTTCATCGAACGCACCGCCGAGGTCTATCCGGCCCGCCCGGCGATCGTCTACGGCGATCTGCGCCGCACCTGGAGCGAGACTTACGCGCGCTGCCGGCAGCTGGCGAGCAGCCTGGCGCGGGCGGGCGTGGGCAAGAACGATACGGTGGCGGTGATGCTGCCCAACACGCCCCCGATGGTGGAGGCGCATTTCGGCGTGCCGATGTCGGGCGCCGTGCTCAATACGCTCAATACCCGCCTCGATCCCGAGACCATCGCGTTCATGCTCGATCATGGCGAAGCCAAGGTGCTGATCGTCGATCCGGAGTTCGCGCCCATCGTGGCCAGGGCGCTGCCGCTGCGCAAGCTGGACAGGCCGCTCCTCGTCATCGACGTGATCGACGACACCTACGGCCCGGCCGCGCAGCGCGTGGGCTCGCAGACCTACGACGACTTCGTCGCCGCGGGCGATGCCGGGTTCGCCTGGGCGCTGCCCGCCGACGAGTGGGACGCCATCGCCCTGAACTACACCAGCGGCACCACGGGCAATCCCAAGGGCGTGGTCTATCACCACCGCGGCGCGGCCATCAATGCGATCAGCAACGTGCTCGAATGGGACATGCCAAAGCACGCGGTGTATCTGTGGACGCTGCCCATGTTCCACTGCAACGGCTGGTGCTTTCCATGGACCGTGGCTGCCCGCGCGGGCGTCAACGTCTGCCTGCGCCGCGTGGAGGCGCAGGCCATCTTCGACGCCATCCGCCGCGACGGCGTCACGCATTACTGCGGCGCTCCCATCGTGCAGAGCCTGCTGGTGAACGCGCCAGCAGCCATGAAGGAGGGCGTGCCCGCCGGCGTGAAAGCGATGGTCGCCGGCGCGGCTCCGCCGGCTTCGATGATCGAAGGCATGGAGGCCATGGGTTTCGACATCACGCATGTCTATGGCTTGACGGAAACCTATGGCCCGGCAACCGTCTGCGCCAAGCATGGGGAATGGGACGACCTCGAAATCGGCGAGCGCGCGCGCCTGAACGCACGCCAGGGTGTGCGCTATCACCTGCAGCGTTCGGCGGCCGTGCTCGACCCCGAGACGATGGAGCCGGTGCCCCATGATGGCGAGACCATGGGCGAGATCATGTTCCAGGGCAATATCGCCATGAAGGGCTATCTGAAGAATCCCAAGGCCACCGACGAGGCTTTCCGTGGCGGCTGGTTCCACTCGGGCGATCTGGCGGTGCAGTACCCGGACGGCTATATCAAGATCAAGGATCGCAGCAAGGACATCATCATCTCGGGCGGCGAGAACATCTCCTCCATCGAGGTCGAGGACGTGCTGTACCGCCACCCCGACGTGCTGGCAGCGGCCGTGGTCGCCAAGCCCGACCCGAAGTGGGGCGAGACGCCCTGCGCCTTCATCGAGCTGAAGGCCGGCGCGCAGGCCACGGCGGAAGACATCGTGGCGCATTGCAAGAAGCATCTCGCCGGCTACAAGGTTCCACGCGCCGTGGTGTTCGGTGAACTGCCCAAGACCAGTACCGGCAAGATCCAGAAGTTCGAGCTGCGCAGGCAGGCCGGCTCCGCGAGCGCCATCGACGGCTGATCCGCCAGGAAAGCGAACGTATTCCGAGGGTGTGTCCGAAGAGAGGGGCACGCCCTTTTTTCGTTGCGGCCTCGTGCAACCACGGGCCTCTCGGGGTTTTTGGAATCGCCCAAGGGAAAACCATTAATCATTTGAAATAATTGGCATGTCACTAATTTGCAAGTGCAGTCAATTGAACATGCCGCTCTCCGAAACACCTCCTCTGCTTCAGGCCCGCCAGAACATGATGTTCCTGATGGGGCAGCTCAACCGGCAATGGCGCCGCGTGGTGGATCGCCGGCTGAGGCCGGTCGGCCTGACCGAGGCGACCTGGCTGCCATTGACACGCCTGGAGCGGGCGACCGGGCCGATGCGCCAGAAGGATCTGGCGGCTTCCCTGGGGCTGGACAGCTCGTCCGTCGTGCGCCTGCTCGACGGGCTGGAGGCAGCGGGGTTGATCGAGCGGGCCGGGCATGCGGATCGCCGCGCCAAGACCATCGACATCACTCCCAAGGGCGAGGACACGCTGCGCCAGGTGAAGCAATTGCTGCAGCAGGAACGCGGCGCGCTGTTCCAGGACATCCCGGAGGAAGACCTGCTAAAGGCCTTCGAGGTGATGAGCCTCCTTGGCGAGCGGCTGCTCCAGATGGAGCAGCCGGACGCCGCCGGAGCGTTGGCATGAGCGCGGATGCGGGGCAGGCGCGCGCCGTCCAACGCGCGCCGCTGTGGCTGCTGGTGATGATCACGCTGAGCGGAACGCTCGCCATGCACATGTTCGTGCCCGCGCTTCCTGACGCCGCGCGTTCCTTGAACGCGAGCAGCGCGGCGGTGCAGGCCACGATCGGCATCTATATCCTGGGGCTGGCGTTTGGCCAGCTGTTCTACGGCCCGCTGTCGGATGCCCTGGGGCGCCGCCCGCTGCTGATCACCGGACTGTCGCTGTATTTCGGCGCGGGCATCGTCGCGGCGCTGGCGCCCAATGTGGAGACGCTGGTGCTCGCGCGGCTGTTCCAGGCGCTTGGAGGCTGCGCCGGGCTGGCCCTGGGCCGCGCGATGGTGCGCGATACGACCACTTCCGACGAGGCCGTGCGCGCTCTGGCGCTGCTCAATCTCATCATGATGGTGGGGCCGGGCCTGGCCCCGTTGATCGGCTCGACCATGGTGGAGCTGGGTGGGTGGCGCATGGTGTTCGCGTTCCTCGCCGTGCTGGGAGCGATCACCCTGCTTCTGTGCTGGCGCATGGTGCCGGAGACGGGCCGCCCGAGCGGAGTGGTCAGCGTTTCGGTACTGGCGCGCGACTACACCTCGCTCCTGCGCTCACCCAAGTATCTGGGCTATGCCTTCGGCGGCGCGTGCGCCACCACGTCGATCTACGCATTCATCGCCGCGGCGCCCTTCGTGATCACCGAGCAGCTTCACCACCCGGTGCGCCACGTCGGCATATCGCTGGGCATCATCATGATCGGCATGGGCATCGGCAACGCGCTCACGCGCAGGCTGGTGCTCGACATTCCGGTCGAGCGCCTGCTGGTGATCGGCAACGGCATCAGCATCGCAAGCGCCGCCATCTTTCTCGGGCTTGAATTGATGGGGCGGCTCAACCTGCCGGCCATCGTTGTGCTGATGCTCTTCTTTGCGATGGGCTCCGGCACGGCCAGCCCGGCGGCCCTGTCCAAGACGCTGATGGTCGATGCGCACCACGTGGGCTCGGCGGCGGGCCTGTACGGGTTCTCGCAGATGGCGCTGGGAGCGCTGTTCACCCTGATGGTCGGCTGGGGGTCGAACCCGGCGCTGTCGTCCGCGGTGGTGCTGATCGCCGCTGCCGCGGTGGGGCAGGCGGGCGTGCAGTTCGCGATCCGCCAGGAGCGCAAGGAAGCCCGCTATCTCTCGGCTGGGGAAGGTATCTGAATTCTCGCGCGGCTATAGCAGCCACTCGATCGGCAGCCAGCCCAGGAACGTGACCAGCGCGCGGCTGTACCAGGTGGTGTGGGGCTCCAGCTCATACACCGGCGCGTCGGCGCTGGCGCCGCCGATCCAGCGCAGTTGACCATTCGCGCCGAGTTCCACGCGATAGGAAATCCGTGGCAGCTCGTTGTCGAAGATCTGCATCAGCTGCCGGGCCATTTCGGGGCTGTCGATCAGGAATCCCATCTCGGTGTTCAGATGCGCGGAGCGCGGATCGAAATTGAACGACCCCACGAACAGGCGCTCGCCATCGACGGCGAATGTCTTGGCGTGCAGGCTGGCGCCGGAACTGCCGAATTGCTGGAAGAACTTCTTGTCGGCGATTTCCGCATAGGGCGGCACGAGGCTTCGCATTTCGTAGAGCTCGACGCCACGCTCCAGCAATGCCTTGCGGCGCTTGCCATAGCCGGCGTGGACCGCGGGCACGTCCGTGGCCTCGAAGGAATTGGTGAGCACGCGCACTTTCACGCCATCCTCGACGAACTTGCCGAAGGCCTGCACTCCCACCGCGCGTGGCACGAAATAGGGGGACACCAGGTCGATGCTCGAGTGAATGGGGCCCAGCGCCCGCTCCAATTGGGGGAGGATCAGGTCGCTTGGTTGCGCAAGGCCGAGGCCCTTGGCCGGGTCGTCGCTCACCATGGTGATGCGCGCCCAGCGCATGGGCAGCGTATGGTCCATGAGCTGGCGCACGAACGGACTTTGCCGGATGCTCTCGGCGTACTCGGTTGCGCGAGGCGACGCGAGCAGCGCCTCGGTGCTGCCCGCCAGCGCCCGCAGGTCGGCCGGCTTCGCCTCGGGGAGGATGTCGCGCGCCGGATAGGCGCTGGCGCTGGCCCAGTAGCGATCGAAGTCAGAGGAGACATCCGCCACGACCGGGCCGACGGCCATCACATCCAGATCCGCGAAGAGCACGCCTTCGGTGGCGCCGAAGTATTCGTCGCCGATATTGCGCCCGCCGATGATGGTGGTGCGGTTGTCGGCGGTGAATGATTTGTTGTGCATGCGCCGGTTGGCCCGCCGCAGGTCGGCGAGGTAGCCCAGCACCTTGGGCTTGCGCAGCATGAATGGGTTGAACAGCCGCACCTCGATGAGGGGATGTTGTCCGAGAGCGGCCAGCTCGCGGTCCAGGCCCGCCGTGCCCACGTCGTCGATCAGCAGCCGCACGCGCACGCCGCGTTGGGCCGCGCCGAGCAGTTCTCCGAACAACAGGCTGCCGGTGATGTCGTTGCGCCAGATGTAGTACTGCACGTCCAGCGTGCGTTCCGCCACGCGGGCGAGGCCCACGCGCGCGGCAAAGGCGTCATGCGGGTCGTGCAGCGGATGCACGCCGCTCAGGCCCGGATGCTCGGCCAGTTCCTGCGCGATGCCGCGGCCCAGCGATGTCTGCTCGGCCTCCTGGGTGGGCAACGCCTGCGAGACGCTGCGGCCCTCCAGCGGCGGCAGGCCGCAGCCACACAGCGTGAACAGGCACGCCATGATCAATGCCGCCCGTGCGGCCAGGCGCGCGCCGCGGGGAGCGTGTTCCGAGCGGGGCGCTGCGGCGTTTGCGAGGCTGCTCATGACGTGATTGCGGCGCTGGCTGGCATGGGGCCAGCATACCAGCCTCGCCGCGCTTTTTCAGCAGGACGAGGTGTCCGCCGCGAGAGCACCACCACCGGCGTCGAGGCCCGCGAGCTGCAGCAATTCCCGCCAGCGTCCCGTCTCCACGGGAACGCCGTACGCCATGGAGTGCGCGCGCGCCTCGTGGCGGCGCGAGCCGGGCTGGCGCTTCTGGCCCGCATCCATCATGGCCGCAACCAGCGTTTCGCAGCGCTGCGCGAAGCCGCGACCGCTCGTGAGCGTGGGGTCGATGGCGATGATGAGCTGGCCCGTGCAGGGCGTCTGCGCTCCGGGGTGCCGGCTCCAGTCGAACTCGAACGAGAAATTGCCGCCCGTGAGCGCCGCCGCCAGCAGCTCCACCATCATCGACAGCGCCGAGCCCTTGTGCGCGCCATGCTCGCCGCCGAAGGGCAGCAGCGCGCCGCCGTCGAGGATCTCGCGCGGGCTGGTGGTGTGCCGGCCCCGGCTGTCCACGCCATAGC
>NZ_JBEBOW010000145.1:0-8675 GCF_040396215.1 Diaphorobacter ruginosibacter | reverse complement strand
ACGGCATCCCACGGGATGCCGTTTTTCATTGCATTGCCATGAGCGACAACAAGATTGCACAACCGGGCCTAGAAAGCCTCTCCAAATCCTTTGAACCCGCCGCCATCGAGGCCCAATGGGGCCCTGAATGGGAAAGGCGTGGCTACGGCAACGCGGGCTATCGCGGCACGGGCAAGCCCGATGCGGAGTCCGTCGCCGGACACAGGAATTTCTCCATCCAGCTGCCGCCGCCGAACGTCACCGGCACGCTGCACATGGGCCATGCCTTCAACCAGACGATCATGGACTCCCTCACGCGCTACTACCGCATGAAGGGCTACAACACCGCATGGGTGCCGGGCACGGACCACGCGGGCATCGCCACGCAGATCGTGGTCGAGCGCCAACTGCAGGACCAGGGCGTGAGCCGCTACGACCTGGGCCGCGAGAAGTTTGTCGAGAAGGTCTGGCAGTGGAAGGAAAAGAGCGGCAACACCATCACCACGCAGATGCGCCGCATGGGCGACACCGTGGACTGGAGCCGCGAGTACTTCACCATGGACGACAAGCTGTCCAAGGTGGTGACCGAGACCTTTGTGAAGCTGTACCAGCAAGGCCTGATCTACCGCGGCAAGCGCCTGGTGAACTGGGACCCGGTGCTGCAGTCGGCCGTCTCCGACCTGGAAGTCGAGAACCAGGAAAAGGACGGCTCGCTCTGGCACATTGCCTACCCGCTGACCAGCGGTGAAGGCAATCTGGTGGTCGCCACCACCCGCCCCGAAACCATGCTGGGCGACGTGGCCGTGATGGTCCACCCCGAAGACGAGCGCTATCGTGCCCTGATCGGCCAGACCGTGACCCTGCCGCTGGTGGGCCGCCAGATCCCCATCATTGCCGATGAGTACGTCGACCGCGAGTTCGGCACCGGCGTGGTGAAGGTCACCCCTGCGCACGACCAGAACGACTACCAGGTGGGCCAGCGCCATGGCCTGCCCATGATCACGGTGCTGACGCTGACCGCCAAGATCAACGACGAGGCGCCCGAAAAATACCGCGGCATGGACCGCTTTGTAGCCCGCAAGGCCATCGTGGCCGACCTGGAGGCGCAAGGCCTGCTGGTGGAGACCAAGAAGCACAAGCTCATGGTGCCGATCTGCGACCGTACCGGCCAGGTGATCGAACCCATGCTGACCGACCAGTGGTTCATTGCCATGAGCAAGGTCAGCGACCAGGACCCCACGGGCAAGAGCATTGCACAAAAGGCCATCGACGCCGTGGCCTCGGGCCAGGTGGAGTTCGTGCCCGAAAACTGGGTCAACACCTACAACCAGTGGATGAACAACATCCAGGACTGGTGCATCTCGCGCCAGCTGTGGTGGGGCCACCAGATTCCCGCCTGGTACGACGAGGAAGGCAACATCTATGTCGCCAAGAGCGAAGCCGAAGCCCAGGCCCAGGCGCCGGGCAAGACGCTGCGCCGCGATGCGGACGTGCTCGACACCTGGTACTCCTCGGCCATGGTGCCGTTCAGCACGATGGGCTGGCCCGACCAGACGGACGCCGCCGATGACAACTACAACCTGTACCTGCCCTCGTCGGTGCTCGTGACCGGCTACGACATCATCTTCTTCTGGGTCGCCCGGATGATCATGATGACCACGCACTTCACCGGCCGCGTGCCGTTCAGGCACGTGTACATCCATGGCCTGGTACGCGACGCGCAGGGCAAGAAGATGTCGAAGTCCGAAGGCAACGTGCTTGACCCGGTCGACCTGATCGACGGCATCTCGCTGGAGCCCCTGCTTGAAAAGCGCACGACCGGCCTGCGCAAGCCCGAAACCGCCCCGCAGGTGCGCAAGAACACGCAGAAGGAGTTTCCCGACGGCATCCCCGCCTATGGCGCCGACGCGCTGCGCTTCACCTTCGCGGCGCTGGCCTCGCTGGGCCGCTCGATCAACTTCGATTCCAAGCGCTGCGAGGGCTACCGCAACTTCTGCAACAAGCTCTGGAACGCCAGCCGCTTCGTGCTCATGAACTGCGAAGGCCACGACTGCGGACTCGTGGAACACACTCAGGAGCAATGCCAGCCCGGCGGTGAATTCGCGGGCTACATGTACTTCAGCCAGCCGGACCGCTGGATCGTCTCGCAACTGCAGAAAGTGGAGGCCGAAGTCGCCAGGGGCTTCGCGGAGTTCCGCCTGGACAACGTCGCCAACACGATCTACGAATTCGTATGGAACGAGTTCTGCGACTGGTACCTGGAAATCGCCAAGGTGCAGATCCAGACCGGCGACGAGGCGCAGCAGCGCGCGACGCGCCGCACGCTGATCCGTACGCTGGAGGCGATCCTGCGCCTTGCCCATCCCATCATTCCGTTCGTGACGGAAGAACTCTGGCAGAAGGTGGCGCCCGTCGCCGGCCTGCAGGGCGAATCGGTTGCCGTCTCGCGCTACCCCGAGGCGCAGCCCGCCAAGATCGACGAAGATTCAGTCGCCTACGTCGGCCGCATCAAGCAGATGGTGGACGCCTGCCGCACGCTGCGCGGCGAGATGGGCGTGTCGCCCGCGCAGCGGCTGCCGCTGCTGGCTGTCGCAAGCTCCGCGGCCGATGCCCGCTTCCTGCGCGACAACGCGGCGGTGCTCCAGAACCTTGCCAAGCTCAGCGAGGTCAAGGTGTTCGACGACGAGGCCGAATGGGCCCGGGCCGCGCAGAACGCGCCGGTCTCCGTGGTGGGCGACGCCCGCCTGGCGCTGTTCGTCGAGGTGGACGCAGCGGCCGAGAAGGCCCGCCTGTCCAAGGAGGCCGCGCGCCTTGAAGGCGAGATCGCCGGCTCCGCAAGAAAGCTCGCCAACGAGGCCTTCGTCGCCAAGGCGCCGCCAGCCGTGATCGAGCAGGAGAAAGGCCGCGTCGCGGAAAAGAGCGCCACGCTCGCCCGCATCAAGGAGCAACTGGCCCGCCTGGGCTGACAGTCCTGGCTCACCGCCCCAAGCAGCGAAAGGCGCGTCCCATGGCGCGCCTTTCATATCCAGATTGATAGACCGAAGGTTCGTACGCATGAGCAACCACACCCGCGTTCGCAAGGCCGTATTTCCCGTTGCCGGACTTGGCACGCGCTTTCTTCCCGCCACCAAGGCATCGCCCAAGGAGATGCTTCCGGTGGTGGACAAGCCGCTGATCCAGTATGCGGTGGAAGAAGCCTACGAGGCCGGCATCCGCGACATGATCTTCGTGACGGGCCGCAGCAAGCGCGCCATCGAGGACCATTTCGACACCGCCTATGAACTCGAGAACGAACTGGAGAACGCGGGCAAGCACGCCATGCTCGATCTGGTGCGCAGCATCAGCCCCGAAGACATGAACTGCCTGTTCGTGCGCCAACCGCGCTCGCTGGGACTGGGCCATGCGGTGCTGTGCGCGGAGCCGCTGGTCGGCAACGAGCCGTTTGCCGTGCTGCTGGCCGATGACCTGATGATCGGCAACGAAGGCGGCCCCGGCGTGATGGCGCAGATGACCGCTGCGTTCGCCAAGCAGGGCCGCTCGCTGCTGGCCGTGCAGGAAGTGCCCCTCGAGCAGACCAAGCGCTACGGCATCGTCAAGGGCGAAGCCGCCGGCGGCCCGCTGATGCGCATCGACGAGATCGTGGAGAAGCCCGCGCCCGACAAGGCGCCCTCGCGCATGGGCGTTGCGGGCCGCTACGTGCTGACTCCCGCCGTCTTCGACGAGATCCGCAACCAGCCCAAGGGCGTGGGCGGCGAAATCCAGCTCACCGACGCCATCGAGCGCCTGATGAAATCGGAAACCGTCTACGCCTACCAATACAGCGGCAAGCGCTACGACTGCGGCAGCAAGGAAGGCTTCCTGCAGGCCACGGTGGAACTCGCGCTGCGCCACCCGGACGTCGGCCCGAGCTTCCGCGACTATCTCAAGAGCCTGGACATCTGAGCCGCCGGCCCGATCCGGCCTTCATATGCGCACGCGGGCCTGGCGGCATGACCGTCAGGCCGCGAATTTTTTCGCACCCACCACGCACAGCACGACGCCGATCGTCACCGCCAGCATGGCCCTGCTCACCGGTTCGTGCAGCAGCCACCCGGCCAGCGCCAGGCCGAAGAACGGCTGCAGCAATTGCAGTTGCCCCACCGCCGCGATACCGCCCAGCGCCAGGCCACGGTACCAGAACACAAAGCCCAGAAACATGCTGAACAGCGCCACGTAGGCCAGGCTCAGCCAACCCGGCGCACTCACCTCGCCCATCCTCGCGGGCCACAGCCAGAGCATCGCCAGGGCCATCGCAGGCAATGACAGCACCAGCGCCCATGCAATGACCTGCCAGCCGCCAAGACTGCGCGCCAGGCGCCCGCCCTCGGCATATCCCAGGCCGCACACAGTGATCGCCAGCAGCATGAGCGCATCGCCCCAAGGCGCGGTGCTGACGCTTTCATGGACGGCGAATGCCGCCACCAGCGCGCTGCCGATCAACGAAAAGGCCCAGAACGCGGGCCGGGGGCGCTCACCGCCGCGCAGCACCCCGAACACCGCCGTCGCTAGCGGCAGCAGTCCGATGAACACGATGGAATGCGCGGAAGTCACATGCTGCAATGCCATCGCGGTCAACAGCGGAAAACCGATGACGACCCCGACGGCAACCACCGCCAGCGGCACCCATTGCCCTCGCGAAGGCCGCGCCTGCCTGCGCCACAGCACGATCGCCAGGGCCAGAAAACCGGCGATGCCCGCGCGCGCCACCGTCAGGAACAAGGGATCGAAATCGCGCAGCGCCAACCGCGTCGCGGGCAGCGAGCCGCTGAAGATCAGCACCCCCGCCAGCCCGTTCCACCACCCACTGTCCGCCACGCCTTTTGCCATTACCGTAGTCATCGTCCTGTCCCATCCGGATGTCGCCGCACAATCGCAGCGGGTGCATGGTAATGACAGCATTCAATACAATCAAAGAATTGTCATGGATACAATCAATCATGGCCGATGCACGCTACAAGGAAATCGTCGACCAGCTCGCCCGCCGGATCCGCTCGGGTGAATTGGCCGCGGGCACGCGCCTGCCCACCCATCGCCAGCTCGCATCGCGGCATGGCCTCGCCCTGGTGACCGCCACGCGCGTATATGCGCAATTGCAGGACATGGGCCTCGTGAGCGGCGAGACCGGGCGCGGCACGTTCGTGAAGGACCTTTCCCTGCCGCGCGGCCTGGGGGTGGACTATCCTTGCGTGATCCCGGGCCACATCGACCTGAACTTCAACAATCCCGTAACACCCGGCCAGACCGAGCTGCTGCGCACCGCCTTGCGCCAACTGGCCGGAGAGGGCGACCTGGAGTCGCTGCTGCACTACCAGCCTCACGGAGGCCGCGCCCGGGACCGTGCAGCCGTGGCCGCGCATCTGCATACGCGTGGGTTGCGGACATCGGCCAGGCAGGTGCTGCTGACCGATGGAGCCCAACACGGGCTTGCCATCACCACGATGGCCCTGCTGAAGCCCGGCGACGTGGTCGCGGTGGACGCTCTTACCTATCCCGGGTTCAAGCTGCTCGCAAGAACGCTGCATCTCGAACTGCTGCCGGTCCCCATGGCACGCAACGGGCCTGATCTCGATGCGTTGGAATCACTATGCAAACGCCGCCGCGTGCGCGCCATCTACACCATGCCCACGCTGCACAACCCCCTCGGCTGGGTGATGGGCCTGCAACGCAGGCGGCGGCTGGCGGCCATCGCACGCCAATTCGGCGCACTGATCATCGAGGACGCCGCCTACGCCTACCTCGAAAAAAACGCGCCGCCACCCCTGGCCGCGCTGGCACCCGAGATCGCGATCCACGTCAGCGGCCTATCCAAGAGCATCGCCACAGGCCTGCGAGTAGGCTTTGTCGTCGCGCCGGACCATCATCTGCCCGCGCTGGAGCGCTGCATCCGCGCAACCAACTGGAACACCCCCGGCGTGATGACCGCCCTGGCCTGCCGCTGGCTCGAGGACGGCACCATCGCACGGCTGGAAGCAGACAAGCGCAATGACGCCAGGGCGCGGCAGGAGCTCGTCACCCAAACGCTATCGGGCCACCGGCTGATTCGCCATCCCGCCTCATACTTCGTCTGGATCCCCCTGGGAGAGGAGCTGCGTGCGGACCTGGTTGCAGCCGAGCTGCTGCGTCGGCATATTTCCGTGTCGACCGCCGAACCCTATGCGGCCACGCCTTCGCCGCCCCACGCCCTGCGGCTGGCGCTGGGATCAGTCCCCATGGAGCGGCTGCGCACGGCGCTGATGGCGGTGCGCGAAGCCATTCAATGAGAAAGAAGACGCAACCGCGGGCGCCAGGACGGCCCGCGCTCCGCCCGCGGATCGCGGCGGATCAACGGCGGCGCAGGATGTGGATGAACTCGTCCCCCACAGCCTGCTGGTCCACCAGTTCATTGCCTGTCTGCTTGGAAAACGCCTGGAAGTCCCGCATCGACCCCGTATCGGTTGAAACCACCTTCAGCAACTGGCCGCTCGCCAACTCCGCCAGCGCCTTCTTCGCGCGCAGGATCGGCAGCGGGCAGTTCAACCCGCGCGCATCGACTTCCTTGTCTACTTGGATATCCATCATGTTTCCAGTCACTCAGTTCTTGGGCGCTTCGCCCTCGCCCAGGCCACGGCGGCGCTCCGCATTTTCCTCCTCGGTGAAGAACACCGGATCGTAGCCGCGCGACTTGAGCCAGTCGGCCAGCGCATAACCCGTTCCCGCCGGCCAGCACTTGAGTTCGCCCAGATTGACGAACTTGTAATCGACCAGCTCGGGCGACAGCCTGACCTCGCCATCCGCCACCACGTGATAGGCGATGATGACCTGGTTCATGCGCAGAAACTCGTATGCGCCCACGATGGAGATCGACTTCACGTCAAGGTTGGTTTCTTCCTTCACCTCACGCGCCACGCCCTCGGCAGGCGATTCGCCGGCCTCCATGAAGCCAGTGATCAACGCGAACATCTTCGGCGGCCAGGCCGCATTGCGCGCGAGCAGTACCCGCCCATTCACCTCAACAATGGCCGCCAGCACGGGCGTGGGATTGTTCCAATGCGTCCAGCCGCAGGCCGGACAGCGCAGCCGCTCCTTCTCGCCACCGTCCTCCATGAGTACCGTGGGCTCCAGGTCCGTCGCGCAGTGGGGACAGAAATTGGTTTCGTATTGCATGCCGTGCTTTTCTTCTTGGTGTGACCGCTTGCCGCGGTCCGGCGGATCAGGCGGGGAATACGCCCGTCGAGAGATAGCGGTCGCCGCGGTCGCACACCACGAAGACAATGGTCGCATTCTCTTCGCGCTCCGCGATCTGCTGAGCCACGACGCATGCTCCGGCCGCGGAAATGCCGCCAAAGATGCCTTCCTCGCGCGCCAGGCGACGGGCCATGTCCTCTGCATCATCCTGCGTCACGTACACCAGCTCATCAACCAGCGACGGCTCGTAGATCTTGGGCAGATATTCTTCCGGCCACTTGCGGATGCCGGGAATGCGCGACCCCTCCGTGGGCTGCGCGCCCACGATCTTCACAGCCGGATTCTTCTCCTTCAGGAAACGGGCCACGCCGGTGATCGTTCCGGTCGTCCCCATCGCGCTCACGAAATGCGTGATGCGGCCCTGCGTCTGTTCCCACAATTCAGGCCCAGTGGTCTCGTAGTGGGCGCGCGGATTGTCGAAATTGGCGAACTGATCGAGCACGACGCCCTTGCCCTGCTTGACCATGGAATCCGCCAGATCACGCGCATACTCCATGCCGCCGCTCTTGGGCGTGAGAACCAGCTCCGCGCCATACGCCTTCATCGTCTGCGCACGTTCGATGGACAGATCCTCCGGCATGATCAACACCATGCGATAACCCTTGATCGCCGCAGCCATCGCAAGAGCGATTCCGGTATTGCCCGAGGTCGCCTCGATCAAGGTGTCGCCCGGCTTGATCTCGCCACGCTCCTCGGCTCGCCGGATCATCGAGACAGCCGGCCGGTCCTTCACGGACCCCGCAGGATTGTTGCCCTCGAGCTTGCCAAGAATCACATTGCCGCGAGCGGCACTGCTTTGCGCCCCAATGCGCTGCAGCGCAACCAGCGGAGTGTGGCCGATTGCGTCTTCGATGGTCGGATAGGAATTCATATCCCAATACTGTGCCATAATTCGCGCTTCAGCGAGTTCACGCGCCATACATAGCCCGAGTGGTGGAATTGGTAGACGCAGCGGACTCAAAATCCGCCGCCGCAAGGCGTGCCGGTTCGATTCCGGCCTCGGGCACCACAGATAAGGCAGCACAGTTCCATGAACGTGCGGCCTTTTTCTTTTCCCCTCTGTAGAACAGGTTTGACTCGTCCATGGACGTCCATGGAAGCTTGCCAGAATCCAGGGGGGTATCTGGGGGTATAAATGGGACTACAAATGGGGTGTGCATTTCCCTGGATTTGGGGGTATATGCCCCAAAGAGTCCCTCCGCTCCACGGCCCTGAAAGCGAATTCAGAAGGGCCACAACGGCGCGTCACTCGAATCCCAGCTCAAGAGGGGGCGTGACCCAACAATCCAGCCATCGCTCCCTTGGGAGCATCGGCGAACCGTCGGCGCCCTCGTTTCGAATTACCCGCATCTGAATGAATTAGCACGGACGGCAATGATGAGATTCTTGCCATCTACCTACCCGACGGCCAAACGCGCGAAATGGTTCTGCGC
>NZ_JBEBOW010000144.1:0-8740 GCF_040396215.1 Diaphorobacter ruginosibacter | reverse complement strand
TCGACCTACCTGAATGAAAAATGCTTGTGCCCCAGGTAGCTTGTAAACACCGGGATCATCACACCCACGGCATGCGCAATGGCTTCACGGAACTGCTCCACATGCAGGGCAGGCAGCACATAGTAGGCAAGCGCCATGCTGATCGCCCACGTCTGGGCGATGGCCAGCAGATTGACGGCGGTGAACCACATCGCCGATCGCATCACATCCTGCCTGGTGTCCTTGAACACGAACAGCTTGGCCAGCACGAATGCCGTGATCATGCCCGTCACGTAGGCCAGCACCACAGCGACCGGGAAACCCACCCACTGGTTGTATACGATGCGGCTGCCGAAATTGACGAGCGCGGCAAAGCCCCCGGTCAGCAGGAAGACCAGGAATTGCCTGGACTTGAATTGCCGCATCATGCGGTTGCATCCTTCGCCATCTTGCGGCCAAAACCGATGCTCTCGGAAATGCCGCGATCTTCCGGATAGTAGTACGACGTGTCCGCGACGTGCAGTCCCTCGATGGGCAGGGACACCGGTGGCAGATGCGAAAGATAACCGGGATCGCAGATGGGCTGCGCATGGCGATAGCGGCTGGCCCGTATATCAATGAAGTCCTCATCCGCCAGAGCAGGATTGATTTTCTTCAGGTACATGCGCACCTTCCCGATGAAGACATCGTCGGGCTCGGCGTATTTCGGATGCTCTCCCGGCATGTAGAAAGGCACATACACGACATGCTCCTTCAACGGGCGCAGGTTGGTGTACTCCACGATTCCGGGGATATCCATTTCCGGATCATTCGTGTTGAGCCAGAAGTTCTCCGTCACCGCCTTCCTCAACTTCGCGATGACGCACACGACGGCAATGTTCTTGAGCGCGCCAAACTTCTCCAGCACGTCTTTCGGGAGGTCCGGCATCAGGCGCGGAACATAGGGCAGAGGCACGGTGCTGATCACGGTATCGAACAGTTCTGTCTCACCGGCCGCACCCTGCACGCCCACGACCTTGCCGCCCTCGATGACGACCTTGCGGACCGGCCATGACAGCCGGATCTCCCCGCCCGCGGACTCGATCGCCTGCTTCATGCCGTTGAGCAGCGTCGAAGATCCCCCTTCCAGATAACCGAGTTTTTCCCGGAACATGCTGTACCTCGAGCGTCCGATCCGGCGGATGCGGCTCCAGATCCATGCTGCCGACAGGCCGTACGTATAGTCATAGAACTTCAGCTCGAAGAGCCGGCGCCACATGACTTCATAAGCCTCCGCTCCCACCCAGCGCCTGATCCAGCCCGTTGCCTCGACATTGTCCAAAGGCTTCCAGTCATCGCGCTTTGTCGAGAGGAATGCATGCAAGCCATAACGGAGCTTACCGATCGGGCCAAGCCCGCGAAACTTCAGCAACGCCCATGGATTGCCCCAGGGCTGAAGCTGGTTACGGTACCAATATCCCATCCTGGTCTCGACCCAGCGCATCTTGCCGGCCAATCCCAGCTCATCCAGCACCTGCAGGAACGCGGTATCCGAGATGCAATGGAAATGGTAATAGCGCTCGATCTCCAATCCATTGAAATCAAACGAGGCCGTCATCCCTCCGACGCGATCATCGGCCTCGAAGACCACGGGCCGATGACCATCGAGGCTGAGCTGATACGCCACGGCCAGGCCCATCGGCCCCGCGCCCAACACCGCTATGCGCTTCTTGCGTGTGCCTGCCATCTCAGAACTCCAGCGCCACTTTGCTGTATTGGGGATCATTGAACGTCTCGTCAACCGCCTGGGCGAACGAGGTCGCCTTCACACCAAATATTCCCGGCCAATCAATGACCTCGAATTCATCCTTGGCAACCAGCGCCGCCAATTGCTGCGTCGTGAAAGGCGGGTTCCTGTCAAACACGGCCCACGTCGCCAGCAAGGCATGAAACAACCAGTAGGGAATGCAGACAATGGCCGTGGAAGATCGCGTCGCCTTCCTGATCTCTCGGATGATATCGATGTAGTCGATCTTTTCATGTCCCGAGATGTTGTAGACGCCAGGGCCTCGCCTGTTTTCGAGGCAGCTGACGATCACATCGCAGAAATCCCCCACATAAAGCGGCTGCCGCATGAACCTGCCGTTTCCGGGAACGGGAAAGACCGGCACCTTCTGCATGAAGCGTGAAAGCCATCCCAGGTGCTTGCGGTCAAACCAGCCGAACATGAGCGTGGGTCGAAGCACCGGGCAGGGTATGCCGCTTTCAAGCACCATCTTCTCCTGGGCAATCTTGCTTCTCGTGTAGAAATCATCCGCCACCGATTCGACGACCGACGAGCTGATATGCACCAGATAAGGCACGGAGTGGCGTTGAATCGCGTTCAGGATCAGGCGCGTGGATTCCACGTTGTTGTCCACGAATTCCTGATAGTCGATACCGCCGATCTGCGCCTGCAGCATCACCACCGAATCCGCGCCCTTGAAGTGCTCCTCCCACGGGCCGCTCCTGGACAGGTCCGCATATTCGACCGTCAATTCCGGGTGCATGTTCCTGAGAACCTGGATGTTGTGGCGATGCTTGTCCAGAACCACGATATTTTTGCAGCCCCTGCGCAGAAGCCGGGCGACAAGGTTCTGCCCCACCAATCCCGCACCACCCGGCAGCACGATTTTTCCGTTCAACATATTTGCTCCAGTTATTGGTTCCGCAGCGCCACTGCGGCCCATTCACCCCATGCATCGCCCGCATCTTCCAACGTGACGTCGTGCATCGCATCATCGGGAAACCCCATGAAACGAAGCATGGACCAGTCCGTGGATTGCGGCAGCGAAGCAGTACCGATCTCGCTTTTCAACAGCTGGCGGCTTGAAACCGGCCCGGTTCTATACATCAGGACATCGCCATTCCTGACCCGCAGCTTGATATGGCCAAGATCGGAATCACCTTTCACATAGGAACTGTAGATCGTCGCTTCAGGCGCGGATTCGGCCGGAACATTGGACGTGCCGTTGAAATTTCTGCTGGAAACCAGGGCCTCGGTTTGAATCGTGTACGCCTGGCGGTCTACTCCGTCCATACGCTCGAAAAACAACCGGGGCAGATCGAGCGTGATGGAGCAACTCCCATCCGACGCCACCAGGCGTACCTGCCGCCCTTGCGCGAAACCCTTGACGTAGCCCTTGAACCCGGCGCGCCGTGCAAAGCTCCCATGACTCCTGCCCAGGTCCTTGCGTGGATTCCCGGTGAGAACATATCCAATCACCACATTGCTCTCATCGATGACTGAAAACTTCCGGGGAACAGTTTGCAGGCGGGTGTTGAGCGCCGATCCCGTCATGCGCAGGAACTCCCCTTTTCCGGGCAACAGCTCCAGTTCATCGACAACGCCCTGGCAGGTGTTTTCAGGAAACGTGCCCACCTTGCCGCCGACACCATCGGCCACACCGGCAAATGGGAAATAGTTCACAAACCCGATATGTCGACGCAATGCCCTGTCGGTCAGGCTCAATACATAACCGGAGTCCGAGAAAAGTTGCCTGACATAAAGAGGATCATCAACACCCAACGTAGCGGCCAGCGCGCCGATCTCCCGGTTGAACATGACCTGATGGTTCAATCGAACGGATCTGGATTGGTAAAGGACCAAGGCCAGCAATACCACGATGACGAGCGCCCCCAGGAATCGCGGGGAGCGTGAAGTGAAGCCATTCACATAGGCATAGCAGGCAATCAACAACGCAGCCCATGCCATCACCGCGGGCGTCGTATATCGCTCCGAAGCAGCCTGGGCGAGGCCAAAGATCAAACGCCCGCCAGCCGTTCCAACCGCGGTGCCGCCAATGAACAGAATGAAGAACAAGAGGCCGGCAACGTAGGGGGATTTCCTCCTGCCCGCGCACCACAACACCGCGACGGCCACGGACCCAAGGACAAGAATGCCGCCAAACACCTCCGCGATCAGAAGCGCGGACCCTGACTTCTTTGCGATGACGTAGAACGGACTTCCAAGATAGATCAGCGAGTAGCGCAAGACCCCGACCGGATCGGCTGCCAGCGTTTTCGTCAGTGAGCCATGCCCCGGTGGCTGCACATATCCGTGGAAATAGCACACCGGGATGATCACGGCCAACGCGAGGAATATCAGCCGCTTTCCCCATGAAAATGGCAAAAGGCATGTCATGAGGAATGCCAACGGCAACGCGACCACGCCATTGGCCATGGTTCCCGCGGATAGCACTCCCAGTATGCACGCCCCAAAGAAGTATTTTCCGGAATGCTCCGCGCTGGCTGCCGCCAGGCAATAAAAAACACCAAGCGGAATCAGTTGAACCAGGAAGAACTGGGATTGGAACCCCCAGGTGAAATTCTCCTGTTGCGTCCAGAGGAACAGCCATCCAAAGACAAACAGCGAAAGCATCAACGCAGAATTCCGTGGCTTGGCCCGTTCCATGGCGATAGCCGACACAAAGCATGCGAACAGAATCGCTGAGAGGGCTGCAAATACGTAATTCAATACGAAGAGCGAAACCGCCTTGAGCCCGAAGAACTCGTAGTCAAGCCAGAAGAAGATCCTGGCCAGGACGATTCTGTGCTCGTTATGTTGACCCCACCACGATGAATAATCACCATCCTGGAGTCCGAATATGAAGGCGTACACGCCATTCCACATATCCCAGAATGGGATTGGAGAATAGTTCCTGAACCCACCCCAGGCGGCAAGGCCAAGCATCAGAATTGCGAAGATGCACAGCCATCCAGTCAGGTGATTCCCGTCACGAAAAGACTTCATATATCCATCTTGTTGAAGACAAACTTCGGCAAGTGGCGAATGATCATCATGATGAGCGCCCATTTACCAGGGGCGTAAACCACATCCTTCCCCGAAGCGATCCCCTGCACGATGGATTTCGAGACCTCCTCCACGGAGGCCAGCCTGGCGCCCTTCTGCTTGAAGCCGGATGTCATCGGGGTGTCGGTCGGCCCCGGCTTGATCAAAACGACCTTGAGCCCGGTTGCGGCAAACCGATGCTGCATGCCTTGCACATAACGCGTGACCAACCCCTTGGCGGATCCATACACATAATTGGACTTGCGGCCACGGTCGCCCGCCACCGAGCCAATGACGGCAATCGCGCCGGAGTCCTGCTTCTCCATTCGAGACGCAAAGGCCTCGGCGAACAGCACCGGAGATACGCCATTCACAAGCAGGCCAGCCTCATTGGCCGCCAGGTCCTGCTGGCAGAGTTTTTGGTCTGGAAGCGTCCCATGGGCGATAAGCACGATATCCAAGGGGCGCGCGCCACAAATATCTTGCGCAAGAGCGCTGATTGCCTGCGCATTCGAGAAGTCCATCACGATGACTCGAATGGCCGTGCCCGGCGTGCGGACCTTCAGGTCTCCTGCCATCGCATCCAGCCGGACTTGATCGCGTCCCACCAGAATCATTTCCTCTGGCATGGATTGCGCCCAGATACGGGCGCAATGCTCCGCCATGGAAGAGGTAGCGCCAATCAGGGCGATTCTTGAATTCTTGCTCACTATTCAGCTTCCCATCAGACGGCGAGACATCGCCGAACTTATTCCCTTATCCCGGAATGCCAGAAACTCGCGGAAGCGAGGATATCCCGCCTCGAAGATATCTCTTGGCATACGCGCATCCTTGGCCATGTAGATCCGCCCCCCCGCCTCCCTGACGATCGAATCCAGCCTCCTGAACAAGGCCTCCGTGCGGACTCCCCGATTGGGAAAGTCGAGAGCCAAGGTGATGCCTGGCATGGGAAAACTCAACATGCCCGGCGCGGGCCGATCACCGAACGTCTTGAGAACGGCCAGAAACGACCCCTCCGCAGAGCGCGATATCTCGCGCAGCATCCGTTCCACGGCATCCTGTCCCGATGCGCGCGGAATGACGCACTGGTATTGGTAGAAGCCTCGCGGCCCATACATCTTGTTCCACTCCAGCAGATTATCGAGCGGATAGAAGAACTTCTCGTAGTGAGCCACCCCGGGGCCCGACTTCCACTTGTTCGCATGGAAGTACAGTGCGTTGAACACCCTGAGGCTCCAGTTGTTGACCAGCGAGATGGGAGGCTCCACCGGCATGCGGCGGCTGCCCTTGTCCAACTCCTGCGCATTTTTCAACGAGGAATGATTTGCGCGCATGAAAATGCCACGCCCGGCGGAGCCGCCAATGCAGTCAATCCACGATACCGTGTGCTCCCACTCCTGCTCGGAACGGTCGGACAAGCTCAGGAACTCGGAAACATCGGAGTAAGGAATGGACTCCGTATCCATCCATGGGCCTTCGACAGGTCGCAACTGGATCCACGCTTCGGCAATGATCCCGGTCAGTCCAAGCCCTCCCACGGTAGCGGCAAACCAGTCCGCGCGAAGATCCGGCCCGCATTCCACGATTTCACCGTCTGAACGGATCAACCGGATATGACGAACGGAATCCCCGAAGGATCCGAAAACATGATGATTCTTTCCGTGGACATCATTCGCAATCGCCCCCCCCACCGTCACCAATTGCGTGCCCGGCGTCACCGGCAGCATCCAGCCACGCGGGGCCAGCAAACGCTGAATATCCCGCAACAGCACGCCCGCCTCACACTTCAAAAGGCCCGTTGACGGATCGAAATCCAGCAGATGATCCAGCCCCCTGGTCATCCAGAGCGTGCCACCGGGATTCAGGCATACGTCGCCATAACTGCGCCCGTTGCCAAATGCGATGGCCGGCGTCGATCCCGCGATCGACGAGCCCACATCGCGTCCATGCGCCAATGGCACCAGGCGATGCTCGGGCTTTCCCAAACGGCCCCATGAATTCACCATGCCCATGAAACACCCGTCGTCCCTGCCGCAAGCACCCCGGCAAAAACCAGGCCCGCCGCCAGACTGGTCCTGTCCTTCATGGCAAACACCAGGGGATCGTCATGCATATTGCCCCTGTGGGCCTGCATCCACATCCAGCTGACCCAGAAAATCATCACGGGAACGGCAACCCAGACGATCTCGACAGACGCGTATAACTTGGATACTGCGTCACTGTTCAGGTACAACGCCAACACAAGCACGGACGAATAGCCTGCGGTAATTCCCATGGTTTGAATCAACGGAGCATCGGTGGTGAGATAGCCACGCCCATGCAGCTTCTCCTTGCCGGAGAGAACCTGCAGCTCGATTTCAGCATACCGCTTGACGAACGCGAGGGATAGAAACAGGAACACCGAAAAAGCAAGCAGCCAGAAGGACAGGCCCATTTGAATCGCCGCAGCGCCTGCGACGATGCGCAGCGTATACAGAAGCGCCAGCGTAAGGCAGTCCACCAGGATAAGTCGTTTAAGCGTCCAGGAGTACGCACACGTGAGCGCGAAATAAACCGCCAGCCAGGCCAGGAACGCCCACCCTACCCAAGCCGCCAGCACCGCGCTGACAACGAGCAACAACGGCGCGACAGCCACTCCATACCAGACCGGAACCAGCCCCGACGCAAAGGGGCGATTGCGTTTGCGCGGATGCATTCGATCGCTGTCGAGATCCAGCAGATCATTGGCGATATAGACCGAAGACGCGCAGAGATTGAAAGAGAAAAAGGCCACGAGCAACTGCTCCATCGCCTCGACATTGAACCACTCATGCGCGGCCAGCAACGGGATGAACAACAGCAGATTCTTCAGCCATTGGTGCACTCTGAGCATCCTCGCCACACCCTCGAGGCCGACGGATCTGGCAGGAAACGCGCACTGCACATTGCCAAGCTGCTGCGCCTGCACGAGAACGCCATCCGAAGCGTTGACGACAACAGCCTTGCGCGACACCTGCCAGACGGCAAGATCCGCGGATGAATTACCAACATAGTCGAACTGCCGAACGCCGTAACGATCGGCAAGAATCCTTGCCTTGTTCCGCCCGGCCATGTTCATGGCGCCATCACTCGCCAGCACATCGTCGAACAGCTTGAGATGCCGGGCGATGGACTCCGCGATACCCTGGTCAGAAGCCGTGCACAGGACGATCCGGCGCCCTTGCGCCTTCTCTTGCTGCAACCAGTTGATCAATTCCTCGTTGTAGGGGAGCAATGCCGGATCCACATGCGAGCGGCCCGCAAGCTGCTTCTTCAAGGCGGCCTTGCCTTGCGCCAGCCACCCGGGCATGGAAAACATGGAGAGCGGCGCATTGCGCGCCGCCTTGAGCGCGGTCTCATGCAACATGTCCGTATGGATCAGAGTTCCGTCCAAATCGACAACCAAAGGAATGCTAGTCACAAAACGCTCTCTGTAAACATCATGCAAAAACAGTCATTGACCCAGGCAACCGCGACACCTCGCGAGTGCGCGTGCCAACCCGTGCGGTAGCGCCCGTTCGGTCAGCGCGGGCAACGCGTTGGACAGCCCGAGGAGCATGGAGATCCGGAGATACAGGCCGGCGGGCCCATCAACATCGTGCCGACGGTTTCACAAAGGCGATCATATAGGCTTGCCTGCACGCCCCGGCCAGTCCGCGCGCTGGAGAACCCGCTGAATGATGCGCAGGCGCTGCAGATTCATGCCATGGACATGATCGTCAACGCAGTGGATTGGACGAGAAGGTAATGGCCGGCACATCCGGGCGGCAAGGGCCGCACCCAAGATTCACGCGCCTATTTTTTTCAATCGCTTCACCGTGCCGGTGGGCGCCCCAAACGGTAATCATGATTACACCCGCAATCATCACCAGCACCAGGAAAACGAAAAAGCCCCAGAACATTTCTGTTCTGGGGCTTGTCGTCTGGTGCGGC
>NZ_JBEBOW010000143.1:0-8883 GCF_040396215.1 Diaphorobacter ruginosibacter | reverse complement strand
TGGCGGCACCAGGCTCCGGACGCATCGCCTTCACGGAAAGCGATGCTCGCGCGCACGGTATCCGCGCGAGCATCCGGACTTTAAAAATATCCAGTTTCAGCCTCGATAAAAGCGAACCACCGCTTCTTCCATCTTCAATACATTTTGATGGCGGCACGCCCGCGCGCCTCACCCATCCCGGGACGCGATGCGCCGGCACCGACATGCAATCAAAACTACAGGAGACAATGGTGAAGCGTATTTTTCTGCCCGTTGCCATCACGGCAGCCAGTATTTTCATGATGGGCGGCAGCGCGCTGGCGCAGGACTATCCGAAGAAGGGCAAGCCCATCAATCTGATCGTGCCCTTCGCTCCCGGCGGCGCTTCGGACATTCTTGCGCGCCTCGTGGGCCAGAAGCTCAGCGAGCAATGGGAGACCCCGGTGGTCGTCCAGAACAAGCCGGGCGGCGACATGGTCATCGCGCTGCAATCCGTCGCGCGCGCGGACAAGGACGGACATACCATCGGACTGACCACCAGCAGCTTCGCGCTCAACAAGGTCGTGAAGAAAGAGTTCCCGATGGACCCCGTGAACGATTTCTCATTCATCGGATTGATCGGACAATCCCCTTATCTATTGGCGGTGGGCGCGGATTCCCCCATCCGTCATTTCAAGGACCTTGAAAAGGCGACGCAGGATAAGAACGCCCGGCCCAGCTATGCATCCTGCTGCTTCGGCACGTACTTCGCGGCAGAGATGATCAAGAACGCCACCAGGCTCGACGGCATTCACGTGCCCTACAAAGGCAGCTCGCCAGCGCTCAACGCCATCCTCTCCAAGGAGGTGGAATACATCATCGACACCACGACGGCCACCAAGCCGTTCATCAACTCGGGCAAGCTGCGCCCACTGATGGTGACCAGCCGCAAGCGCGCTCCCACGTTTCCCGACGTGCCCGGAATGACGGAAGCCGGCGTGCCCGGCGATTTTGAAGTAGGCGTCTGGTACGGCTTTGCCTTTCCCCCTGGCATGCCCGCCGACATCGTCAGGAAAACCAATGCGGCGCTGAACCAGATCCTCGCCATGCCCGATGTGAAAGCCAGGATCGAGAGCTTTGATATCGAGGTCACCCCCAGCACCCCCGAACAAATGACGGCACGCGTTGCAGGCGATCTCCAGTCATACATCACCGCGACAAAATCCGCCGGACTGAATTTCGGGAATTGAGCCTCAGGCGCCACCGTGGCGCCTTGTCCGCCATACTACGCAGGCCTCAGCGCTTGCGCATTCCTCTGTCGCCACCACAACCACGGCATGTCCCACTCCAACACATTCGATCTCATCGTCATCGGCGCCGGCTCGGGCGGCATTGCCGCGTCGCGCCGCGCGGCCGCCCATGGAGCCAGGGTGCTGCTCATCGAAGGCACGCGCATAGGCGGCACCTGCGTGCTGCGCGGCTGCATTCCCAAGAAGCTCATGATGTACGCATCGGAGATGCGCGGCTGCTTCGCCGATGCCGGCGCTTTCGGCTGGAGCGAGGTGTCGGCCGATTTCGACATCGGGCGCTGGACACAGGCCAAGGACAGGGAGCTGAACCGCCTGGAGGGCGTGTACCGCCAGATGCTGGAGAGCTCCGGCGTGCACACGCTGCTCGGCCATGCGCGCCTGGCGGGCGAGCGCGCCGTCGAAGCGAACGGCCAGCGCTATCTGGCCGAACGCATTCTCATCGCCACGGGCGGCGCGCCATCCACCACGGGCATCCCGGGCCTGGATCTGGCGTGGACGTCCGACGACGTGTTGCAGCTCACCGAGCTGCCCCGGTCGCTGCTGGTGATCGGCGCGGGCTATATCGCGGTGGAATTCGCCTCCATCCTCTCCCAGTTCGGCGTGCAGGTCACCATGGCCTACCGGGCCGAGCGGCCTTTGCGCGGCTTTGACGAAGACCTGCGCCAGCATGCGGCGCAGGCGCTCGAGGCGCGCGGCGTCGCATTGCACGCCGGCGTGCGCGCGCAGGAACTGGTGCGGACCGCCCACGGATTCGAACTGCGCCGCGCAGACGCGGCAGCTCTGAGCGCCGATGCGGTGCTCAACGCCACGGGCCGGCGTCCCAACGTGGGAAATCTCGGCCTCGACACCGTCCGCATCGCCACCGACGCGGCGGGAGCCATTCCCGTGGATGCGGACAGCCGCACCGCGGCGCGCGGCATCTGGGCGATCGGCGACGTCACCAATCGCGTGAACCTCACCCCCGTCGCCATCGCGGAGGGCCGCGCGTTCGCGGACACGGAGTTCGGCGGCCGCCCTGCCCGGGTCAGCCACGACAACGTGGCCAGCGCCGTGTTCTGCTCGCCGCCCATCGCCACCATCGGCATGACGGAAGCACAGGCCATGGAGCGAGGACCGACCGACGTTTACGTCAGCCGGTTCCGTCCGATGAAGAAAGCCTTCGTGGGAAGCCAGGAGCAGACCTTCATGAAACTCATCGTCGAGCGCGGCTCCGGCCGGGTGACCGGCATCCACATGCTGGGCGCGGACGCGCCGGAAATCATCCAGGGCCTGGCGATCGCGCTCAGCGCCGGCGCCACCAAGCAGGACTTCGACCGCACGATGGCGATGCATCCGACCTCCGCGGAAGAATTCGTGCTGATGCGCGAGCCCGCGCGCCGCCATGGCTGAGCCGCAGCGCGCCGCGCATCGGGAAGCGTTCAGGGGTTCCAGTCCGCCGTACTGAACGATGACAGCAGCAGGGCGGTGAGCGCATCATGTTCGTGCGACGCGCGGGTGATCAGCGACACCGGCCTCTCGAAATGCGGCAGGCGAACGACGTGCAGATTGGGGCTCTCGTGCCAGGCCGCGCCGCGGATCAGCGGCACGATGGAGATGCCCAGCCCCTGGCTGACCAGCGCCGCGATCGCATCGAGCGAATTGAGCTCCATCGACGGCTTGGTCATCACTCCGCGCTTCATGAGGAATTCATCGATCATCTGCCCCGCCCAGGTGCTGCGATCGAACGCGATATAGGGCGTCGAGGACTTGAATGCCTGTCCCAGATCCTGATAGGGAACCTCGGCGGGCGCGAGCAGCGCGAACGGCTCGCTGTACAGATAGTGCACGCTCAGGTTGGTGGGAAAGCGCTGCGGCGGCTCGGTGACGATGGCCATGTCGAGCGTGCCCCGGTTCACCTGGGTGAGCAACTCGCCGGAAATGCCCGCGATGATCTTGACCTCCAGCCCCGGGTTTTTCTGCGTCATCTCCTTGAGCAGTTGCGGCAGCACGCCGCCCAGCGCGCTGTTGATCACGCCCAACGACAGAAAGCCGCCGATCGGCCCATCGCCCCCGAGCGCCTTCATCTCCTCGTAGATGGACACCATCTTCTCGGCCAGCGGCACCAGTTGACGCCCGGCGGATGTGAATTCGAGCGAACGCCTGGTGCGCACGAACAGGGCGATGCCCAGCTCATCCTCCATGTTCTTGAGCTGCACGCTCACCGCCGCCTGCGAAAGGTGCACTTTCTCGGCGGCTGCGACGATGGTTCCGTAACGGTGAAGCGCCAGGAAGGAGCGCAGTGATCTGATCAACAAGCAGGTGCTCCCGGATGAGCGGATGCCCCGTCCGGCAGCGCGGCCGTGGGCGTCCCAAGTGCGCGGTGACCTATGCCGCCGGCTTGCGCGGCAGCACGCTTTCATATGCGGCCGGATCGATGCCCCGCTCTCTGAGCACCTCGTCCGTGTGCTGCGCGAACGACGGCGGACGGCTGCGGTAGCTGGCCGGCGTGCGCGAGAGCTTCACCGGCGCGCCGGTGCCGCGGTAGTCATCGATGTCCACGATCATTCCGCGATGATGCGTATGCGGGTCCGCCACCACCTGGTCGATGGTGCGCACCGGCCCGCACGGCACGCCGGCCGCGACCAGCTCCTGCGAGACCTGCAGGCCGTCGCGCCCGGACAGCAGCGCCTCCAGCTCGTCGCGCAGCGCGTCCCGATGCTGGTTGCGCAGCGCGTTGCTCGCATAGCGCTCGTCCGTGCCCAGCTCCGGCTTGCCCAGCACCTTGCATAGCGTGACGAACTGGCGGTTGTTGCCCACGGCCAGGAACAGCGGAACCGTCCGGGTCTCGAAGGCATCGTACGGACAGATGTTCGGATGGCGGTTGCCCGAGCGCTGCGGCACCTTGCCGTTCAGGTAGAAATTGGGCAACTGCGGATGCAGCATGGAGACGCCCGAGTCGTAGAGCGTCGCCTCGACGAACTGCCCCTCCCCGCTGCGGTTGCGCTCCTGCAGAGCCAGCAGAATGCCGATCACGCCGTTCATGCCCGTGACCATGTCGATGATGGGCACCCCCATGCGCAGCGGCTGGCCTTGCGGCTCGCCATTCACGCTCATCAGGCCCGTCATGGCCTGCACCGCGGCGTCATAGCCGGGCTGGCCGCCGTAGGGGCCGTCGGCGCCGAAGCCGGAGACGCGGCAGTGCACGAGGCGCGGAAAGCGCTTGCGCAGCTCGTCGCCGCCAAGCCCCCACTTCTCGAGCGTGCCGATCTTGAAGTTCTCGATGAAGACGTCCGCGTCCTCCAGCAGGCGCAGCAGCAGCTCCTGCCCGAGCGGCTGCGTCACGTCGATGGGCACGTCGCGCTTGTTGCGGTTCACGCCAATGAAATAGCTCGCCGCATCGCCCACGAACGGCGGCCCCCAGCCGCGCGTCTCGTCCCCCATGGGCGGCTCGATCTTGATCACATCGGCGCCGTGGTCGCCCAGGATCTGGCCGCAGAACGGCCCTCCCAGCACACGGCTGGCATCGATGACCCGCACTCCGGCCAGCGCGCCCGCGCCTGCTTTATCACTCCGCATGAGCAGCGATCTCCTTGGTTAGTTGTTGTGCAAAATCCGGATAGGTCTCACGCAGCTCCTCGAGCACGCGCCCCCTGAGCAGCGCCAACGTATCGGCATCGGGCGCGGGCGTGGTGCCAAGCTGCGGATCGACGTCGAAGTCGAAGCCCGTGGCCGCCCGGATCTCGTCGAGCGTGTGGCCGGGGTGCGTATGCACCAGGCGAAAACGCGCACGCTGCGCATCGAACATGAACAGCCCCAGGCCGGTGAGGAGCGCATACGGGCCGCCCTTGCGGTACACGCCCGGATCACTCGTTCCGGGCGCGCTGATGAAATCAACCTTCTCCACGAACACACGCGGCGAGTGCTCCTCGCGGAACAGGATCACCTTGGGCACCGTGAAATACAGATAGGCGGAGCCGAACGATCCGGGCCAGCGCACGCGCGTGTCGGGATATTCCCCCACGCCCACCAGGTTGATGTTGCCCTGCCCGTCGATCTGGCCGCCGCCCAGAAAGAACGCATCGATGCGGCCCTGGCCCGCGCAGTCGAAGAGTTCCGCCGATCCGTTGGTGAAAAGATTGTGTTTCACCGATCCCAGGATCGACAGCCGCACCAGCGGCTCGTTCGCGGCCTCCTTTCGCGCGCGCAGCAGCATGGCCGCAGCCGCCGGAATCGGCGAAGACGCACCCACCGCCACGTGGCGCGCGCCATCCAGCAGCGAGGCGATCGTGACGATCAGCCGCTCGCGCAAGCTCACTTCGCTCATGCGTACACCTCCGCAATCCATTGCCTGAACCCTTCCTCGGTACGCGCCATCCGCGCATAGCGCTGCAGCTGCGCCGTATCGGGCGCGTACTCGCCCCACAGGCCATAGGGCCACGCACCCTTGCGCGCCTCGGCCACGCCATCCACGTAGATGGCCGGCAGAACGCCCGCAGCCGTCACCTCGTCATCGAGCAGCCGGTGCTCGACAATGCGCTCCACCGTCACGAAGGTCTTGCGGCTGGCATAGGCCATCGCGCCCAATTCGCGGCGGCGGCCAATCCACACGTTGCCCTCGCGGTCCGCCATGGGAGCGTGAAAGACCGAGACGTCCGGGTGCAGGGCGGGAATCGCCACCACCGGATCAGGCTCCACCGAGAACAGGTTCTGCATCACCCGCCAGTCCGGACGGTGCATCAGCACATCCGTGCCGATCAGCCCGCGCAGCGTGGTGAAGGGCGAGCCCTTCTGCGCCGCCATCAGGCCCGCGTGGATCGCGGGACAGGTGCTGTCCTTCATCTGGATCGAGCGGTTGGCGATCGCCCGCATGAAGCACGGCGCGCCACCCGCCTCGCCCAGGCTGACCGCGCTGGTCTCCAGGCTGCGGACCAGTCCCGCGCCGATCAGGATGTCGAAAGACAGCCCGGCTGTCGGCACCCCGACCAGGTCCAGGTCGCGCGGCGCCCTGCGCAGCAAAGCGGGAACCACGGCCATCGGCACCCCGGCGTAATCCACGGGCATGGCCAGCCGGCACCCGTCGCCGACCTGCGCCGCGATGTCATCCACGCTGATCGATGCCATTGTCTGCGGCATATTGTCTCCTTGGTCTTTTCTTCGACGGCATTGAGCGTCTTCTTCGGAAGATGCCCATCATAATCATCGCTGTTTCCTAAAGAAAACAAATATTCAACGTTCTGAGCATCGGAATATTTGATGAAACAGCGGGCGGCGCAGCCGCCATCTGGCATGTCCTGTAGGAACTTTGCCGACGAACGAGATCGAAGTTCCAGGACTTGGCCTGCATCCGCGCACCGTACAAAATAAGATGCTCCAAGTTGACGATGGGCCGCATCCCGGCCGGCACCGGTCTTGCAATCAGAAAATTCATACCCAACTGGCGAAGTTGGGAACTTTTCTCTTAGCACTCCCTCCAACAGAGTGCTAACATGAACCGCATTGATGAAAGGATGTCCCTGATGACACTGCCAACAGCATCGTCCTCGACGTCTCTGGCACCCGCCAACCCCTGGGCCCTGGTGCCTCCGCTCGGGAATCTTGATGCCTACATCTCTGCTGTGAACCGGCTGCCCCTGCTCACAGCGGATGAAGAACAGACGTTCGCCCGCCGTTTGAAGGAAAACAACGACGTGGACGCCGCCGGACGCCTGGTGCTCTCGCACCTGCGCCTGGTGGTTTCCATCTCCCGCCAGTATCTCGGATACGGGTTGCCGCATGGCGACCTGATCCAGGAAGGCAACGTCGGCCTGATGAAGGCCGTCAAGCGCTTCGACCCCGACCAGGGCGTGCGCCTGGTGTCCTACGCCATGCACTGGATCAAGGCCGAGATCCACGAGTACATCCTGAAGAACTGGCGCATGGTCAAGGTGGCCACCACCAAGGCGCAGCGCAAGCTGTTCTTCAATCTGCGGTCGATGAAGCAGGGATTCAAGGCCGATGCGGCCATGGACGACGCCCTGGCCCATCGCGACACCTTGTCCGACCATGAGATCGACATGGTGGCCGAGCAATTGAACGTCAAGCGCGAGGAAGTGATCGAGATGGAAACCCGCCTGTCGGGCGGCGACGTTCTGCTGGACCCGGCTCCGGGCGATGACGGCGAGCAGGCTTTCGGCCCGATCGGCTACCTTTCGGACGCCAGCCACGAGCCCACGGCCATGATCGAGCACCGCCAGCGCGATCGCCTGGCGAGCGACGGCATCACCACCGCCCTTGAAGGGCTGGACGAGCGCAGCCGCCGCATCGTGGAAGAGCGCTGGCTGAGGGTGAACGACGACGGCTCCGGCGGCATGACGCTGCATGAGCTGGCCGCCGAGTACGGCGTGAGCGCCGAGCGCATCCGCCAGATCGAGGTGGCCGCGATGAAGAAGATGAAGAAGGCGCTGGCCGAGTACGCCTGAGCGTTCCCCCGTCGGGCCCGCCGCCACACCCCGGACAACGGGAGGCGGATAATCCAAGGCGCGCACCCCCAAGGGCTGCGCGCTTTTATTTTGGTCAATCGCAGATAGAAGAAAGAATCAAGCACATGTCCACCGACATCCCGATGGCCCGCCGCAGCATGCTGGCGCTGGCGCTGGCAGCCACCTCCAGCACGCTGCTCACGGCGCCGGCCGCCGCCGCGCCGGCGAACGCCACCGCCGGCTGGCCGAGCAAGCCGCTGCGCATCATCGTGGGGTTCCCGGGCGGCTCATCTCCCGACCTGACCGCGCGCACGTTCTCCGAGCCGCTGTCGCAGATGATCGGCCAGCCGGTCATCGTGGAAAACAAGGTGGGCGCGGGCGGCAACATCGCCGCCGATTACGTCGCCAAGGCCAAGGACGACCACACCATCGGCCTGTTCATCAACGGCAATCTCACCATCGCCAACCTGATCAACTCACGCGTACCCTACAACCCGCAGAGGGATCTGGCGCCGCTCACGCTGGTCGGCGTATCGCCGCTGGTGCTGACCGCGCCGGTGCACCTGCCCGATGCGCCGGACGGCAAGGACGCACGCGCCTTCCTTGCCGCTGCCAGGAAGGCGGGCGACAAGTGGAGCTACGGTACGCCCGGCGTCGGGACGGTGGGCCATATCGGCACCGAGCTGCTGAAGGCGCGCACCGGCATCGCGCCCGTGCACGTGCCCTACCCCGGCTATCCGCAGGTCGCGCAGGCGATGATGGGCGGGCAATTGCAAATGGCGCTTTTGCCGCCCGCGCTCGCTCAGGCCCAGGAAAAGGCGGGCAAGCTGCGGCTGATCGGGGTCACGGCAGCGGGGCGCAGCACGCTCGCGCCCGATGTGCCCAGCCTCGCGGAAGCAGGCGTTCCCGACCTGAATCTGGAAATGTGGAACGCATTCGCCGCCCCTGTGGGAATGCCCGCGAACATACGCACCCGCCTGTCGGCCGCGCTGATCGAAATTGCGCGCTCGCCCGAAGTGCGCGCCAGGCTGTTCCAGCAGGGCTGGCAAGCCGTGGGCTCTTCGCCCGAGGGGCTGGCCAACCGCATCAAGGCGGACACGGCGACGATGGGCAGGATCATCAAGGACCAGGACATCCGCGCCGAGTAAGGCTCAGGCCCTCATGCCGCAAAGCGGCAA
>NZ_JBEBOW010000142.1:0-8922 GCF_040396215.1 Diaphorobacter ruginosibacter | reverse complement strand
AGCGGGGAAGCGTGGGGAGGCTTGTCTGCTGCCCGTGCTGACTCTCTTTGGGTGCGCGTCAGGCGATCCGCACGTCGAAATAAGCCTCTTCCACCGCAATGCCCTGGAAGCCCGCCTGCCGCGCCTTGTCGAATGCCTTCAGCCAGGAGCGGGCAAGCTGCTCCTGCTCCCCCGTGATCTCGCTTCCCTCGGCGGCGTCCGTGTATGAGCGCCAGGCGTCGATCATGCTTTGTTCATCGGGAAAGAACCGCTCGATCTCCCGAAGGAAGCGGGCTTGCGCGCGCTCCTTCAAGGCCGGTTCGATTCCATCGCAATCTTGCAGGGTGACCTCAATGATGTTGGCTACTTCCATGATACTAATTACTGTATGAATGAACAGTTATCAGTATCTGGTTTTACTGTCGTTTTGTACAGTATTTTAAAAATATTTCAGCGCTTGCAACGATGAAGGCGCACCGTGCCCGATGGGGCATCACGCCTGCTCGGCCAACAGGTCTTGCAAGGCCTTGACCTGCTGGCGCAGGCGCTCGTTTTCGGCTTCGAGTTCCGCCACGCGCAGGGTCAGTTCCTCCGCTGATTTTGCGGGGATGCTGCCGCCATCTTCCTGCTGCGCGGCGGCGGGGGCTTCGGCCTTGGGTTTTTTTCTGGAGTCGCGCACGCGCTTGGCGGCCGCCTTGAGTTCCTGCGCGCCGCCTTGGGCGGCGGCGGCCTGTTCCTCCCGAGAAAGAGAGGACACCACGGCGGCAGCATTGAGGGACAGCTCGCCGGTCTTCACCGCGGCGACCACTTCGGGCGCTGCGTTTTCCTGGATGGCCTCGATCATCTTCACCTGGCTGGCCGTCAGGCGTGCTGCGCGGGCGAGGGCTTCGCGGGTGTCCAGGGCGGCGTCGGGGACCTTGGCGACCTTGGCGAGCGCCTTTTCGACCACCGGGTCGGTGTCGCCTTCCCAGGGGGCCTGCTCGCCGCCGTTGGCTTCCTTGGCTTCGGCCCTGGCCGCGATCACCGCTGCGGCCGCGGCCGCGCGCCGGTCGGCGATGATTTCGCGCTTGCGCAGCGCCAGCACGCCGCGCTGGAATTCGCTGACGCTGCGGCGGCCCAGGTGCTGGTCGATCATCCACAGGTGCACGTCTTCCATGCTCTTGAAGCGCGTGTTCTGCACCGTCTGGAAAGGCAGGCCATGCTTTTGGCAGATGCCGAAGCGGTTGTGTCCGTCGATCAGGATGTTGCCCCACAGTACCAGGGAGTCGCGGCAGCCTTCTTCGAGCAGGCTGCGCTCGAGGGACTCGTATTCATCGGCGGTGAGCGGATCGATGTAGGCCTTGAGTTCGGGCAGAACCACGATGTCGTCCGCGGTGGGACTGACCAGTTTGTTGTCGGGATCGGCGTTGGCGGGGAGTTCGTAGGTCATGGCAGCAAAACAAAGGACAAAGGCCCTGGATGGCAGGGCCTTTGGCGAATCAATGGAAAAGTGGAATCAGGCAGCCAGCAGGCGTGAAATCAGCGCGCCTTCGACCGGGCCTTCGAGCGGAATGCGCACGCGCACGGGATTGCCCGCGGCGACCTGCACGGGCTCGCCTTCGAGGTTGAACATCCGCTCGAGCTTGACCTGGCGGTTGCCCTGCGGGTGAATGATCTCCAGCGTGTCTCCGACCTGGAAGCGGTTCTTGGTCTCGATCTCGGCCAGGCCGTTCTCATAGCCGCGCACTTCGCCCACGAAGTGGCTGCGCTGCAGCACGCTGTGGCCGGTCTCGTAGTTCTGATAATCCTGCGAGGGGCGGCGCTCCAGCAGTCCGCCCGTGTAGCCGCGATTGGCAAGGCCTTCGAGCTCGGTGATCAGCCCGGGGTTGAACGGCCGGCCGGCCACGGCGTCATCGATCGCGCGGCGATAGACCTGCGCGGTGCGCGCCACGTAGTACAGGCTCTTGGTGCGGCCTTCGATCTTGAGCGAGTCCACGCCGATCTTCACCAGGCGCTCGACGTGTTCCACGGCGCGCAGGTCCTTGGAGTTCATGATGTAGGTGCCATGCTCGTCCTCCATGATCGGCATGTGCTCGCCGGGGCGGCCCATTTCCTCGATCAGGTAGACCTGCTCGGCCTTGGGGTGGCGCTGTCCGTCGCCGCAGGTGGAGGTGAACATCGAGTCGGCTTCCTCGCGCGCCTTCTCGAAATTGAAACCGTTTTCCATGGTCTGCGCGAGCGCTTCTCCGGTGTTGGAGTCGACTGCCGCGTCGTGCGTCTTGTACTCCCAGCGGCAGGCGTTGGTGCAGGTGCCCTGGTTCGGATCGCGGCGGTTGAAGTAGCCCGAGAGCAGGCAGCGGCCCGAGTAGGCGATGCACAGCGCGCCGTGCACGAATACCTCGATCTCCATGTCGGGGCATTCCTGGCGGATCTTCTCGATCTCGTCGAGGCTCAGTTCGCGCGAAAGGATGATGCGCGAGACGCCCGCCTTCTGCCAGAACTTCACCGTGGCGTAGTTGGTGGTGTTGGCCTGCACGGACAGATGGATCTCGGCTTCGGGCCACTTTTCCTTCACCATCATCATCAGGCCCGGATCGGCCATGATGAACGCATCGGGCTTCAGCTCCATCACGGGGGTGATGTCGCGGATGTAGGTGCGCACCTTGTCGTTGTGCGCGATCAGGTTGCTCGTGACGAAGAATTTCTTGCCCCGGACATGTGCTTCCTGGATGCCCTGGGCGATCTGCTCGAGGCGGAATTCGTTGTTGCGCGCACGCAGGCTGTAGCGCGGCTGGCCGGCATAGATCGCGTCGGCGCCGAAGTCGTAGGCGGCGCGCATCTTGTCGAGGGAGCCTGCGGGCAGCAGCAGTTCGGGGGCTTTGAGAGTCATATCCCGCTATTTTCCCAGAACTGCGGCGCAGGATCATTGCATCAGGTTTTTTGCGTCCGGGCAGACGCGGCCAGCCTTCGGAACCGGCCGCGTTCGCTTCGGAAATTCCGCATTGGACGTTCGGGCCGGCCAACGCACAATCGCCCGGATGAATGTGTTGAACAATTTTTCTGTACTGCCGGCATGGCTCTGGATGGCGATGGGCGTGTTCGCGCTGGCGGGCATGGTCAAGGGGGTGGTGGGCCTTGGCCTGCCGACCGTCGCCATGGGCCTGCTCGCGTTGCGCCTGCCGCCTGCGGAAGCGGCTGCCCTGCTGATCATTCCCTCGCTCGTCACCAACATCTGGCAGATGCGGCCTTGGCGGGCGCTCGGCCTGTCGGTGGCTCGCATGTGGCCCATGCAGGCGGGCATCGTCGTGGGCACCGCCGCTGGCGCATGGCTGATCGGGGCACCCGCGGGCGCGTGGGCCCATGTGGCGCTTGGAGTGGCGCTGGTGGCCTACGCGGGCTGGGCGTTGCTGGGAGCCCGCTGGCATGTGCCGCCGGAGCGCGAGCGCTGGATGGGGCCCGTCGTGGGGGCTGTCACGGGCGGCGTCACGGCGGGAACGGGCGTGTTCGTCGTTCCGGCGGTGCCGTACCTGCAGGCGCTGGACATGCACCGCGACGAGCTGATTCAGACGATGGGGCTGTGTTTTACCGTTTCCACCGCGGCGCTGGCGGCCGGGCTGGCATGGAACGGCAGTTTCACGGCTGGCGATGTGGGCTGGTCGGCCGTGCTTTTGCTTCCGGCGCTGGCCGGAATGCGGGCTGGCGCCTGGCTGCGCTCACGGCTTTCCGCGCTGTGGTTCAGGCGATGCCTGATGGTGAGCCTGGCGCTGCTGGGGGTGTCGATGATCATGCGCTGAGCATGTCGGCGCCATGCGCATCATTCACGGCGCACGGTGAATGACGGGAACAGGGCCTGCAGGGCATCCAGGGTCGCGGCTGCCGGATAGTCGGGCATGGCCGGAGCCTGGCAGGTGTCCGTCGATCTAGCGATCTGCAGGACGTGGTGGGTGACGCCCCGCGCCCGCAGGTCCTGGGCGAGCCGCAGCAGCGCGCCATCGTCCAGCCAATGGGCATGCGCCGTGGTCCTGGTTTCGTAGGCGACGCCCGAGGCGATCAACGAGCGCAGGCAGGCGGCCGTGCTTTCGGCGCTGCCCGCGATGCCGGTGAGCCGGGCATAGGCATCGGGGTCGCAAAGCGGCGCCTTGACGTCCAGCCCCACCCAGTCCGCCAGCGGCAGCACCTGCCCGAAGTGCCGTGGATGCGTGCCCGCGCTGTGCAGCCCGACGGCCAGGCCGAGGCCGCGCACGTCCCGCATGGCGGGCTCCAGCATCGGGTCCGTCGTGGGCTCGCCGCCGCTGAAGACCACGGCGTCGATCAGTCCCACCCGCTTGCGAAGCCATTGCAGTGTGTCGTCCCAGTGCATGTGAACGGGTGTGCCGCGCTGCTGCAGATGCGGGTTGTGGCAATAGCCGCAGCGCCACGGACAGCCCTGCACATACAGCACGGCGCTGAGCTTTCCGGGAAAGTCGATGCTGGTGAACGGCGTGATGCCGCCGATGCGCAGCTCGCGGGGAGCGCGAGCTGCGGGCCTGCCGGCCGCGACGGGCGTCAGTGCGATGCCGGGCAGCATGACTCGCTGAAATGCAGCCGCTCGGCGAACTCGCCTTGCTTGCCGGTATTGAACGATGCGACAGGGCGGTGATAGCCCATGACGCGCGTCCAGACCTCGCAGCGCTGGCGCTCGTCGTCGCGCAGCGTGATCCGGGTGCGCTGCTGCGCGGCCGTGGTGGTTGAAATGCTTGTGCTCATGTGTGATTTCCTTTGAAGAGTGAAACGGACATCAGGCCAGCTCGCGCTGCTTGCGCGCGAGTATTTCTGCATCGCACCTGGGGCAGAACTCGTGATGTCCAGCGAGATAGCCGTGCGTCGGGCAGATCGAGAAAGTGGGTGTGACGGTGATGTAGGGCAGCCGGAACCGCGTGAGCGAGCGCCGCACCAGGTCGCGGCAGGCCTCGGCGCTGGACAGCCTCTCGCTCATGTAGAGGTGCAGCACGGTGCCGCCGGTGTATTTGCGCTGCAGTTCGTCCTGGCATTCGAGCGCCTCGAACGGATCTTCCGTATGGCCGACCGGCAACTGGGACGAGTTGGTGTAGTACGGGTTCTGCGCGGTGCCTGCCTGCAGGATGGAGGGAAAGCGCTTGCGGTCTTCCTTGGCGAAGCGGTACGTCGTGCCTTCGGCGGGGGTGGCCTCCAGGTTGTACATGTTGCCGGACTCTTCCTGGAACGCCACCATGCGCTCGCGCACGTGGTCGAGCAGGCGCACCGCGAACGCATGGCCCCAGGGCGAGGTGATGTCGTGCTCGTCGTGCGTGAAGTTGCGGATCATCTCGTTGATGCCGTTCACGCCCAGCGTCGAGAAGTGATTGCGCAGCGTGCCGAGATAGCGCTTGGTGTAGGGGAACAGCCCCTGGTCCATGAGGCGCTGGATCACCTTGCGCTTGATCTCGAGGCTTTGCCTGCCCAGCTCCATGAGGGTGTCAAGGCGCGCGAAAAGCGCTTTTTCATCGCCTGCGTGCACATGGCCCAGGCGCGCGCAGTTGATGGTCACCACGCCAAGCGAGCCCGTCTGCTCGGCCGAGCCGAACAGACCGTTGCCCCGCTTGAGCAACTCGCGCAGATCGAGCTGCAGGCGGCAGCACATCGAGCGGATCTGGTTGGGCTTGAGCTCCGAATTGATGAAGTTCTGGAAATACGGCAGGCCGTAGCGCGCCGTCATCTCGAAGAGCGCGAGCGCGTTGGGGCTGTCCCAGTCGAAATCCTGCGTGATGTTGTAGGTGGGGATTGGAAAGGTGAACACGCGGCCCATGGCGTCGCCGCTCGTCATCACGTCGATGTAGGCGCGGTTGATGACGTCCATTTCCTCCTGCAGGTCGCCATACTGGAAAGGCATTTCCTCGCCGGCGATCACCGGCACCTGTTCGCGCAGGTCCTCGGGGCAGACCCAGTCGAATGTGAGGTTGGTGAACGGCGTCTGCGTGCCCCAGCGCGAAGGCACGTTGAGGTTGTAGATCAGCTCCTGCAGGCATTGGCGGACTTCCGCATAGCCCAGCCGGTCCTTGCGCACATAGGGCGCGAGATAAGTGTCGAAGGAACTGAAGGCCTGCGCTCCGGCCCATTCGTTCTGCATGGTGCCCAGAAAGTTGACGATCTGCCCGACGGCGCTTCCAAGGTGCCTGGGCGGCCCGGCCTCCACCTTGCCGGGTACGCCGTTGAGCCCCTCGTGCAGCAGCGTGCGCAGCGACCAGCCCGCGCAATAGCCGCTGAGCATGTCGAGATCATGGATGTGCAGATCGGCATCGCGGTGGGCCTGTCCCACCTCGGGCGGATAGACATGATTGAGCCAGTAGTTGGCCACCACCTTGCCCGATACGTTGAGAATCAGCCCTCCCAGCGAGTAGCCCTGGTTCGCGTTGGCATTGACGCGCCAGTCGGTCTGCTGCAGGTACTCATCCATCGAGGCCTGCACGTCCACCAGGCTCTTGCGCGCGTCGCGCAGATTGCGGTGCTGCTCGCGGTAGACGATGTAGGCGCGCAGCGTCGCGCGGTACCCGGCATCGAACAGCGTGGACTCCACGGCGTCCTGGATCTGCTCGATATGCGGAGTGGCGCTTTCGAGTCGGGCCAGCCTGGGAAGCACGCCGTCGCGGGTGAGCGTGGCCGCCACGTCCTCATTGAATTCCGCGCTCGCCGCTCCTGCCTGCGCCAGAGCCCTGGCGATCTTGGCGGGGATGAATTCGGTCACCGCGCCCTGGCGCTTGATGACGAATGCCGGGTGATGAGGTTTCTCTTGCATGGTGCTCTCCTGGCGCTATAGGTAGCGTTCGGATTGCATCATAGACACTAGATGTAGTGTGTGACGCCCACGAAAAACGATCTTTCTGGAATTGGGTGAGGACTTGAATCCAGATCAAAAAGTACGTCTTATGTGCTGGACAGGGAGAATCGGTACGGCAGAAAAACGTCTCAAACCCTGCGCTTTTCGAGCTTGCGTGTCAGCGTTCTGCGATGCATGCCCAGGCGGCGCGCGGCTTCGGAGATGTTGAAGCCGGTTTCGGCCAGCACTTCGTGAATGCGCTCCCACTCCAGTGTCTTGATGGAGCTGGAACGGTTGGACAGCTCGATGTCCTCATTGCCCTCGGAGAGCCCGAAGGCGGCCTCGATATCGTCGGTGTTCGACGGCTTGGCGAGATAGTGGCAGGCGCCGAGCTTGACCGCCTCCACCGCCGTGGTGATGCTGGCGTAGCCGGTGAGCACCACGATCAGCATGTCTTCGTCGTGCGCATGGAGCTTGCGCACGCAGGCCAGGCCGGTGGCCTCTCCCTTGAGCTTCAGGTCGACGACCGCGTAGCCCGGAGTGTGCGATTGCAGCAGCGCCTCCATCTGCTCCAGGCTGTCGGCCTGCAGCACGCGGTAGCCGCGCCGCTCGAACGAGCGGGCGAGCGTGCGGCCGAAAGCCTCGTCGTCCTCGACGACGAGCAGCAGGCGCTCATCGTCGCAGGGATCTGCGGCGGGGCAGGCATTCTGAACCTCAGGATTTTCCATGTTGCTCGTCTTCTTCTGCTGTCTCGTCATCTATCGCGGGCAGGCTGATGGCGGCAAGCGGCAGCGAAATGCTGACCACCGCGCCGCCTTCGGCGCGGTTTCGCGCCTGCACGCTGCCGCCCAGCGTCCGCGCCACATTCATGGCGAGGAACAGGCCCAGCCCGCCGCCCGGCCGGCCCTTGCTGGATTGGTAGGGCTTGCCGAACTGGGCGAGGATGTCGTCGGAGAAGCCAGGCCCGTCATCGGATACGGTGATGAGCAGCGCGGCCTGCGTGCGCTCGGCGGCCAGCGCCACCCAGTGGGGCGAAGCGTCCCTTGCATTGTCCAGCACATTGAAAACCATCTGCTGCAATGTGGCATCGGAGACCATGGGACCATCTTCGCCGAAATGGTTTTCGTAGATGAAAGTGCGGACATAGCGCGTGCGGTGCCACTCCCTGGCCAGCGTGTCGAGAAACTCGCAGACCGTCGTCTCCGCCGATGCCTCGCCGCGCGCCTCGCCCGCGGACAGGAGAATGCCGCTCACGATGGTCTTGCAGCGCTGCACCTGCACCTGCATCTCGGCGATCTCCTCCTGCAGCACCGCATCCCTGGCGAGCGAGGGCTCGCGCTTCCAGTCGCCCAGGATCACGGCCATGGTGGACAGCGGCGTGCCCAGCTCATGTGCCGCGCCGGACGCCAGCAGGCCCATGCGCACCACGTGCTCTTCCTCTATGGCCCGCTGGCGCGCGGCGGCCAGCCGCGCGTCGCGCTGATGCAGGTTGCGCGCGATGCGCGTGATGAATACCACGATCAGGATGGCGTTGAGCACGAAGCACACCAGCAGCCCGATGACGTAGGGGCTGGCCAGTCCGCGGATTGGATCGTGCGCGAGCGGCAGGCTCAGATGGTGGTTCGAGAGGATGAAAAAGCACAGCGTGGTGATGAGCACGATCGTCCAGATGTACCCGCCGCGCAGCAGCATCGCGCCCACCGCGATCTGCAGCAGGTAGAGAAACACGAATGGATTGCCGGTGCCGCCGCTCAGGTAAAGCTGCACGGTGAGCACGGCCACGTCCACCAGCAGCGCCAGGAACAGCTCGACATTGCGCACTCCGCGTCCGGTTCGCCAGCGCAGCAGGCTCACCACGTTGAAGATGGCGAGGCAGCCAACGACCATCAGCATCTCCCGCACCGCCAGGTCGAGATGGAGCGTGTAGTGCGCGACCTCGATGGTGAAGATCTGGCCGACCACGGCAATCCAGCGCAACTGGATGAGCTGGTGCAGGTTCTTCAGTCCCGCGTGCGCGCGCGACGAGCGTGTGGCTCGCGCGGGAATGCCCGTGGTGTCAATGGCGCTGTTCATGGAGCTGAATTGTCGCCAATTCAGCCATCGCCCGCAGCACGCGGGCTTTGGCGGCGCTCTCAGAACGTGTTTACGATCTC
>NZ_JBEBOW010000141.1:0-9112 GCF_040396215.1 Diaphorobacter ruginosibacter | reverse complement strand
TCAGGCTGTTGATGGTGCCGAACGGGTTGCCGGTCATGATCTCGAACTGCGCGCTCGCGGCATCCGTCACCGTCTGCGCGATGCCTTTGTAGGGCACATGGATGAATTCCGCACCGGTCCTGGCCTGTACCTGCTCGAGCATGATGTGGCCGACCGAGCCGATCCCCGAAGTCGCCCAGCGGACGCTGCCAGGCTTGGCCTTGGCCTGCGCGATCACATCGTCCAGCGTCTTGCCGCTGAACGCCGTGGTCGCCATCAGGTAGATGGGCGAGTACATCATGGGAGCAACGGCGACCACGTCGTCGCTTTTGTAGGGCAGCTTCATGAGGTGCGGCATCAGTGTGACGGGGCTGATGGCGGACAGCGCCAGCGTGTAGCCGTCCGGCCTGGAGCGGGCGACCTCGCCCATGCCGACGGTGCCGCCGGCCCCGCCCTTGTTCTCCACGATCATCGACGTGCCCAGCGAGTCGGCGACCTGCTGGATGAGCCGCCGGCCGACCGAGTCGGATACGCCGCCGGCCACGTAGGGAATCACCACGCGGATCGTCTTGCCATGGGGCCAGGGCTTTTCGGCGCGTGCCGCCAGGGGCAGCAGCGATGGCAGGGTGACGGCGGCGCTGGAGGCGATGAAGCGGCGGCGGTCGAGCATGGTGATGAGGTCTTTCTGTTGAATACGGAATATGAAGCAAAGGCGCGCAAGGGGCGTGCAAGCTGCCCGTCGATGGCCCGGATGCGGCAAACGCGCATTGTGTGCCTGATGCGCGGGCCTTGCAAAGGCCGGCGGTTTATCAGTGGGTGCGGGACGAGTATTCGCACCGTGCAAGTGCACAATGGCGGCCATGAACCATGCTTTCGAACACGGCGATTCTTTCGCGCCGCTCGTGCAGGCACTGTGCGACGCGCGCCGCCAGGGGCTGGCAGCCGACGCCAGGGCGCACATGCAGGCATTGCATTGCGAAGAGGATGCCTATGCCGTGCAGCGCGCCGTCGGCGCCCGGCTCGAGCTGTTCGCCGATGCCGTGCCGCGCCACTGGAAGTCCGGGGGCGCGGATCGTTCTTCGCCGCTCACGCATGCGCCGCTGCCCGACCCGGGTGTCTGGACGTCGCCCGCCCGGGCCGGAGCATGGCCGCTGCGCCTTCGGCTGGTGGAGGCCGAAATCGCCTTGCGCCTGGGCGCCGACGTGACGGCGCGGCACGCGGATCAGATGACCCACGAATCGGCGCATGCGTTCATCGACGCCATGGCCGTCTCGATCGAAATAGTGGATACGCGCTGGCGGCAGGCGCTGGAGGAACTGCCCGCGCTGCTGAAGCTGGCGGACATGGGCGTGCATGGCGCGCTGGTGCTGGGCGAGTGGATGCCTTATGAGCGCCGCGACTGGCAGGCGCAGCGCTGCCGCATCCGCATCGGGCAGCGGGACGAGGAGACATTCACCGGCACGCATTCGCTGGCCGACCCCGCATGGCTGCTGCCGCAATGGCTGCGGGATGTGACGCGCCAGTTCGGCACCGTGCCGGCGGGAACGGTGGTCACCACCGGCAACTGGGTGGGCATGCTGGCCGGCAACGCGGGCGACCTGGTGCAGGTGTCGTTCGACGGCCTGGGCGGGGCCAGCCTGCGGCTTTGACCGTCATCCGGCATGCCGGCGGGCGCGGCGCTCCCGCATGAGCGCGATGAAGCGCTGCGCGCCAAGGCCCAAAGCCCGCTCGCGCGACCAGACCCAGTCGACGAACAGCGTGGTGCCGTTGCTGAGGTTTTCCACGGGAATCTCCATCAGGTGCCCCGTCAGGATGTGCGGCTCCACCAGCCCCTTGGGCAGCCAGCCCCAGGCCAGCCCCGCGCTGATCAGCGAAAGCGCCGCCTGGTGGCTGTCGGTGCGCCATAGCTGGCGCGAGAACACGAAGCGCATATCGGTCTGCTGAGGATCGCGGCTGGCCACCAGCACTTGCCGCGTGCGCGCGAGCTGCCCGATGTCGAGCGTGGGCGGTAGCGGGCCGCCTGGGCCTGGTTTTCCGGCGCGCTTTTCGGCCAGCGACTCCAGCCAGGGCGCGAACTGCGGCGACATCACCGCCACCAGCGTCTCCTGGCCCATCTCCTGGAAATCCTCGCGCCCGTCGATCGCGGGCCGCTCGAACACCAGCGCCAGATGCGCGCGCCCGCCATGCACCAGTTCGAGCGCATCGGTCTGCGGCGCGGCCAGCACTTCCAGCGCGAGCGTGGGGAATTCGGCGATCAGCGCGGCGAGTGGCTCGGCCCAGCCGGTGGAAAGCAGCTCGGGCGCGATGGCGAAGGTGAGCCGCTCCTCCAGCCCCATCTGCAGCGCCTCCGCCTGCCGGTTGAGCTGCGCGAGCTGCTGCGCCAGAAGCCGCGCCTGCGGCTCCAGCGCCAGGGCTGCGGCGGTCGGCCGGGGCTCGCGGCCCGCGCGGTCGAAGAGCGGAATGTCGAGTTCGGCCTCCAGCAGCGAAATGGTCATGCTCACGGCGGAAGGCACGCGCGAGAGCGAACGCGCCGCGGCCGAGAAGGAGCCCTTGTCCAGCACGGCCAGAAACACCTGTACGTTGTCGGAAGTGAACGCCATGTTGAATCAATTCCCGGGATCGTTGTGCCGAAGCGGCGAGGCAGTTCGATATTTTTATCAGATTTTCTGAAAGATTCTGACTTTTTATTTCAATCAACCATGCATAAACTTGCCGGCATGAGTCAACAAGCAACACATGCCGTCGGCCTCCAGGGGCCGAGGCGCCGGGTGACCTACGTCGCCCTCTACGAAGTCATCGCCATCATTGTCTCCAGCGGCCTGTTCATGGCCACGGGGCAAAGCGCCGGGCATTCCAGCACCATGGCGATCGTCGCCTCCACGATCGCCATCGCCTGGAATGTGGCGTTCAACACGCTCTTCGAGATGTGGGAGGCCCGCCAGGCCACCCGTGGCCGCTCGATTGCGCGCCGCATCGTGCATGCCGTGGGCTTCGAGGGCGGGATCGCGCTGATGCTGATCCCGCTGATGGCCTGGTGGTTCAGCGTCAGCCTGTGGCAGGCGACGGTGCTGGAGGCGGGGCTGCTGCTGTTCTTTCTGGTCTACACCTATGTGTTCAACTGGACGTTCGACCGGATCTTCGGGCTGCCCGCATCGGCGCAGGGGTGAGCGTGAAGCGCGAAGGCGTCAGGGAGTCGTGCGCGCGGCGTTCCGGGCCTGCGCCTTGTGCGCGGCGGGCCTGAGCAGCGCCACGAACTCCCGCGCGGCGGCGCTGCGCGAAGCATCCTGGCGCCACAGCACGCCCGCGCGCCGCACGGTGCGAGGCTCGTTGAGCATGATCGCCCGCATGTCCTTGCCCGCGTTCAGCGCGGCATGTTCCGCGGCGATCGTTGCCAGCGGCGCGCTGCGGCAGGCCAGCAGCAGGGCGTCGACGGATTCCATTTCCACCCGCACGGCGGGCTTGACGCCCGCCTGGGCAAATGCGCCGTCGATCAGCCGCCGCGTGGCGAAGCTGCCTGGCAGCAGGGCGAGCGCAACCCCGGCGAGTTCGGCCACGCGCATGGCCCGCCGCGCCGCCAGTGGATGGCTTTCGTGCACCACGAGATGCATGCGCTCGTCGAACAGCGGCTCGGCCCTGATTTCCTCGCGCATGGCGGGGTGAAAGGCAATGCCCAGGTCGAGCCGCCCCGCGATGAGCTGCTCTTCGATCTGGCCGCTGCGCAGGTCGCGCACCATCACGCGCACGCCCGGATAGGCGGCGCTGAAGGCGGCGACCGCGTCGGGCACGAAGAGCGTGAGGAACGTGGGGATCACGCCCACGGTCAGCGTGCCCGATTGCAGGCCGGCCATGTCGGCCAGCGCCATGCGGCCCGCCTCCAGCTCCTGCAATGCGCGCGCCGCGTAGCCGCGAAAGGCCATGCCCGCCTGCGAGAGCTTCAGGCCCCGGCCGAGCCGATCGAACAGCGGCATGCCGAGTTCGGCCTCCAACTGCCGCAGGCCGTGCGAGAGCGTGGATTGCGTGACGAACAGCGCTTGGGCGGATTGCGTGAGGTGCTCGGTTTCGGCGACGCTCAGGAAATAGCGGATCTGGCGCAGCTCCATTGAATCTCCTGCTATAAATTTGATTTAAGGGTAATCCCTTGTCTTGCTGATCATTCGATAAGATCGAATGAAATGTGCAATATATATCATTGGATTCGTCGTGTGGTCGCACGATAAGGTCCGGCGAAATGACTTTCCGCAGGCCTGCGTTTCGCGGGCCTTTCACCGCTTTCCAATGACCATCTCCGCCGCCGTGACCACGTCTTCCTCTGTCCTGCGCATCGAGCGCATCGAGGCGCGCATCCTGGACATCCCCACGATCCGCCCGCACAAGTTTTCGTTTGGCTCCATCTCGCGCCAGAGCCCGGTCGTGGTGCAGCTGTGGCTCTCCGATGGCGCATGCGGCTTCGGAGAGGCGGCGACGATCGGCGGCCCGTCCTGGAACGAGGAGTCGCCCGAGAGCATTCTGCACGCCATCGACAACTACCTCGCGCCCGCGGTGAAGGGCAAGGACGCGGCGCGCTTCGAGCAGCTCATCCGGCAGATGGACGCGGTCTGCAAGGGCAACCGCTTCGCCAAGAGCGCGGTGGAGATGGCGGCCATCGACGCCGTCGCGCGTTCGCTGAACGTGCCCGCATACCAGTTGCTGGGCGGCAAGGTGCGCGAGAGCCTGCCGCTGGCGTGGACTCTGGCGAGCGGCGATTCGGCCAAGGACATCGAGGAGGCCGAGCGCATGCTGGAGATCCGCCGCCACCGCATCTTCAAGCTGAAGATCGGCGCGCGCGCGCCCGCTGACGACGTGGCGCACGTCTCGCGCATTGCGCGCGCCCTCGATGGCCGCGCCAGCATGACGGTGGACATCAATCAGGCGTGGGATGGCAACACCGCGCGCCGCCATGTCCCGGAGCTGATCGATGCGGGCGTGACCTTGTTCGAGCAGCCGGTGGCGCAGTGGAACGAGGAGGCGCTTGCCGCGCTTACCGCCACGCTGCCGCACACCGCGCTGGTGATGGCGGACGAGACGGTGTGCTCGCCGCAGGATGCGATGCGCCTGGCCCGCAACAAGGCGTGCCACGTGTTCTCGCTGAAGATCGCCAAGCACGGCGGCCTGATCCGCACGCGCGCTGTCGCCGCGATTGCCGATGGCGCCGACATCGGCTGGTACGGCGGCACCATGCTCGAAACCTCCATCGGCAGCGCGGCGTCCGCGCATGTGTTCGCCACGCTGCCCGGCTCGCACCACAACTGCGAGCTGTTCGGCCCGCAACTGCTGGTGGACGACATCGTCGATAAGCGCATGGAACTGCGCGAGTTCGAACTCGTGCTGCCCGATGGCCCGGGCTTTGGCGTCGAGGTCGTCCCCGAACGCCTGGACCGCTTCGACCGCGCGCGCGAAGGCCTGCATGCCGTGCATGTGGACATGGGCCGCGCCGCGCCGGCCGGCGAAAGCCTCGGCCAGACCCGGTAACCCGCAGGCCCCGCCGCCTGATTTTTTCAAAGAGACAAGCTTTTCAAAGAGACAAACACCATGAATCTGACACGCCGCTCCCTCGCTGTCCTGACCAGCGCCGCCGCCATGGCCGCGGCCCTGGCTCCGCTGGCTGCCCACGCGCAGCAGCCCGATGCCCATTGGCCGAGCAAGCCGATCAAGTGGGTCGTTCCGTTCCCGCCGGGCGGCGCGATGGACGTGATCGCCCGCACCCTGGGCGACAAGATCGGCCGCGAACTCGGCCAGGCCGTGGTGGTGGAAAACCGTCCCGGCGCGGGCGGCAACATCGGCGCCGATTACGTGGCCAAGCAGCCGGCCGACGGCTACACGGTGATGATCACCTCCATCGGCATGGCGACCAACAAGGCGCTCTACGCCAAGCTGAGCTATGACCCCGTCAAGGACTTCGCGCCGATCAGCCTGCTGGCCGTGGTGCCGAACGTGCTGGTGGTGAACGCGGGCAAGAGTTCCGACAAGTCGGTCAAGGACGTCATCGCCCATGCCAGGAAGGAGCCGGGCAAGCTCACCTATGCGTCGGCCGGCAATGGCACCTCCATCCATCTGGCGGGAGAAGTGTTCGCGTCGATGGCGGGCATCGACATCCTGCACGTGCCGTACAAGGGCAGCGGCCCGGCCATCTCGGACATGCTGGGCGGCCAGGTCGATCTGATGTTCGACAGCATCACTTCCGCGCGCCCGCACATCCAGTCGGGCAAGCTGCGCGCGCTGGGGCTGACCACGTCCAGGCGCTCCCCGGCATTGCCCGGCGTTCCGACGATCGCCGAAGCGGGCGTGCCGGGCTATGAAGTCTCGCCCTGGTTCGCCGCGTTCGCGCCCGCCGGAACTCCGCCGGAGATCATCGGCAAGCTCAACAAGGCGATGAACGATGCGATGAAGCAGCCCGACACGCTCAAGAAGCTCGAATCGGTGGGCGCGGAGCCCATCGGCACCACGCCGCAGGAGCTGGCCGCGCACCTGGACAAGGAGCTCGATCGCTGGGGCAAGCTCATCAAGGAACGGAATATCCGTCTGGATTGAGCGCCGGGCACGCGGCAGGGTGCAAATACATTCAATTGCAAAAAATCGATAGCTGATGGTGTAAGCCGGTAGCCGATTTCCGGGTTTGTCTTGGAGAATGCGACGGCATGAGGAGTCGCATTCGCACCACCGCCGCCAGCCTGTGCTGCATCACCATCGCCGCGAGCCTGGCCGCCTGCAGCACGGCACGCACCGATCGCGGCGAGGTCAAGGGCTCGGACGCCACTTTCAATGAGTGGCTGCAGTCCGACATGAATCGCCTGGCCAACGTCAGCATGCGCGAGAACCTCAACGCACTGATGCGATTGGCCGACAAGCTCTACCGGCGCAACCCGGCCGAATGGAAAAAGGGCGGTTTTGCGAGCCGCGAAGACGCGCTCAAGGCGCTGAAGGCGGCAATGGAGGCCGAGCACGAGCCGCAGCATGAGCCGCCTGAGCCGGGCAAGCCCGGCGCGGAACGCGCCCCGGCGAGCGCGTGGCCGCCGCTCAAGGGCAAGCGCGACATCGAGGCGATGGACATGGCGCTTTCGCCATCCTTCACCGGAGACCGCGTGGGCGCGTTCATCTACGGCACGGCCGACATGATCATCACCGCGCACGGCGGCAAGACCGAATTCTTCCTGATCGACGGGCAGGATGCGCAGCACCTGTTCAATGCCGCGCGCAACATCGAGATCGCCATCTGGATGCTGGCCCACCGGCGCGCGGACAATGGCAGGCCCTTGCTGCTGGCCGACGAGATCAATGCCAGCGAGCGCAACCTGAGCTACGAGCGCGAGTTCGGCAAGATCATCGCGCGGCTCGACCTGATTGCCAGCGTCACCACCGAAAAGTACCGCCGCGCGGTGATCGGCTACGCCCAGGGGCTGGTGGGCGGCACTTTCCTGCAGTTCCTGCCGGTGCGCTAGATTGACCCGGCGCGCCGGGCGCAAGGGTATCCCGGCCCGGCGGGCAAAGCCGATGGCGTTGCCTTAAAATCCACCGCATCGCCCCAAGGAGCGCTGCAGCAGGCCACGATGAAGGGATCGCCCCGAGATCCCCACGGCCCGTCAGGCTTGGGGACACTGGTTCTCGCGTGCCCAATGCGCCAGCCATCATGATGACAACGGCGCTCACCTGTTTTTCTGAATCCGCTGAACGTTTTTTGCACAGGTGAGCCCCATGTCCGCTGCCGTTCCCACGACCCATTCCGCCACTACCGGGGCCATGCCGCCCATGCGCCTGTCGGGCCTCGAGCCCGTGTTCATCGGCGAGGGGTCGCTGTTCGTGAACGTGGGCGAGCGCACCAACGTGACCGGCTCCAAGGCGTTCGCGCGCATGATCCTCAACGAGCAGTACGAGCAGGCCCTGGCCGTGGCGCGCCAGCAGGTGGAGAACGGCGCGCAGGTCATCGACGTGAACATGGACGAGGCCATGCTGGACAGCAAGGCAGCGATGGTGCGCTTTCTGAATCTGATCGCGTCCGAGCCCGACATCGCCCGCGTGCCCATCATGGTGGACAGCTCCAAGTGGGAGGTGATCGAGGCGGGCCTGCGCTGCATCCAGGGCAAGGGGATCGTCAACTCGATCTCCATGAAGGAAGGTATCGAACAGTTCAAGCACCAGGCCCGGCTGGTCAGGCGCTACGGCGCGGCCGCCGTGGTGATGGCGTTCGATGAAAAAGGCCAGGCCGATACCTACGAGCGCAAGATCGAGATCTGCGAGCGCGCCTACCGCGTGCTGGTGGATGAAGTCGGCTTCGCGCCCGAGGACATCATCTTCGACCCCAACATCTTCGCGGTGGCCACCGGCATCGAGGAACACAACAACTACGCGGTGGATTTCATCCAGTCGGTTGCGTGGATCAAGAAGAACCTGCCCGGAGCGAAGGTCAGCGGCGGCGTGTCGAACGTGAGCTTCTCGTTTCGCGGCAACGATCCGGTGCGCGAGGCCATCCACACCGTGTTCCTGTATCACGCGATCAAGGCGGGCATGGACATGGGCATCGTCAACGCGGGCATGGTCGGCGTGTACGACGACCTGGAGCCGACCCTGCGCGAGCGCGTCGAGGACGTGGTGCTCAACCGCCGTCCCGACGCCGCCGAGCGGCTGCTGGAGATCGCCGAGTCCGCCAAGGGCGCGGCCAAGGATGATGGCAAGAAGCTCGAATGGCGGGGAACGCCCGAGCAGCCCAGGACCGTGGGCGAGCGCCTTTCGCATGCGCTGGTCCACGGCATCACCGACTTCATCGTGGAAGACACGGAAGAGGCGTACCAGCAGATCGTCGTGCAGCAGGGCGGCCGCCCGCTGCACGTGATCGAAGGCCCGCTGATGGATGGCATGAACATCGTCGGCGACCTGTTCGGCGCGGGCAAGATGTTCCTGCCGCAGGTGGTGAAATCGGCGCGTGTGATGAAGCAGGCCGTGGCACACCTCGTTCCCTACATCGAGGAGGAAAAGCGCCAGCAGGAAGCCGCCGGCATGGATGTCTCCAGCAAGGGCAAGATCGTGATCGCCACCGTGAAGGGCGACGTGCACGACATCGGCAAGAACATCGTCACCGTGGTGCTGCAGTGCAACAACTTCG
>NZ_JBEBOW010000140.1:0-9157 GCF_040396215.1 Diaphorobacter ruginosibacter | reverse complement strand
CCTCGGGGGCAGCAGCGGACCGCGCGCAGCAGGGATCCGTCCTAGCTCTTTCTGGACGGCCAGAGCACGGAGGCGATGGCGACCATCATCAGCACGATGGCCGTCCAGTCCTGCCAGTGCAGTTCCTCGCCGAGCCACATCGATCCGCTGAACAGGCCGATGACCGGAATCAGCATCACGCTGAGGGTGGACGCCACGGGCGGCAGGTTGCGCGCCAGGAAGAACCAGGTGATCTGCGCAAAGCCCAGCGCCAGGAATCCGTTGTACAGCATGCCGAAGAGCGCCGCCCCCGTGGGCACGCGGAGCTGGCCGGATTCGAAGATGGCCGCCAGCGCCACCAGCACCGCGCAGCCGATCGCCACCATCCAGAACGACAGCGTGATCAGCGGCACCGGGATCTGCGTGCGCCGCAGAAGCTGGGTTCCCATCGCCCAGCTCGCGGCGGACATCAGCATCAGGCCCACGCCCAGGGGACGGCTGCCCAGCGCTGCCAGTTCATGCCAGAGCAGCAGCAGCACGCCGACCGCCGCCGCCAGCACGCCAAGCCAGGCGCGCGCGGGCAGGCGGTCGCGGAAGAACACCATGCCGAATACCGCCGAGAAGATCGGCATGGTGTAGGCCAGGATCGCCGCGCGTCCGCTCGAGAGGTTCGGAATCGCCAGAATCATCATGCTGTGCCAGAGCACCATGTTCGGGATGGCCAGCAGCACCAGCGTCGGCCAGAACGAGCGCGGCACCCTGAACGACGCCTTCTGGTAGCGCACCACCAGGCCGATGATCGGAAGCGCCAGCACCAGGGACAGCGCGCGGAAGGTAAGCGGGGGAAAGTGCGCGATGGCCTGCTTCATCACGGGCCAGTTCAGGCCCCATATCAACGTGAGCAGGACCAGCAGCACCAGCTGGCGGCGGGAAAACGAAGGCATAGCCGACGATTGTGCCTGCCAACGAACAAGTTTGCCGGGGCACTTAAAATCCCTCGCATGACTTTCACAGAAATGCTGCGCAACGCGACGGCGCAAAACCAATCCCTGCTGTGCGTCGGCCTGGACCCCGAACCCGGCCGCTTTCCGCATGACATGCGGGGCGATGCGCGGAAGATCTACGATTTCTGTGCGGCCATCGTCGATGCCACGGCCGATCTGGCGAATTCGTTCAAGCCGCAGATCGCCTACTTCGCCGCCCACGGCGCGGAAGCCCAGCTCGAACGCCTGATGGAGCACATGCGCCGCAACGCGCCGCACGTGCCGGTGATCCTGGACGCCAAGCGCGGCGACATCGGATCCACGGCCGAGCAGTATGCCCGGGAAGCCTTCGAGCGCTATGGCGCGGACGCCGTCACGCTCTCGCCCTTCATGGGCTTCGACTCGGTCGCTCCCTATCTTCAATACGAGGGCAAGGGCGCGTTCCTGCTGTGCCGCACGTCCAACCCCGGCGGCAACGATCTGCAGGCGCAGCGCCTGGCGAGCGTGGAGGGCCAGCCGCTGCTCTACGAGCACGTGGCGCGGCTCGCGCAAGGCCCGTGGAACACCAACGGACAGCTCGGCCTCGTCGTCGGCGCCACCTACCCCGCTGAAATCGAACGCGTGCGCGAGCTCGCACCCACGGTACCGCTGCTGATCCCCGGCGTGGGCGCACAGGGCGGCGACGCCGTTGCCACCGTGCGCGCGGGCCTGCGCGAGAACGGCCTGATCGCTGTGAACTCCTCGCGGGCGATTCTCTACGCATCCTCGGGCGAGGACTTCGCCGCCGCGGCCCGCAAGGCAGCGGCCGCCACGCGCGACACGCTCAACGCGGCCCGTCCCTGACCGGAGGGCGCCAGCCATGCAGCTCAAATGGCTGGAAGACTTCATCTCGCTGGCCAAGGAGCGCAGCTATACCCGCGCGGCCGAGCTGCGCCATGTGACGCATCCGGCGTTCGGACGCCGCATCCGCTCGCTCGAGGCCTGGGCCGGCACGCCGCTGATCGAGCCCGGCAGCGGCCCGGTGCGGCTCACACCCGCAGGCGAGGCGTTCCTGGAAACCGCCGAGCAGCTCACGCGCAACCTGTCGCAGTCGCACGAGGAATTGCAGACGATCGCGGGCCGCCATGCGCGCACGGTCACGCTCGCCACCGGCCGTACGCTGGCGCGCACCGTCGTGGCCGACTGGCTGCTGCGGGTGCGCGCCATGCTCGCCGACGGCGAACTGCATATCCGTACCGCCTCGCTCGCCGAGACCGTGCAGATGCTGCAGCAAGGCGATGCGGATTTCTCGGTGCTGTTCCACCATTCGGCGCTGGTCGTCCCGCTGGACGCGCGCCAGTACACGCACGTCACGCTCGGCTCCGACAGGCTGGTGCCGCTGTCGCAGGCGCTCTCGTGCGGCAGGCCGCGCCACGCGTTCGGCGGCAAGTCCGCCGTGCCCACGCCCTACGTGGCCTATGCGCGCAACCTCGCGCTCGGGCGGCTGGTGGAGGATCACCTCGCGCACCATCCCGCCGCGCCGCGCCTGCAGCGCCTGGTGGAGTGCGATTCGCCCGACGCGCAACATGAATACGTGCTCAAGGGGCTGGGCATGTCATGGCTTCCGTGGTCGCTCGCCCATGCCGACGTCCAGGCCGGGCGGCTGGCGCGCGCCGGTGACGCGCGCATGGACATCCGCTTCGACGTGCGCGTGTACCGGCCCAAGCGCAGGCTCTCGCCCTTCGCCGAGGCCATGTGGTCGGAGCTGGCGGCCCGCGGCGGATCATTTTCGCGCAACGTTCCCGGCGATGACATTTCGCCATAATTGGCACCCGTTCGTGCCGAATCAGCACAAACATGTCGGCTGCGCCTGCGCAAAATCCGCTGCACACATAACACAACGGAAGACGACGTCATGCACCGCCCCACCCCTACCTCCTGCGCCATTTCCCGCCGCACCGCGGCCCTGGCATGCGGCCTGTCGCTGCTCGCAGCGGCATGCCTGCCGGCACATGCCGACGATGCGTCCGCTTATCCAGCCAAGCCCATCACCATCGTCGTGGGCTATCCGCCGGGCGGCAGTACCGATCTGATGGGCCGCCTGGTGGGCGTCGAACTCTCCAACCGCCTTGGCCAGCCGGTGGTGATCGAGAACCTGGGCGGAGCCGGCGGCACGATCGGCGCGCAGAAAGTCGCAAGCGCCGCTCCCGACGGCTATACGCTGCTGGTCGGCGCCAACAATGAGCTGGCGATCGCCAAGCTGGTCACCAGGAACGTGAAGTATGGCGTGGACAATTTCACGCCCATCGGCCTGATCGGCTCCCAGCCCATGGTGCTGGTGGCGTCTCCCAAGTCCGGCGTGAAGAATGCGGACGAGTTCACCCGGCTCGTCAAGAAGAACCCCGGCAAGTTCAGCTACGGCAGCTCGGGCGTGGGTACCGCGCTGCATCTGGCCGGCGAGATGGTCAAGGAGCAGGGCGGGCTGTTCATGACGCACATTCCCTATCGCGGCGTGGCTCCGCTCACCAACGACCTCATCGGCAACAACCTGGAGTTCGGCGTATTCGTGCTCTCCAGCGGCCTTCCGCACATCAGGGCGGGCAAGGTGATCGCCCTGGGCACGACCGAGGCCCGGCGCGCCCAGGCAACGCCCGACATCCCGGCGCTCGCCGAATTCCCGCAGTTCAAGAACGTGGACATCACCTCCTGGTTCGCGCTGATGGCGCCGGCCCACCTGCCCCAGCCGATCGCGGCCAAGCTCAAGAAGGCGCTGGGCGAAACGCTGGCGTCGCCGGACTTCCGCCAGAAGATGGCAGCGGCGGGCTCCGGCGTCGCATCACCCGATGTGGACATGAACCGGTTCCTGAAGGATGAAATCGCCAAGTACACCAAGATCGTGCAGTTCGCCAGGATCGAAGAGTGATCGAACAAGCGAGAAAGAACGAAGAACGCGCAATGGATTCCCCGACTTCCCTGACATTCGAACTCCCCGCTCCCGACATCGGCGCATGGCGCGCGGGCAACACCGGCACCGAAGGCGTCTGGCATTTCGACTCCGGCCGGCCCGGACGCCATGTGCTGATCAGCGCGCTCATCCACGGCAATGAGCTGTGCGGCGCATGGGCGCTCAAGGGCCTGCTCGAATCCGGCCTCAGGCCCGACAACGGCACGCTCACGCTCGCGTTCTGCAATCTTGCCGCGTTCGACAGGTTCGACCCCGGCAACCACGACGCCTCGCGCTTCGTGGACCAGGACATGAACCGCCAGTGGAGCGACGAGCGTATCGACGCGGGCGACACCCAGGAGCGCCGCCGCGCCGCGCAGTTGCGCCCCTTCATCCAGAAGGCGGACTGGGTGCTCGACCTGCACTCGATGCACGAGCCCTCGGCGCCGCTGCTGCTCACCGGCGTGCAGCCGCGCAACCTGGAGCTTGCCAGGCAGATGGGCGCGCCCGAGCACATCGTGATCGACGCCGGCCACAAGGACGGCACGCGCATGCGCGACTATGGCCGCTTCGGCCTCCCCGACGCGCAGGCGGGCGACTCGCGCACGCTGCTCATCGAATGCGGCTTCCATGGCGATCCGCAAAGCCGCGCCGTGGCCCAGGACATCTGCGCGCGCTTTCTCGAAGCCGCCGCAATCGCGGATCGCGCGGCGCTGCACGCGCGGCTGGCCGGATGGCGCCTGGCCGACGCGCCGCGCCAATGGGCGCTGGAGGTGACCGGCCCGGTCGTTGCCCGAAGCGGGCGTTTCACCTTCACGGAGCCGTTCACCGGCCTGGAGGTGATCGCGAAGGCGGGCACCGTCATTGGCGACAACGACGGCGAGCCGGTCGTCACGCCCTACGACGACTGCGTGCTCGTCATGCCCTCGACGCGCCAGGCGCGCGCGGGCGTGACGGTGGTGCGCTTCGCGCGGCGCCGGCGGCTGTCGTAGCGGCCCATGGCGGCAGCCCCTATCCAGCCCCTGCCGGGCGCTCGATACCCAGCTCGGCCAGTTCTTCTTCGGTGAAGACGCGCGAGCGCGTGTGGAACGCCTTGCCGGTGGGCCCCTCCAGGGAGAGGGTGCCGCCATGGCCTTCGATCACGTCGATGATGAGCTGCGTGTGCTTCCAGTATTCATACTGCGCGCGGCCGATGTAGAAGGAGCAGCCGCCGATCTCGCCCAGGTACACGTCGCCCGCGCCCATGGTGATCTCGCCGGGCAGATAGCAATTGGCGGCGCTGTTGTCGCAGCAGCCGCCGGACTGATGGAACATCAGCTCGGGGCCGTATTGCGTCTTCAGCTCCTCGATCAGCTCCAGCGCCGCGGGCGTTGCGATGACTTTCTCGACCATGTGAGCACTCCTGCGTCATGACGGGCCGCGCTCCGGAGCCTGCCCCACCGGGATGCCGTGCCTCCCGGAGCGCCGTTTGCAGCGCCTGCGCGGCGCTCCTGGATCAGAAGAACCCGAGCTTGTTCTCGCTGTAGCTCACCAGCAGGTTCTTGGTCTGCTGGTAGTGGTTCAGCATCATCTTGTGCGTCTCGCGCCCGATGCCGGACTCCTTGTAGCCGCCGAAGGCCGCGTGCGCGGGGTAGGCGTGGTAGCAGTTGGTCCACACGCGGCCCGCCTTGATCGCGCGGCCCATGCGATAGGCCACGTTGCCATTGCGGCTCCACACGCCCGCGCCCAGGCCGTACAGCGTGTCGTTGGCGATCTCCAGCGCCTGCGCCTCGTCCTTGAACGTGGTCACGGCCAGCACCGGCCCGAAGATTTCCTCCTGGAAGATGCGCATCTTGTTGTGGCCCTTGAACAGCGTCGGCTGCACGTAGTAGCCGCCCGCAAGGTCGCCGCCAAGGTCCGCCTGGGCGCCGCCGATGAGCACCTCGGCGCCCTCCTGCTTGCCCAGGTCGAGGTAGGAGAGGATCTTGGTGAGCTGCTCCTTGCTGGCCTGCGCTCCCATCATGCTGTCGGTGTCCAGCGGATTGGCATGCTTGATCGCGGCCACCCGCTTGAGCACCCGCTCCATGAAGCGGTCGTAGATGCTCTCCTGGATCAGCGCACGGCTCGGGCAGGTGCAGACCTCGCCCTGGTTGAAGGCGAACAGCACCAGGCCTTCGATGGCCTTGTCGAGGAAGGCGTCGTCCTTGTCCATCACGTCGGCGAAGAAGATGTTGGGCGACTTGCCGCCCAGCTCCAGCGTGGCGGGAATCAGGTTGTTGGCCGCCGCCTGCGCGATCACGCGGCCGGTGCTGGTCGAGCCGGTGAAGGCGATCTTGGCGATGCGCTTGCTCTGCGCCAGCGGCATGCCGGCCTCGCGGCCGAAGCCGTTGACGATGTTGAGCACGCCCGGCGGCAGCAGATCGGCGATCAGCTCGGCCAGCACCAGAATGCTGACGGGCGTGCTCTCTGCGGGCTTGAGCACCACCGCGTTGCCCGCGCCCAGCGCCGGCGCGAGTTTCCACGCGGCCATCAGGATCGGAAAGTTCCAGGGAATGATCTGCCCCACCACGCCGAGCGGCTCGTGCAGGTGGTAGGCGACGGTGTTCTCGTCGATCTCGCTGATCGCGCCTTCCTGCGCGCGCAGGCAACCCGCGAAATAGCGGAAATGGTCCACCGTCAGCGGAATGTCGGCATTGAGCGTCTCGCGGATCGCCTTGCCGTTGTCCACCGTCTCCGCGTAGGCGAGCAGTTCGAGGTTCGCCTCGATGCGGTCGGCGATCTTCAGCAGGATGTTGGAGCGCGTGGCGACATCGGTCTTGCCCCATGCATCCGCCGCGGCATGCGCGGCATCGAGAGCCAGCTCGATGTCCTCCGCGGTGGAGCGCGCGGCCTGGGTATAGACCTTGCCCGTCACCGGCGTGACCACGTCGAAATACTGGCCTTTGACAGGCGGCACGAATTTACCGCCAATGAAGTTGTCGTAGCGGGGCTTGTAGGCGATCTTCGCGCCTTGCGCGCCGGGGGCTGCATAAACCGTCATCTGTCGTGTCTCCTGATAGGGGGTTGCCTGTGCACCGGACACCCCTGCGGCGCCGATGTCCAGCCCTCCAATCAAGACGCGTGCCAGCCCGGGCCTCGCGCGCAACCGGCTGATTCCATTGGCTTTTACCGGCGATGGCGCATCCGCGCGGACACCCGGACTGTCCGCGTGGCCGCTCCGGAATGCGACAGGTGTCTCAATATGGAACAGTCGCCCCACGCAACTCCGGACATCGCTTGCCACGCTCGCCGCGGGCGGGCCATACTGTGCCGAAACGGGCCGGCAGAGGCCTGCGCAGGAGACAGCAGCGTGCATTTCCGCCATCAACCCCTCGCCTTGCGACAAGCGCGCCAGCATTTGCTGGAATATGGTCAGTGCCCCAGCGGCGTGCTTGACGAGCGCGTGGCCCGTTCCTGGTCGCGCAGCCTGGCGGCGGGGCTCGATCCCACGGCCCGCCCGCATGCGGCGGAACATGCCAGCGGCGGCGCGCTGCGCCAGGCGCTGTCAAGCCATCCGCTGTTGCTCGCGCATTCCCGGCCCGTGATGGAATACCTGTTCGAGCAGGTGCGCCACAGCCAGAGCGTGGTGGTGCTGGCCGACCAGCGCGGAATGCTCATGCACACGCTGGGCGATCCGCAGTTCGTCGACAAGGCCGAGCGCGTGGCGCTCACGAGCGGCGCGTCCTGGCACGAGGACCACCGGGGCACGAACGCCATCGGCACGGCGCTGGCCGAGCGCGGCCCGGTCGAGGTGCACGGCGGCGAGCATTTCCTGGAGCGCAACGGCTTCCTCACCTGCGCGGCCGCGCCCATTTTCTCGGGGACCGGGGAGCTGCAGGGCATCCTCGACATATCAGGCGACAGCCGCAACGGACACGCGCACACGCTGGGCCTGGTGAGCACGGCCGCGCGCATGATCGAGAACAGCCTGCTCATCGCCACCAGCGAGCGTGGCGGCATCCGGCTGCATCTGCACGCTCACCCGGAGGGCCTGGGCGGCATCGCCGAAGGCATCGTCACGGTTTCGGGGGACGGCTGGATCGTCGGCGCCAACCGGGCGGGGCTGGCGCTGCTCGGCCTGCGCACGGGCGACCTGGGCGCTACCCTGCTGGAGCGGGTGCTCGACGTGCGGCTCGAACAACTGCTGTCGGAACACCGCCGCAGACCGCGCCAGCCGCAGGCGCTGCGGCTGGCCAGCGGCGCGCTGGTGTTCGCCCGGATATGGCTGGACAGCGCCCTCTGGCCCGCGCCCGGCGCACGCGCCGCCCCCACTGCCGTGTCCTCTGCCGCACCCGGGCCCGATGGGAGCGCCAGCGCCGCGCCCCAGGACGCGCTGGCCCGGCTGGAGACGGGCGACGCGCGCTGGCGGGCTGCCGCCGACAAGGCCAGGCGGGTGGCGGACAAGCCGATCCCGCTGCTGATCCTTGGCGAATCGGGCGTCGGCAAGGACCTGTTCGCACGGGCCGTGCACGCCAGCGGCCCGCGCGCGCAGGGGCCGTTCGTGGCCGTCAATTGCGGCGCGATTCCCGAAAGCCTCATCGAGGCGGAACTCTTCGGCTATGTCGCCGGCGCATTCACCGGAGCGCGCAAAGAAGGCAGCACCGGCCGCCTGCGCGAGGCGCACGGCGGCACGCTGTTCCTCGACGAGATCGGCGACATGCCGCTGGCCATGCAGACGCGCCTGTTGCGCGTGCTGCAGGAGCGCCGGGTGACGCCGGTGGGCGCGGGCAAGGCGATCGCCGTGGATTTCTCGCTGATCTGCGCCACGCATAGCCCACTGCAGCTCGCCGCGGGCCAGGGGCGGTTCCGCCAGGACCTGTACTACCGCATCAACGGCCTGACGCTGCAATTGCCCGCGCTGCGCGAGCGTACCGACTTCCTGGCGATCACCGGGCGGCTGCTCGCCGAGCAGGCGCGCGAACTCGCGCGGGCGCGGCCGCTGGACATCGCCCCCGGCCTGCTCGCACGCCTGGCCGCGCATGACTGGCCCGGCAACCTGCGCCAATACGCCAGCGCGCTGCGCACCGCCTGCGCCATGCTCCGGGAGCATGAGGACACGGTGGACTGGGAACACCTGCCCGACGATCTGGCGCAGGCCCTCACGACGGAACGGGCCGCGCCGACGACCCGAGCAGCGGGCTGCTCGCAGATCCGCGTGCCGCCCGCTGCGATGAGCCTGGAGCAGATATCCAGCGCCGCCATCGAGCAGGCGCTGCAGAGCACGCACGGCAATATCTCGCAGGCGGCGCGGCAG
>NZ_JBEBOW010000139.1:0-9345 GCF_040396215.1 Diaphorobacter ruginosibacter | reverse complement strand
CCGAGACCTTGTAGCTGTTCTGGTTGAACTTGCCGCCGGCGTGCAGCTCGGTCAGCGCGATTTCGGCGGCCGAGCGCTTGGGCTCGTGCTTGTCGTCCATCTTCACGCCGGTGGGAATGCCGCGGCCATTGTCGATCACGCTGATGGAGTTGTCGGTGTGGATGGTGACGACGATGTCGTCGCAGAAGCCGGCCAGAGCCTCGTCGATGGAGTTGTCCACTACCTCGAAGACGAGGTGGTGCAGGCCGGTGCCGTCGGACGTGTCGCCGATGTACATTCCGGGACGCTTGCGCACGGCCTCCAGGCCTTCGAGGATCTGGATCGCGCCTTCGCCGTAGCCTTCGTTTGCGGGTGCGGAAGGCGCGGGAGCAGCGCCGCCATTGTTTGCGGTCGGCTCTTCTGGAGTGGGCTGCGTGTTCTCTGCGGTCATGGAGGAATGCTTTCTTCTCTCGGTCAGCCAGAAGTCCTGCGGGGCAGGCGGCTGGCATTAACAATCTGTCGATATTTCACTCGATCAAATGATCAAATGGCTGCCATCGCCCAGGAAACAAGCAATGGCAGCCGTGCGATGAAATGACGCGTGTGAATGGATGCGCGTGATCGCCTCACTGGTCGTCAGCTCAGATGCGCATCGGCATCACGACGTACTTGAAGTGGTCGTTCTCGGGGATGGTGATCAGCGCCGAGCTGTTGTTGTCGGAGAGTTCCACCTTCACCATGTCCTGGCTCATGTTGGTCAGGGCGTCGATCAGGTAGCTCACGTTGAAGCCGATTTCGATGGTGTCGCCGCCGTAGTCGATATCGAGTTCGTCCACGGCTTCTTCCTGCTCGGCGTTGTTGGAGGCCACGCGCAGCAGGCCGGGCTCCAAGTTCAGGCGCACGCCCTTGAATTTGTCGCTCGTCATGATGGCGGTGCGCTGCAGGCTGGCCAGCAGCGGCGCGCGGCCCAGCGTGATGCTGTTCTTGTGGTTCTTGGGGATCACGCGGTTGTAGTCCGGGAACTTGCCCTCCACCAGCTTGGTGACGAACTCCATGCCGCCAAACGAGAACTTCGCCTGGTTGTTGGCGAACTGCATCTCGATGGCGCCGTCGGCGTCGGACAGCAGCCGCTGCAGTTCGAGCACGGTCTTGCGCGGCAGGATGACCTCCTGCTTGGGCACTTCCACGTCCAGCGTGGCGGACGAGAACGCCAGGCGGTGGCCGTCGGTGGCCACCAGGCTCAGGGTGTTGCCTTCCGCCACGAACAGAATGCCGTTCAGGTAGTAGCGGATGTCCTGCACGGCCATGGCGAACGAAACCTGGCCCATCAGGTTTTTCAGCACCTTCTGGGGCACGCTGAACGCGGGGCCGAAGCCGGCGGCCTCCTGCACCAGGGGGAAGTCCTCGGCAGGCAGGGATTGCAGCGTGAAACGGCTTTTGCCGCCCTTGAGGATCAGCTTGTTCTGGCTGGTCTCCAGGCTGACGGTCTGGTCCGCGGGCATGGTCTTGAGAATGTCGATGAGCTTGCGCGCGCCGACGGTCGTCGTGAATTCGCCGGTGTCGCCCCCGAGCTCCGCGGTGGTGCGGATCTGGATTTCCAGGTCGCTGGTGGTGAGCTGCAAGGCGTTGCCTGTCTTGCGGATCAGCACATTCGCCAGGATGGGCAGGGTGTGGCGGCGTTCGACGATGCCGGATACCGATTGCAATACTGCGAGGACCTTGTCTTGTGTTGCCTTCAGGACAATCATGTCTTCAACCTTGGTTGGTTTTTGAAAGGTAAAAGCGTTGAGGGGCGACTGCGCGATGGGCTTTGCTCCCTCTCAAGAGCGCGGCCGTTTCGCCCGACATGGCATTTTGCCTGTGATATAGAACAATTTCGATGGCAAATCATCACGGGATCGTTACCCCTTGAGGGTTTGCTCCAGCACGTGCAGTTGCTGGTTGAGCTCCGTCAATTGTTGACGCTCACCCGCGATCTTGCGCACCGCATGCAGAACGGTCGTGTGGTCGCGCCCGCCAAACAGCTCGCCGATCTCGGGCAGGCTCTTTTGCGTCAACTCCTTGGCCAGGTACATCGCAATCTGGCGCGGGCGGGCGATGCTGGCCGGGCGCTTCTTGCTGTACATGTCGGCGACCTTGATCTTGTAGTAGTCGGCCACCGTTTTCTGGATGTTTTCCACTGAAATCTGGCGATTCTGGATCGAGAGCAGATCGCGCAGCGCCTCGCGCGCCAGCTGGATGGAGACTTCCTTCTGGTTGAAGCGCGAATAGGCGAGGATCTTGCGCAGCGCGCCTTCGAGCTCGCGCACGTTGGAGCGCACGTTCTTGGCCACGAAGAAGGCGACCTCCTCGGGCATGTCGGCGTTTTCGGCGCGGGCCTTGTTGATCAGGATGGCGACGCGCATTTCCAGCTCGGGGGGCTCGATGGCCACGGTCAGGCCGGAGTCGAAACGCGACACCAGGCGCTCGTGGATGTTGGCAAGACCCTTCGGATAGGTGTCCGACGTCATCACGATGTGGCTCTTCTTGGCCAGCAGCGCCTCGAACGCGTTGAAGAATTCTTCCTGCGTGCGGTCCTTGTTGGCGAAGAATTGCACGTCGTCGATCAGCAGGAGGTCCAGCGAGTGGTAGCGCGCCTTGAAATCGTCGAAGGTGCGGCGCTGATACGCCTTAACCACATCCGAGACGAACTGCTCGGCGTGGATGTAGAGAACTTTGGCGTCAGGCTTGTCGGCCAGCAATTTGTTGCCAACCGCGTGCACCAAGTGGGTTTTGCCCAGGCCGACGCCGCCGTAGATGAACAGCGGGTTGTAGAGATGGCCGGGCGATGCCGCTACGTGCATCGCCGCCGAGCGCGCCATGCGGTTGGCCGTGCCCTCCACCAGGGAGTCGAAGGTGAGCGCGGGGTTCAGGCGCGAGCGGAACGGGGTCGCGCCGTTGTCTTCCGCCGCCGCGGCGGCGGGTTCGGGTGCGGCAGCCGGCTCGGGTTGGGATGCTGTCTGCGCGGGAATGTACTTACGCACAACGCTTTCACGCTGAGCGAGCGCTAACTCCAGTGGGATGGACTGGCCATACAGGCCTTCGAGGATGGCTGAGATGCGGCCCGCGTATTGCGCGCGGATCCAGTCCAGCTTGAAGCGGTTGGCGACGAACAGAGTGACCTTGGACAGGTCGGGGGCCACCTGGGCCGCCAAAGGCTTGATCCAGGTGTTGAATTGCAGCTCCGGCAGTTCCTGCGCAAGCTGCTCCACGCAGGCCTGCCACAGACCTTGCCCAGCATCCGAGCCGGGCTCGTCAGGGAAAGAATGGGAAGGTTCCTCGATCATTTCAGGGGATTCTAGTTGTGGATAGGAGGAACATTGAAGGGGCTCCATTGTACCTTCCCGGAATAGTTATCCACAATTTCTCCGCATCTTTGTGCGAGACCTTTGCACAGCTGCTCTGACGATCGGGAAGGGTGAATGCCCAGAAACCGGCAATACCCGGGGATTGCAAGGTTGCGCCAAGCCTGCAATAATCGCCGGTTTCCCTGAACCCGTTCAGGGTGATCCAGCCCGGGCGCAGCTTCTTGATGGCAACTGATGGTGCCGCTGCCTGGGATTGTCTGGCGGGCTTTTCGGCCGATCGAAGCCGGGCCTGTAACTGAACTATCAAGGAATTGAGATCATGAAACGTACATACCAGCCATCCAAGACCCGCCGCGCACGCACCCACGGCTTCCTGGTTCGCATGAAGACCCGCGGCGGCCGCGCCGTCATCAACGCTCGCCGCGCCAAGGGCCGCAAGCGTCTGGCTGTCTGAGGTTCTGCTGACTGACGGGCATGGAGTCTCGGCCATCCTGATTGGCTGAGCTCCGGCTCTGGTTGCAGGCCCTTCCAATCCGCGCGAGGCATTGCTTGCGCTTATGCACCGGTTGAAAACCCGCCCACAGTTCCAGGCTGCCATGGCGGGTGGAACTGTTTCCCGCACACAGCACTTTGTCCTGCATCGGCTGGGCCTGGTTTCCGAAGACGTTGATTCCACGGGAGTCAACGTCGCAATGGCGCTTCCCGACAGGGCTGGCAGCGCGCCGCACGAGCGGCGTGATGCGCAGGCCCTGTTCGTCGTTGCCGCGCGGGAGCCGCAGGGTCCCTGGCTCGGCGCGGTGGTGCCCAAGCGCTGGGCGCGCCGCGCCGTCACTCGCAATGCCATCAAGCGGCAAATCTACGTTGCGGGCGCGGCCTTCGAGCCGCAGTTCCCCGTGGCCGCGTACGTCGTGCGGCTGCGTGCCGCGTTCGACCGCAAGCAATTCCCCAGCGCGACGTCGGATGCGCTGAAGGCCGCCGTGCGCCAGGAGCTTCAGCAGCTCTTCGCCCACGCCGTGCGCCCGCAGGCTCGCAAACCACGCGTTCCCGCCATGGAGGAGGGCCGCTCATCATGATCGTACGCAATATGCTCATGGGGCTGGTGCGCGGCTACCGGCTGCTGCTTAGCCCCTGGCTTGGCTCGGCTTGCCGGTTCGAACCGACCTGTTCGGTTTATGCTCTCGGGGCTTTGGAAAAACATGGCGCGGCGGCGGGCAGTTATTTGACGCTTCGCCGCCTTGCTCGCTGTCATCCCTGGTGTGACGGAGGGCTTGATCCGGTTCCGCAGGATCCGCCGCGCGCAATGCGGCTGTTTTCCCGGCACCTGGATTCCACCTCTCAATCCGCTTCCTCTTCTACGAAGACTTCATGAACGATATTCGCCGCACCATTCTGTGGGTGATATTTGCCTTCTCCCTGGTTCTCCTGTGGGACAAATGGCAGGTACATAACGGCCACAAGGCCACCTTCTTCCCCGTGCCCGAGCAGCAGGCCGCCAAGTCCGCCAGCGCGGCTGCATCGGCGGACGCCAGCGTGCCCTCGGCCTCGGCTTCGTCGGCATCGGACGCCGCGGGCGCATCGGCCGTGCCCGGTGCCGATGCCGCGGCGCCCGCAGCGAATGCGGCCCCGCGCGAGGACGTGGTCATCACCACCGACGTGCTGCGCCTGACCTTTGGCAGCGAGGGCGGCACGCTCAAGCACGCCGAGCTGCAGAAATATTTCGACAAGTCCCAGCCACCCCAGCCCGTGGTCCTGTTCGATGATTCGGCAACCCACAAATATCTTGGACAGAGCGGCCTGATCGGCGGTACTTTCCCGACCCACAAGACGGCGATGACCGCGCAGCCCGGCGCCCGCGAACTCAAGGACGGCCAGGATTCGGTGCAACTACGCTTTGAATCCGCGGAAGTCGGTGGCGTGAAGCTGATCAAGACCTACACGATCAAGCGCGGCGCCTACGACGTGAGCGTGCAGCACGACATCGTGAACAACAGCGGCGCGCCCGTGAATCCGCGCCTGTACCTGCAACTGGTGCGCGACGGCTCCGAGTCCGGCGGCCAGACGCCGTTCTACTCGACGTTCACCGGCCCCGCCGTGTACACCCCCGAGAAGAAGTACCAGAAGGTCACCTTCAAGGACATCGAGAACAACAAGGTCAACGTGGAGAAGAGCTCCGACTCCGGCTACGTGGCGATGGTGCAGCACTATTTCGCCAGCGCCTGGCTGCTCGACGATGGCACGCAGCGCGAGAACTTCGTCAACAAGATCGGCAACAACCTCTACGCCGCCGGCATGATCACGCCGGTGGGGACCGTCGAGCCTGGCCAGACCAAGTCCATTTCCGCGCGCCTGTTCGCCGGCCCGCAGATCGAGCCCATGCTCGAGGCGCAGGCGACAGGCCTGGAACTGGTCAAGGACTATGGCTGGCTGACGATTCTCGCCAAGCCGCTGTACTGGCTGCTCTCCAAGCTGCACAGCTTCATCGGCAACTGGGGCTGGTCGATCGTGGCGCTGGTGCTGCTGCTGAAGGTGGCCTTCTACTGGTTCAATGCCAAGGCCTATTCGTCGATGGCGAAGATGAAGGCCATCAACCCGCGCATCCAGGAAATGCGCGAGCGCCTCAAGGACAAGCCGCAGCAGATGCAGCAGGAGATGATGCGCATCTACCGCGAGGAAAAGGTCAACCCGATGGGGGGCTGCCTGCCCATCCTGATCCAGATGCCGGTCTTCATGGCGCTGTACTGGGTGCTGCAGTCCAGCGTCGAGATCCGCAATGCGCCCTGGATCGGCTGGATCCATGACCTGTCGGTGCCGGACCCCTTCTTCATCCTGCCGCTCTTGATGACCCTGTCGTCGCTGCTGCAGACCGCGCTGAATCCCGCCCCGCCGGATCCCATGCAGGCCAAGCTCATGTGGATCATGCCGCTGATGTTCTCGGTGATGTTCTTCTTCTTCCCGGCAGGCCTCGTGCTGTACTGGCTGACGAACAACATCCTGTCGATCATCCAGCAGTGGATCATCAACACCCGCATGGGCGTGCCGCCGCAGTTCAATCTGCCGAAATTCAAATAGCGCGGCCCACGCCGACCCGTTCGGCGGCAGCTCCGCTTTCATCGCACAATGGCCGCTATGCGGTCGTTGCCATTTCTGGCTCCTGGCCCCTGGCCCGCTCCACCCTTCCAGCCGACTGTTGAACCCGCATATGCTCTCTCGCCACGCCGACCCCATCATCGCCATCGCCACCGCCCCCGGACGCGGCGCGGTGGGCATCGTGCGTGTATCGGGCAAGGGCATCGGCCCATTTGTCGACCAGCTCCTTGGCCGTGCCCCGCGTGCCCGCGAGGCGCATTACCTGCCGTTCGCGGACCGGCATGGGCAGGCCATCGACCATGGCCTCGCGCTGTTCTTTCCCGCTCCGCACAGCTACACGGGCGAGGACGTGCTGGAACTGCAGGCCCATGGCGGCCCCGTGGTCCTGCAATTGCTGGTGGCGCGCTGCCTGGAACTGGCGGGCACCGCCTTGCCGCGCCTGCGTCTGGCCGAGCCGGGTGAATTCACGGAGCGCGCCTTCCTGAACAACAAGATCGATCTGGCGCAGGCCGAGGCCATCGCCGATCTGATCGACGCGAGCACCGAAGCGGCGGCCCGCAGCGCGGGGCGTTCGCTCTCGGGCGCTTTCTCCAAGGAAATCCACGCGCTGCGCGATGCGCTGATTCACCTGCGCATGCTGGTCGAGGCGACACTGGACTTTCCCGAGGAGGAAATCGACTTCCTGAAGAAGGCCGATGCGGCCGGGCAACTGGAGCGGCTGCAATCATCGCTGGCCCGCGTCGTGCAGCGCGCGCAGCAGGGCGCGCTTTTGCGCGAAGGCATCAAGGTGGTGATCGCGGGGCAGCCGAATGCGGGCAAAAGTTCTCTGCTCAATGCGCTGGCGGGCGCTGAATTGGCCATCGTCACGCCCATCGCCGGCACGACGCGCGACAAAGTGCAGCAGACCATCCAGATCGAGGGCGTGCCGCTGCATGTGATCGACACCGCAGGCTTGCGCGAAAGCGATGACGAGGTAGAGAAAATCGGCATCGCGCGCGCCTGGGAAGAAATCAGGGCCGCCGATGCCGTGCTGTTCCTGCACGACCTGACCCGCGTGCGCGATCCGGAATATGTAGACGCCGATGCGCGGATTGCGCAGGAACTGACCGGACAACTGCATGAACAGGTGCCTGTCATCGACGTCTGGAACAAGACCGACGCCGCGCTGGAGGACGCCGCTACGCCGGCCGCGCCATTGCAGGCCGGCAGGATAGCCCAGGTGCGCCTGTCGGCGCGGACCGGCGACGGCCTGGAGACCCTGCGCCGCCAGTTGCTCGAACTGGCCGGCTGGCAATCGGCCTCCGAAGGCGTTTACATCGCCCGCGCCCGCCACCTCGCCGCGCTCCGCGACGTGGACATGCACCTGATGGAATCGGCGGCACAAATCCACTCCGACACTCCGGCGCTCGACCTGCTGGCAGAAGAACTGCGGCTCGCGCAGAATGCGCTGAACTCGATCACCGGGGAGTTCACCTCCGATGATCTGCTGGGGGTGATTTTCTCGTCGTTCTGCATCGGGAAGTGATGTGGGGTCCAGAGGCATCCGCTGAAGTACCCGCCGGTGGGTGAGGATGCCGCGATCGAACTGGTGCTGAAGCAGGCGGAATCACTGTCGAACGCTTGGTCGAAGTGATGGCTGCATAGGGGGCTTGGTATGAATGGCAAAAAATTGATCCGCAACAGTACAGCCGAGTTCCTGATCTTCACTGGCCAGACCGGCGAACAGAGTATCGAGGCCCGCTATGAGGACGAAACCTTGTGGCTGTCGCAGAAGCTGATGGCTGAGTTGTTCGGTGTGGATGTGCGCACCGTCAGCGAGCACCTGAAGAACATCTTTGCCAGCCAGGAACTCGCGCCTGAGGCAACTATCCGGAAATTCCGGATAGTTCAGCAGGAAGGCCAGCGGGAGGTATCCCGGGCGGTGGACTTCTACAACCTCGACGCCATCATCTCCGTCGGCTACCGGGTCAACTCCCTACGCGCAACGCAGTTCCGCCAGTGGGCGACCGGCGTCCTGCGTGAGTTCGCCATCAAGGGCTATGTGCTGGATCGTCAGCGCATGGAAAACGGCAGCTTCCTGGGCGAGGACTACTTCGAGCGGCTGCTGGCGGAAATCCGCGAGATCCGCCTCAGCGAGCGACGCTTCTACCAGAAGATCACCGACATCTATGCCACCAGCGTGGACTACAACAAGGACGCACCGACCACCAAGGCCTTCTTCGCCAAGGTACAGAACAAACTGCATTACGCCATCCACGGCCATACCGCTGCAGAGTTGATCCGCAAGCGGGCCGATAGCAGCAATCCACATATGGGGCTGACTTCCTGGGCGAGCGCGCCCGAAGGCAAGATCCTGAAAACCGACGTAGCCGTGGCCAAGAACTACCTGACCAAGGACGAGCTGGATTCATTGGGCCGTATCGTCAACGTCTATCTGGAACTGGCCGAGGATCGTGCTCGTCGCAAGATTCCCATGAGCATGGAAGACTGGTCCAAGCGCCTGGACGCCTTCCTGGAGTTTGATGACCGGGAAGTGCTACAGAACAGCGGCAAGATTTCTGCAAAACTTGCCCAAACGCATGCGGAAAGCGAGTTTGAGAAGTACAGGATCGTGCAAGATCGACTTTTTGAAAGTGACTTTGACAAGGCAGTAAAAAAGCTGGCAACCGGTAAACCGAGCGCCAGAGATGAAGAATAAGCGTCAGGCTCCCAGATTGCTCAGCCCTGAAGCCTTGCACTGCCCGTCGTAGACATGTCGTGGCTGGATGTAAGTCTTGTGCGATGGAATCAAAGACCCCAAGCCTATCAGGCGATGAGCATAATCCAGCACCGCGCTGTTCTGGCGTAGTGATTGGGACCGTCCGATATTTGATGGACTCTTCCCTGCATAGGCCGAAAGCGGCCTGCAAACGCAGGCTCATGCGGACGTAGG
>NZ_JBEBOW010000138.1:0-9542 GCF_040396215.1 Diaphorobacter ruginosibacter | reverse complement strand
CGATCATGCTGTGCATGAAGGCGACCAGTTCGGGCATCTTCGTCATCTCGACGCGATGGGCCATCGTCGCGCCGATCCCGCCGCCGACCACCAGACCGGCAAGCACCCAGACAAGGCCCTGCGCGCTGTTGCCCGCGAGCTTGTAGATCAGCGCGGCCGTGGTGCACACGGCAATCGCCATGCCGGCCATGCCGAAGACATTGCCGCGGATCGAGGTGGTGGGGTGCGACAGGCCCTTCAGGGCCTGGATGAAGCAGACGCTGGCGATCAGATACAGCAGCGTGACAAGGTTCATGCTCATGCTCACGCCTCCTTCTTCGCGTCAGCGGCGGGAGCGGCCTTGCGCTCCTTCTTCTTGAACATCTCCAGCATGCGCCGGGTGACGAGGAAACCGCCGAAGACATTCACCGCGGCCAGCGCCACGGCAAGCACGCCCATGGTCTTGCCCAGCGAGGTTTCGGTGAGCGCGGCCGCGAGCATGGCGCCGACGATCACGATGGCCGAGATGGCATTCGTGACCGCCATGAGCGGCGTATGCAGCGCGGGCGTGACGGTCCAGACGACGTGGTAGCCCACGTAGATGGCCAGGACGAAGATGATCAGATTGATCAGGGTTGGGGAAACGGACTCCATGAGCGTTCTCCTTGGTTTTTATGAATGGTGCTCTCCTGTACACCCTTTGCAGGGGCCGCGCGCCGCCTGCGCGGCGCGTGCCCCGGCATGCGGCTACTGAGGCAGCGCAATGGGAAACGGCGGCACGACGAATCGGCCATCCAGCATGGCAACACTGTTCTTGGCAGCCTGCACGAATTGATTCAGCCACTCCTGCGCCGGCTTGCCCGCGCTCAGGAACTGATCCGTGCCGACGGTTTTTGGCCGCAGCAGGCGTTGATCGACGAGAGCCTCCACCAGCAGGTAGCCGCCTTGCGCAGTCGCGTACCGGTAGGACACGTGCGAATAAGGCGCGAGCGGTTCAATATCGTGTTGCTTGATCCACTCTTGCAGCACCGGGCGATTCTTCGTCAAATAGTCTTCATCGTCCGCGCGCCGCTTGAAGCGCAGGCAGTCGATGCGCACGGGACTGCCCTTTGCGAAATCCTCCACCTGCACGCCCTTTTGCGCGGGGCAGCTGTGAGTCCACAAAGTCGTGTCCCGGGGGTCATTGGTCGCGTTGGTCTGCACGACGATCACGGCCAGCATCTCGCCCTGCGGGCCGCGCATGCCGACGGCCTGCGTGCTCATGGGCAGATCGTGCGAGACGTCATCGGGAAGCATGTTGAAGAGGTCGTTGCCGCCCTGCTCGATCCTCTCCCAGTCGCCAGGCGGCAATTGCAGCTGCGAGCGGCCCACCGGCACCAGGCCCGGCTGCATCGGCGCGCAGGCGGTGAGGAACAGAGAAGCCGCCGCGGCAGCCACGGCCGATGCGCATCGAACGCGCGAGAAAAACTTCAGCATGAAAGAAACCAAATCCTTGCTATCCCGATCGGCGGCAAGCCGGAAGCGTCAACTCTTGCGCGTGACGGCGCCTTCATGGGCCACCAGACACGCGGCCACGATGTCGTCTTCGCGGTTGACGTGCAGCTTGCCGTCCTTGTCGATGATGAGTTTGAGAAAGTCCAGAACGTTGCGAGCGTACAGCGCCGACGCATCCGCCGCGACGAGCGCGGGCAAATTGGTCTCTCCCACGAGGGTCACTCCATGCTTGACCACGGTCTGGTCCGCCTCGGTCAGAGGGCAATTGCCGCCCTGAGCCGCCGCCAGATCGATGATGACCGATCCGGCCTTCATGGATTGGACCATTTCCTGCGTCACCAATACCGGAGCCGCGCGCCCGGGAATGAGCGCCGTGGTGATCACGATGTCGGCCTGCGCCACGCGCTTGGCCACCTCGGCGCGCTGGCGCGCGAGCCAGCTCTGCGGCATCGGCCGCGCATAGCCGCCGACACCTTCGGCTGCTTCTTTTTCTTCCTGGGTCTCGAACGGCACGTCGATGAACTTCGCGCCCAGCGACTCGACCTGTTCCTTGACGCCCGGACGGACATCGCTCGCCTCGATCACCGCGCCAAGGCGCTTGGCCGTGGCAATCGCCTGCAGTCCGGCGACTCCGACGCCGAGAATCACCACGCGCGCCGCCTTCACGGTGCCCGCCGCCGTCATCAGCATGGGGAAAAAGCGCTGGTAGCGATCCGCCGCCATGACCACCGCCTTGTAGCCCGCCACATTGGCCTGCGAGGACAGCACGTCCATGCTCTGCGCGCGCGTGGTGCGCGGCGCGGCCTCCAGCGCGTAGGCGGTCAGGCCGGCCTCCGCCATGCGCTGCAGGCCGGCGGCATCGAACGGATTGAGCATGCCGACGACGGTGACGCCCGCCTTGAGCAGCGGTATTTCCGCCTCGGTCGGGGCGCGCACCTTGAGCACCAGATCGGCGCCGAAGGCGGTATTCAGGTCCACGATGTCGGCGCCGGCCGCCGCGTAGGCCGCGTCGGTCACGCTGGCGGCGACGCCCGCGCCGCCTTGCACCTGCACCGTATGGCCCTGGGCCTTGAGTTTCTTGACAGTCTCGGGCGTCGCCGCGACCCGAGCCTCCTTCGCCACCGTCTCGGCTGGCACACCTATCAGCATGGTTTCTCCTGGAGTTTTGTATTCTTCGCAAGAAGAGCCTGTCCGTTCGCCACGGACGCAATGCCGGCCAGCCAGTGACCCCAGGCGCGCAGACATCCCCTCGTGTGCCAGCGTATGGCGTTGTTCCGGACATTCTGATGGACGATTCAAACACCGCCACCCATCGCAACGGAATACTTACAAAAAGCTTTCAAAACAAGGGATTACCCTTAGTCAGAGTGTTGTATGCCATCCCAAAAAGCAAAACCCGGCGTCCCTTTTCGGGACGCCGGGTCTTGGCACTTTCCACTGGAGCGGAAAAAAATCAGTTTACAAGCTGCTGGAGCGAGCCTGCGGCATATTTCGCCGCCATTTCAGAGAGCGGAACACCCTTGATCCTGGAGCCCTGTCCCTCGCAACCGAATTCGAGGTAACGCTGCTTGCAGATCAGCCTGGCGGCCTCGCGCGCGGGCTTCATCCATTCGCGCATGTCGAACTTGTCCGGATTCTCGGCCTGGAACTTGCGCACCGCGCCGGTCATCGCCAGGCGGATGTCGGTGTCGATGTTGATCTTGCGCACGCCGTACTTGATGGCTTCCTGAATCTCCTCGACCGGCACGCCGTAGGTTTCCTTCATCTTGCCGCCGTACTGGTTGATGATCGCCAGCAGGTCCTGCGGCACCGAGGAAGAACCATGCATCACCAGATGGGTGTTGGGGATGCGGGCGTGGATTTCCTTGACGCGGCTGATCGCCAGAATGTCGCCCGTGGGCTTGCGGGTGAACTTGTAGGCGCCGTGGCTGGTGCCGATGGCGATCGCCAGCGCATCCAGTTGCGTGGCCTTCACGAATTGTGCGGCTTCCTCCGGGTCCGTGAGCAAGGCGGAGTGATCGAGCACGCCTTCGGCGCCCACGCCGTCTTCCTCGCCGGCCATGCCGGTTTCAAGCGAACCCAGGCAACCCAGTTCGCCCTCGACCGTCGCGCCGATCTTGTGAGCCATTTCGACGACCTTGCGGGTCACGTCGACGTTGTAGTCGAAGTCCGCCGGCGTCTTGCCGTCCTCGCGCAGCGAGCCGTCCATCATCACCGAGCCGAAGCCCAGGTTCAGCGCGCCCTGGCAAATGGCGGGGGACGTGCCGTGATCCTGGTGCATCACCAGCGGAATGTGCGGGAACGCTTCGGCAGCGGCCTGGATCAGGTGCTTGATGAAGGGCTCGCCCGCGTACTTGCGTGCGCCCGCGCTGGCCTGCAGGATGACGGGAGCGCCCACCTCGTCGGCAGCCGACATCACGGCCTGAACCTGCTCCAGGTTGTTGACGTTGAAGGCCGGGATGCCATAGCCGTTTTCGGCGGCATGGTCGAGCAGTTCGCGCATCGATACGAGAGGCATGGGGATGGTCCGTAAGGTAAATGTTGATCAACAGGCACCGGCACGCTGGTCGCGCGCCCCACCGGGCTTTCGCCCGCCGCGCGCGAGTTGGTAACCGGTTGGTAACTGGTGATTTTAACGCCATGCCCGGATTCCGGGGTTTTCCCCCCGGACAGCCCCCGCCGCGCAAGGTGAAACGCCGGGCGCCCCTCCCGGCGGCGCATGCGCCGCCGACCCGTGCCGATCAGCGCGCGCGGCAGATTTTCATCATGTTGGTCCCGCCCGGAGCCCCCATGGGCTCGCCGCAGGTGATCACGTAAAGATCGCCCTGCTGAACGATGTTGCGCATCTTGAGATGGTTTTCCGCCTGGTCGAGCGCCGTGTCCCTGTCGGCGCTGGTGTCCATGAGCAATGGCCGCACATTGCGATACATGGCCATCCTGCGCTGCGTGGCGACCTTGGGTGTCAGCGCGTAGATCGGAATGTGGATGCGGTGGCGGCTCATCCACAGCGCGGTCGAGCCGCTTTCGGTCATCGCCACGATGGCCTTCGCACCCAGGTGATGCGCGGTGAACAGCGCGCCCATGGCGATGGACTGGTCGATGCGGCCCAGCGTCTGGCCCTGGAAATCGTTGTCGCGGTCCGGATCTTCCGCCGCCTCGGCGGCCGCGCAGATCGTCGCCATTTCACGCACCGTCTCCAGCGGATAGCGGCCGGCGGCGGTTTCCGCGCTCAGCATCACCGCATCGGTGCCGTCGAGCACGGCGTTCGCCACGTCGCTCACCTCGGCGCGCGTGGGCACCGGGTTGGTGATCATGCTCTCCATCATCTGCGTGGCGGTGATCACGAACTTGTCCATGTCGCGCGCCATGCGGATCATCTTCTTTTGCAATGCCGGAACCGCCGCGTTGCCGACCTCGACGGCCAGATCGCCACGCGCCACCATGATCCCATCGGAGGCGCGCAGGATTTCCTCGAGCAGCGGCACCGCCTCGGCCCGCTCGATCTTGGCGACCAGCCCCGGGCGGTGGCCCGTGCCCGCCGCCGCCACGTAGCAAAGCTGGCGCGCCATTTCCATGTCGGTCGCGTTCTTGGGAAAGCTCACCGCCACGTAATCGGCCTGGAAGCTCATCGCGGTCTTGATGTCCTCCATGTCCTTGGCCGTCAGCGCTGGCGCGGTCAATCCGCCGCCCTGCTTGTTGATGCCCTTGTTGTTGGACAGTTCTCCGCCGATCTTCACCGTGGTGTGCACCGCGTCGCCGCGCACGGCATCGACCTCCAGCACGATCAGGCCGTCATTGAGCAGCAGCGTGTCGCCAGGGCGCACATCGCGCGGCAGTTCCTTGTAGTCCAGGCCCACGCCACCGATATCGCCCGGCTCGGCGCGCGAGGCGTCCAGCACGAATTGCGCGCCCTCCTCCAGCATGACCTTGCCTTCGGCGAACTTGCCCACGCGGATCTTCGGGCCCTGCAGGTCGGCCATGATGGCCACTTCGCGGCCCGCGCGCTGCGCCGCGGCGCGCACCATGGCGGCGCGGTCGATATGGTCCTGCGCCTTGCCGTGGCTGAAGTTCAACCGCACCACGTTCAGCCCGGAAGCAATCATTTTTTCCAGCAACTGCGGATCGCTCGAAGCGGGGCCCAGCGTGGCGACAATCTTGGTAGCGCGACGGATATGCATGACCATCAAAGTTCCATGAGAATTCGTAATCGAGTTTCAATTTTTGCATGAATCGGGTTACATGACCGGAACTTCCGGTGCTGCAGCGCACAAAACATGCGCCGCATCAGGCGGCCACCCGATCCAGGCGCGGATCAGTCCCGCATCAAGGCTTCGATCTCATCGGCCTTCACCGGCACGCCGCGCGTGAGCAGCTCGCAGCCGGTTCCGGTCACCACCGCATCGTCTTCGATACGGATGCCGATGTGATGAAACTGCTCGGGCACGCCCGGCGCGGGGCGCACGTAGATGCCGGGCTCGATCGTCGTCACCATGCCCGGATGCAGGATGCGGCTGGGGCGGTTCTTGATGATCTCGCCGGAGAGCGGGTCCCGGCGCTCGCTGACCGCGCCGACCTCCGAGGGCTCCACGTAGTTGCCGCAGTCATGCACGTCCATGCCCAGCCAGTGGCCGGTGCGGTGCATGTAGAACTGGAAGTAGGCGCGCGACTCGATCACGTCCTGCGCGGTGGCGTGCCTGTTCCTGTCGATCAACCCCAGGTCGAGCATGCCCTGCGCGAGCACGGCCACCGCCGCGTCGTGCGGATCATTGAAGCGGTTGCCCGCCTTGGTCACGGCGATGGCCGCCTCCTGGCTGGCGAGCACCAGGTCGTAGAGCGCGCGCTGCGGGCCGGTGAAGCGGCCGTCCGCCGGGAAGGTGCGCGTGATGTCGCTGGCATAGCCGTCGAGTTCGCAGCCCGCATCGATCAGCACCAGCTCGCCCTTGCGCAGCGGCGTCTTGTCGGCGCGGTAGTGCAGCACGCAGGCATTCGCGCCCGCCGCGACGATGGAGTCATATGCCACGTATTGCGCGCCGCTCTGGCGGAACTCATGCAGCAGTTCGGCATCGAGATGGTATTCACGCGCGTCCTCGCCAGCGCGCAGCATGCGCGCCGAGCGCTGCATGGCCCGCACGTGCGCGCGCGCGCTGATGACGCCGGCGCTGCGCATGATGTCGATTTCATGCGCGTCCTTCACCAGGCGCATGTCGTCGAGCAGCGCGCACAGATCGCGTTGTCCGGTCGGACACAGCGCGCCGAAACGCACGCGTGCGCGCACCTTGTTCAGCCAGCCCTCGACCTGCGCGGCCAAGCCCTCGTGCGTGGCGAACGGATACCACACGCATTCGGTGTTTTCCAGAAGGCGCGGCACGCGCGTGGGCAGCTCGGCCACCGAATAGGCGGCATCCACGCCAAGCGCCGGCACCGCGGCTTCCGGGCCCAGGCGGTACCCGTCCCAGATCTCGCGCTCCTGATCCTTGGGCTGGCAAAACAGCGTGCTCGCGCCATCGGCTGCCAGCACCAGGCAGGCGTTGGGTTCGGTGAAGCCTGTCAGGTAATAGAAATAGCTGTCGTGCCGATACAGGAAACCATTGTCGCGGTTGCGCTGGCGCTCGGGCGCCGTGGGAATGACGGCGATCCCGCCCTGGCCCAGTTGCGATGCCAGGCGGGCGCGTCTTTGCGCGTAGATGGATGCGGAGGAGTTCATTGCGCCATCGTACTGCGCGGACGATATCCACGCAGGCGCGAAGCCGGAAATATCTCCGCCGCCCCCGGAACGTCAGAAAGCGGAGACGAGCATGCTGACACCGGCCAGGAGCAGCAGGGAGCACACCAGCCACTGCAGGACGCGCACCGGCAGTCTGGGCGGGTGCTTGGCCAGGAACCAGGTCACGCCCGCGACCACCGGCACGGCGAACGCCGAGACGACAAGCGACGCCCGCGACAGCTCGCCCGCCGCGATGACCACGCCCAGGCGCAGCACGGTATTGGCCAGAAACAGCACCAGCAGGCATTGCCGGATCAGCGCCGCGGGCAGCGGCTCGCGGTACAGGTGATAGACGATGGGCGGCCCCGAGGTGGAAAACAGCCCGCCCAGAATGCCCGAGAGGCCGCCCGCGACGTACATCGACAGCGTGCTCGAAGGCTTCTCGCGGCGGCCCTTCTGCGAGAGCAGCAGCACCGCGCAGCCGATGATCGTCACGCCCAGGAGCATGCGCAGCACGCTGACGAGATCACCGCTGAGGAACTGCAGCATGCCCAGGCCCGCCAGCACGCATATCTGGCTGCTGATGAGCATGGGCTTGAGCAGGTCCCAGCGCGGCTTGAACGGATGGCTGCGCAGGTACACCACGCCGTTGACCAGAGAAAGCAGCCCCGCCACGTTGGCGGCATCGGCAATCGGGATCAGGTGCAGCGCGCCCGAGAGGCCGACGAAGATCAGCGCAAACGCGAACCCCGTCAGGTTCTGGCAGGCCGACGCCAGCGCAACAACGATCAGCAGCATGCAAAAGCTGCTCCACTCCATACCCATCTTCCCGCCCAATTCCCGTGAGATTCACGATCAGGGCTGGATTCTGACGGATATGCCCGCCGATAGCGGCGGGGTGGGATATTCAGAGTTGCCAACACGACCCGGCAAACCGAAGGTTTGCGATCGAGACGAGGCGCGAAGCCGCAGGCAGTACAAGCGTACGACAAGGCGAAGCAACGACGTATCGAGGGTTGTGTTAGCGGCTCTTATTCAGGCTCATTCAAACTGACGGGGAAACGCGTCAGTCCGCCGCATTGAGCTGCGCCAGCCGCTCGGGCGTGCCCACGTCCGTCCAGCGCCCCGTGTACAGCGTTGCGCCGACACGGCCCGCATCCATCGCGCGGCGCAGCAAGGCCGCGAGCGGCGCCGCGACGCCTTGCGGATTGCCGGGGGCGATGTCGCACCACGGTGCGCGAAACAACTCCGCCCTGAGCAGCGCGATCGTGCTGTAGGTATGGCGCGGCAGCCCGTCCGGCGCGTCCTGCGGCAGGTTGAGCGCGCGGCCCGTGCCGCTGCCGGGAAAGGTTTCCCGGAGCGCGAAATCGCCCCCGGGATTGTGCGCAGGATTGGGCACCAGCCAGACATGGGCCAGGTCCTCGCCGGCCGCGAACGCACGGGCGCGATCGGCATCGAACGCGAAGTCCGGCGCGAACACGTCGCCCGCAGCCAGCCAGAACGCGTCGCCCAGCAGGGGCAGCGCGCGCGCGATACCGCCAGCCGTTTCAAGCGCATGGTCGAAGTCCCGGCCCTCGTTTGAAAAGCACAGCCGCGCTTGCCGCGCCAGCGCCGGAAAGCCGGCCGTCAGATGAGCGGGAATCTGCTCGCCGAGCCATGCAGTGTTCACGACGATGCGGTTGACGCCGTCCCTGAGCAGCGCATCCACGTGCCAGTCCAGCAGCGCCCGGCCCTTCACCTGGAGCAGCGGCTTGGGCATCCGGTCGGTCAGAGGCCGCATGCGCTCGCCACGCCCCGCCGCCAAAAGCATGGCGTCGAGGCTTGCGCCGACGCCGTCAACGGCGGCGATTCCCGGGGACAAAGAAGCAGTGTGCATGGGCTCACACTGTAGAGCATCCACGGCTCCAGAAGCCGAAATGAAGCCCCTTGCCAGCCCCGGCATCGGTCCATTAGTAAAATAGGGGGTTTTCTCTACCCAGTCCCACCCGGAGCCCGCCCTTCATGGCCAATTCACAACAGATGGCGAATGCGATCCGCGCACTCGCAATGGATGCCGTTCAACAAGCCAATTCCGGTCACCCCGGCGCGCCCATGGGCATGGCCGACATGGCAGTGGCCCTGTGGGGACGCCATCTGCGTCACAACCCCGTCAACCCCAACTGGGCTGACCGCGACCGCTTCGTGCTCTCCAACGGCCACGCATCCATGCTGCTGTATTCGGTGCTGCACCTGAGCGGCTACGACCTGCCCATGGAAGAGCTCAAGAACTTCCGCAAACTGCACAGCAAGACCGCGGGCCACCCCGAGCACGGCATCACCCCCGGCGTGGAAACCACCACCGGCCCGCTGGGCCAGGGCATCACCA
>NZ_JBEBOW010000137.1:0-9561 GCF_040396215.1 Diaphorobacter ruginosibacter | reverse complement strand
ACGGCCGCAGCCAGCACAGCAACAAGGCCAAGGCGTTGCAGGTGCTGCAGGCCCGCATCCAGGAGAAGGAACGCAGCGAGCGCGCCGCCAGGGAAGCCGCGCTGCGCAAGGGCCTGATCGGCTCGGGCGACCGTTCAGACCGCATCCGCACCTACAACTTCCCTCAGGGGCGCCTGACGGATCACCGCATCAATCTCACGCTCTACAAGCTGCTGGCGATAATGGAAGGCGATCTGGGTGAAGTGCTGGACGCGCTCGCGCAGACCCGCGAGGCAGAGCTGCTCGCGGAGCTGGAAGTCAACCAGTGAACAGGACCCCGAAAGCATGACCAGGGAATCCCCGCGCCCGATCACCCAATGCCTGGCGGATGCCGCGCGCCTGGGCATCGCGCGCGTCGATGCCCAGATGCTGATGCTGCACGCCATGGGTCAGCCCACCCACGCACGCGCCTGGCTCATCACGCACGATGGCGACATCCCCGACGCGGGCCAGCTCGCGCGATGGGAGTCGCTTTGCGCGCAGCGCCTGGACGGCGTGCCGGTGGCCTACCTCACGGGCAGCAAGGAGTTCTACGGCCTGTCCCTGCAGGTGGACGCACGCGTGCTCGACCCTCGCCCCGACACCGAAACGCTGGTGGACTGGGTCCTCGAGCTTTTTCCCGGCGACGGCGGCGGGCTGCGCATGGCCGACCTGGGGACAGGAAGCGGCGCCATCGCGCTGGCGCTGCAGCGCGAGCGTCCACGCGCGGAGATCTGGGCTGTGGATGCCAGCGCGGATGCGCTCGCGGTGGCGCAAGCCAATGCGCGGCGCCTTGGGCTGGCGGTGCGCTTCGCGCACGGAAGCTGGCTGTCTCCGCTTGGCGGAACATTCGACGCCATCATCAGCAATCCGCCCTATATCCGCTCCACCGACCCGCATCTCGCCGCGCTCAGGCACGAGCCATTGGGCGCGCTGGCCAGCGGAGCGGACGGCCTTGACGACATCCGCCTGATCGTCGGCCAGTCCATTGCCCATCTGAAACCCGGCGCATGGCTGCTGCTCGAGCATGGCTGGGATCAATCGCCAGCCGTCCAGCAGTTGCTGCGGGAAACAGGCTTCTCGGATGTGCATAGCCGCAACGATCTGTCCGGCATAGCCCGCTGCACCGGCGGGAAAATCCGGAAATGAATGATTTTTCACCGGACAGTGGAATAATCAGCCCATTGCGCCCTGAACCAGGGGCATCCGAATTCCAGGAGAATTTCATGAGCGACGTAAATCAGCGAATCGACCAGCTCGTCAAGGGCAGCGACATCCTTCTCTTCATGAAGGGCAACGCCAGTTTCCCGATGTGCGGTTTTTCCGGCCGCGCCATCCAGATCCTCAAGGCCTGCGGCGTGGATCCCAGGAACATCACCACGGTGAACGTCCTGGAAGACCAGGAAATCCGCCAGGGCATCAAGGACTACAGCCAGTGGCCCACGATCCCCCAACTCTATGTGAAGGGAGAATTCATCGGCGGCTCGGACATCATGATGGAGATGTACGAGTCAGGTGAATTGCAGCAGGTCCTGGGCGCCAGCGCACCCGCAGCCTGACCCGCGCGCACGCGCCGGTAGCTCACCCGCACGACACAAGCCGCCCGGTGCAAGCCGGGCGGCTTTTTTTGTCCGGGAGTATTTCTTTCCCGGAATCCGGGCGGCCTCCCCCGGAATTTCCCGTTCGATCTTGTTTGCTGCGCGAACCGGCATCGCATCGCGCCAGGGACAACCTCGGACAAACCAGGACAACGGCCCACCGGCCCGCGCGCGCCCGCTACACTGGCTGGATGACCATTCGCGGCCGCGCCGGATTCCCGGGCGGCCGACCCCTCCATGCAGCTTCCAGAAAGTCTCTTCGCCATCGCCCTGCTGATCGTGCTCAGCGCGTTCTTTTCGCTGTCCGAACTGTCGCTCGCCGCTTCCCGCCGGCTGCGCCTGCGGCAACTCGCCGTGGATGGGGATTTGCGCGCGGAGCAGGTCCTGAAGCTGCAGGAGGCACCCGGAGACTATTTCACCGTGGTGCAGATCGGGCAGAACGCGGTGGCCATCCTGGGCGGCATCGTGGGCGAAGGCGCATTGACGCCCAGCCTGAGCCGCGTCTTCGCGCTGTGGACACAGGAGTCCACCGCCAACACCCTGGGCTTCGTCTGCTCGTTCTTCTTCATCACGTCGCTGTTCATCCTGTTCTCGGATCTGTTTCCCAAGCGCCTGGGCATGGCCGAACCCGAGCGCTGGGCCATGCGCGCGCTCACGCCCATGGCCTGGTTCATGCGCATCTTCAAGCCCATCGTCTGGCTCTACGCCAAGACGACCGATCTGGTTTTCGGACTTCTGGGCATCCAGACCACGCGCGACGAGCGCATCACCTCCGAGGACATCCTGGCCATGACGGAAGCCGGCGCGCGCGCCGGGATCCTCGCCGCGCGGGAGCAGCAGGTGATCGCCAACGTGTTCGAGCTTGATTCGCGCACCGTGTCCTCGGCCATGACGCAGCGCGAGCGCATCGCCTTCTTCCTGCGCGACGACCCCGACGAGGTGATCCGCGCGCGCATCGCCGAAGAGCCGTTTTCCACCTACCCGGTGTGCGACGGCGACATCGACCACGTCGTGGGCTATGTCGATGCCAAGGATCTGTTCCAGCGCGTGCTCAACAACCAGGCCCTGTCGCTCAAGGACGAGCATCTGGTGCGCAAGGTGCTGATCGTGCCCGATCGCCTGACGCTGGCCGAAGTGCTCGACCAGTTCCGCCTGGTCCACGAGGACTTCGCCGTCATCGTGAACGAATACAGCCTGGTGGTGGGCGTGGTCACCCTCAATGACGTGATGAGCACGGTGATGGGGGATCTGGTCGGCCCGGACGACGAGGAACAGATCGTGCGCCGCGACGAAAACTCCTGGCTCATCGACGGCGTCACCCCCATCGAGGAAGTGCTCCGCGCCCTGCATCTCGACGAGCTGCCCCACGACGATGAGTACGAGACGCTCGCCGGTTTCATGATGGTGATGCTGCGCCGCGTGCCGCGCCGCACCGACAGCGTGAGCTTTGGCGGCTACAAGTTCGAGGTGCTGGACGTGGACAGCTTCCGCATCGACCAGGTCATGGTCTCCCGCCTGGGCGACACCGGCGCGCCGGCCGCCAAGGAAGGCGCCGACACGGGATTCACGGAAAACATCTGATGCGCCGGGAAAGGAGAGCCGGCCATCGGCCCGCTCTCATGGATGGGCTGCCCGGATTCGCGCATCCGTTGCGGCAAGCGCTCAGGCCGATGTGACCTTCTCGTTGAACAGCCAGTTGCGCTGCGCGCCGAACACCGCATTCGGATAGGTATCGCGGCCGCGGCTGCCGTTGTAGCGGCCCAGCGCCATGAACAGATCGCCCTTTTCACGGTCCAGGTAATGGCGCAGGATCACGCAGCCAAAGCGCAGATTGGTCTGCATATGGAACAGCTTGCCCGGATCGCCGTCACCGATCACGCGCGTCCAGAACGGCATCACCTGCATGTAGCCGCGCGCGCCGACCGGCGACACGGCGTATTTGCGGAAAGCGCTCTCCACCTGCACCAGTCCCAGCACGAGCGAAGTATCGAGCCCCGCGCGCTTGGACTCATACCAGGCGGTCTGAAGAAAATCACGGCGCACCTCCCAATCAGGCTTGCGCTTGCGCAGCTTCTCGCTCATGGTGCCGAGCCAGCGCAGGTACATGATGCGCGCCTCGGTGGTCGAGAACAGCGGCTCGGGCGGCGCCTGGTTGGCAACCGCCGAGCTGAGCGCGGTGCGCACCGAGTCCACCAACGGCTCCTCCAGCTGGCCGCCGGCATGCGCGGACTGCGGCATGCCCAGCCAACCCAGGGGCGCCGCGGACAGGGACAGCACGAGCGAGCGCCTTGACACGCCAGCCTCCCGCCGCCCCCCTTCGATGACACCTTCGCTCGGGCTCATACCGTCAGGCGTTCTTTCACATGCGCGAACACCTCGGCCGACGCGACCTTGGTCGCAGCCGTGTCGCGGCGGTTCTGGTACTCCATCTGGCCTTCCTTGAGGCCGCGCTCGGAAATCACCACGCGGTGCGGCACGCCGATCAGCTCCCAGTCGGCGAACATCGCACCCGGGCGCTCGCCGCGGTCATCGAGCAGGACGTCAACACCTGCGGCCAGGAACTCGGCGTACAGCTTCCCGGCGGCGGCCTTCACGTCCTCGCTGCGATCCATGCCGATCGGGCAGATCACCACGGTGAACGGCGCAATCGCATCGGGCCAGATGATGCCGCGCTCATCGTGGTTCTGCTCGATGGCGGCGGCGGGCAGGCGCGTCACGCCGATGCCATAGCACCCCATCTCGAAGAACGACGGCTTGCCGTCTTCAGCCAGGAAAGTCGCGTTCATCGCCTTGCTGTACTTGGCGCCCAGATAGAACACGTGGCCGATCTCGATGCCGCGCTCGATGGCCAGCTCACCCTTTCCGTCGGGGGACTTGTCGCCCGCGACCACGTTGCGGATATCCGCCACCAGGTCGGGCTCGGGCAGGTCGCGTCCCCAGTTCACGCCAGTGATGTGATGGTCGATCTGGTTGGCGCCGCAGATCCAGTCGGCCATCAGCGCCACGTCGCGGTCCGCAACCACCGTGACCGGCTTCTTCATGTTCAGCGGTCCCAGGTAGCCGGGCTTGCAGCCGAAATGCTCCTCGATCTCCGGGAGGGTGGCAAAGCGGAAGCCCGCATCGAGCCCCGGCACCTTGCTGACCTTGATCTCGTTCATGTCGTGGTCGCCGCGCACCAGCAGCAGCCACACCTGCGACTTGACGATCTCACCCTGTTCATTGACCTCATCGGTCGCCAGCACCAGGGACTTGACGGTGGTGGACAGATCGACCCCCAGCAGCTCGGCCACTTCCCCGCAGGTGGCCTTGCCGGGCGTGGGCGTCAGCGTTTGCGGCCTGGCGGCAGCGGGGCGCGGGCCCGTGGGAGCCAGCGCCTCGGCCTTCTCCATGTTGGCTGCGTACTCGCTGTTGGGACAATAGACGATGGCGTCCTCGCCAGTGGCCGCGATCACCTGGAACTCTTCGCTCAGGTCGCCGCCGATGGCGCCCGAATCCGCAGCCACCGCGCGATAGCGCAGGCCGAAGCGGTCGAAGATCCGGCGGTAGGCAGCCGCCATCACCTGGTAGCTCGCCTTGGCTCCCGCCTGGTCGCGGTCGAAGCTGTAGGCGTCCTTCATGATGAACTCGCGCCCGCGCATCAGCCCGAAGCGCGGGCGGCGCTCGTCGCGGAACTTGGTCTGGATCTGGTACAGGTTTTTGGGCAACTGCTTGTAGCTGCGGAACTCCTGGCGGGCGATGTCGGTCACCACTTCCTCGCTGGTCGGCTGGATCACGAAGTCGCGCCCGTGGCGGTCCTGGATGCGCAGCAGCTCGGGCCCCATCTTCTCGAAGCGGCCGGTTTCCTGCCAAAGTTCGGCCGGCTGCACCACCGGCATGGCGCACTCGATGGCGCCGGCGCGGTTCATCTCTTCGCGCACGATGGCTTCGACCTTGCGGATCACGCGCAAGCCCATGGGCATATAGTCATAAATGCCTGCTCCGAGCTTTTTGATCATGCCGGCCCGTGTCATCAGCTTGTGGCTGACAATTTCCGCATCTGCAGGAGCCTCTTTCAAGGTGGAAATAAGGAATTGGGAAGCTTTCATCTATCGATCTCAGGCCACTGAGGTTAGCCCGCTTGCCGCATGCGGGGTACCGTGCATAATGGTCACAGTTTTTGAATTTGGGGTTAGATTATGCTCGACCGGGACGGATTTCGCCCGAACGTCGGCATCATCCTGCTCAACCAGAGGAACCAGGTATTCTGGGGAAAAAGGATCCGGACGCACAGCTGGCAGTTCCCTCAAGGTGGCATCGATCGCGGGGAATCCCCCGAGCAGGCCATGTTCAGGGAGCTCCACGAGGAAGTCGGGCTTCAGCCCGGTCACGTCAGGATCGTTGCCCGCACGCGGGACTGGTTGCGCTACGAGGTGCCTGACCGGTACATCCGCCGCGATGCGCGCGGACACTACAAGGGCCAGAAGCAGATCTGGTATCTTCTGCAACTGCTGGGGCATGACTGGGATTTGAACCTGCGCGCCACCAATCATCCGGAGTTCGACGCATGGCGTTGGAACGATTATTGGGTGCCGCTCGACGTGGTGGTCGAGTTCAAGCGCGGCGTCTATGAAATGGCCCTCACCGAACTGGCTCGCTTCCTGCCGCGCCATGAGCAGCGCAATCGCTACCTGAGAAGCGGCATGCGGGCGCGGGACGGTTCGGCATTGCCCGATGTGACGCAGCCCACGGCAACGCGTTTCAATTCGATGATTCTCAAGCCCGGCATGGAATTGCCCCCGGGCGCCAGTTTCGATCCGAACCCCCAGCCCGCGGAGCCCGAGCCTGGAACGCCCGCACCTCAGGCGCAGCGCGAAGACTGACAGGCTCATGCAGCCGGGCATCAGTGGTGGGTGAGCACCAGATTGTCCCGGTGCACCATCTCGGGCTCGGCGGCATAGCCCAGCAGGCGTTCGAACTCCGACGACGGCTTGCGGCACAGCAGGCGCGCCTCGGCGCCTGCGTAGTTGGCCAGGCCGCGCGCAATTTCCTCGCCGCTCTCGTCCTTGATACCAATCACGTCACCACGGACAAAATCGCCTTCGACGGAGATCATGCCAATGGGCAGCAGGCTCTTGCCGCTGCCCTTGAGCTTGGCGGCCGCGCCCGCATCCACGGTGACATGGCCGCGCATTTGCAGGTGATCGGCCATCCATTGCTTGCGCGCCTGCGTCTTCTGCGTCTGGGCCAGCAGCAAGGTGCCGATGGACTCGCCCCTGGAGAGACGGATCAGCACATCGCTCTCGCGGCCCCAGGCGATCACCGTCGATGCGCCCGAGCCCGCAGCGCGCTTGGCCGCCAGGATCTTGGTGATCATGCCGCCCTTGCCGATGCTTGAGCCGGCGCCGCCGGCCATGATCTCCAGCGCGGGATCGCCCGCCTGCGCCACGTCCACGAACCTGGCGTCCGGGTCGCGGCGCGGGTCGGCCGTGTACAGCCCCTTCTGATCCGTCAGGATGACCAGCGCATCCGCCTCGACCAGATTGGCGACCAGCGCGCCCAGCGTATCGTTGTCGCCGAACTTGATTTCATCCGTCACCACGGTGTCGTTCTCGTTGATGACGGGCACCACGCCCAGGCGCAGCAGCGTCAGCAGCGTGACGCGGGCATTGAGATAGCGCTCGCGGTCGGCCAGGTCGGCATGGGTGAGCAGCACCTGCGCGCTGCGCATGCCCTGCTCGCGCAGCTTGGTCTCATACATCTGCGCCAGCCCCATCTGCCCGACCGCGGCGGCGGCCTGCAATTCATGGATCTCACCGGGCCGCGTGGCCCAGCCCAGGCGCTTCATGCCCTCGGCGATCGCGCCGCTGGAAACCATGACGACTTCGCGCCTGACGCCGTCCTCGCCATGCACCAGCGCGGCGAGCTGGCGGCTCCATTCACCGATGGCAACCTCATCCAGCCCCCTGCCCTCGTTGGTCACGAGGCTGGAGCCGACCTTCACCACGATGCGGCGGGCATCGCTCAAGACATTGGACATTTATCTGTATCAGTAGCTGTTGATGGCCCGGCCGCAGCCGCTGCGCAGCCATCTCCGGGCAGACGCCATTATGAAACCAGCTCAGGCTTCGTCGTCAGCGCCGCGCGCAAATCGCGGATCATTCTGCAAGTCAATATCGTCGTGCGGCAAAAAGCGCGGATCGACTTCCTGCGGATTGTTCTGAGCCACCTGCTGCGCATGCACGTGCTGGAAGATCGTCTTGATCAAGGGCTCGCAGCCTTCGCGCGTGAGCGCCGAAATCTCGAAGACCGGCCCCTTCCATTTGAAGCGCTTGACGAAATCCTTGACCAGCCGTGCGCGGTCCTCCGCGGGCACCATGTCCAGCTTGTTGAGCACCAGCCAGCGCGGCTTGCCATGGAGCTCGGCGTCATACTTGCGCAGCTCCTCCACGATCGCCTTCGCCTGCTCGACCGGATCCACGTTTTCATCGAACGGAGAGACATCGACGATGTGCAGCAGCAGGCGCGTGCGCTGCAGGTGGCGCAGGAATTGATGGCCCAGGCCGGCGCCTTCGGACGCGCCCTCGATCAGGCCGGGAATATCCGCGATCACGAAACTCTGCTCGGGCCCGACGCGCACCACGCCCAGATTCGGGTGCAGCGTGGTGAATGGATAATCGGCGATCTTCGGGCGTGCATTCGACACGGCGGCGATGAAAGTGGACTTGCCCGCGTTGGGCATGCCCAGCAGGCCGACGTCGGCCAGCACCTTCAGCTCCAGCTTCAGATTGCGGCGTTCACCCGGGAATCCTGGCGTCTTCTGGCGCGGCGCGCGGTTGATGGCGCTCTTGAAGCGCAGATTGCCGAAGCCGCCATCCCCGCCCTTCGCAATGGTGATGACCTCGCCCGGATTGAGCAGCTCGAACAGCACCTCGCCAGTCTCGGCATCGGTGATGATCGTGCCCACCGGCATGCGCAGCGTCACGTCCTTGCCGGCGGCTCCGAACATGTCCGAGCCCTTGCCGTGCTCGCCGCGCTGCGCCTCATGGCGGCGCGAGAAGCGGTAATCGACCAGCGTGTTCAGATTGGGATCGGCCACGGCGAACACATGGCCGCCGCGCCCTCCATCGCCGCCGTCGGGGCCGCCGAATTCCTTGTACTTCTCGTGGCGGAACGACACGCAGCCGTTGCCCCCGTCACCTGCGGCAATGTCAATATAGGCTTCGTCGACGAACTTCATGGTCCTGGAGTTTACAAAATCGCCCCTTCCGCACCTGGCGCAAAGGACTTGAGCATCGAAAATACGCAAAGAGCGCGGGCGATTCCCGCCATCGGCGATCCCGCCCGGAGCTCTCCAAAAACGACAAAGCCCCGACGGATCGGGGCTTTGGCTGCGTGTTCAGCGAACAGCTTACACCGGAGTGATGCTCACGGTGTGCTTGTTCAGAGCACCCTTGGTGCCGAAGGACACGTGGCCGTCCACCAATGCGAACAGCGTGTGGTCCTTGCCCTGACCCACGTTCACGCCAGCGTGAATGCGTGTGCCGCGCTGACGAACGATGATCGAGCCCGCGCTGATCAGTTCACCACCGTAAGCCTTGACGCCAAGCATCTTCGGCTTGGAATCACGACCATTTCGCGTAGAGCCGCCGCCTTTTTTCTGTGCCATGAGATATACCCCTTAAGCAGCAATAGCGCCGATCAGCAGTTCGGTGAACTGTTGACGGTGACCTTGAGACTTAGCATAGTGCTTACGACGACGCAGCTTGAAGATGCGCACTTTGTCGTGCTTGCCGTGGGCAACAACCGTTGCCGTCACAGATGCGCCGGACACCAGGGGTGCACCAACCTTGAGCTCTGCGCCGTTGCCGACTGCCAGAACCTGGTCGATCACGATCTCCTGGCCTACGTCCGCAGCAATCTGTTCTACTTTGATTTTTTCGCCAGCAGCAACGCGATATTGCTTGCC
>NZ_JBEBOW010000136.1:0-9619 GCF_040396215.1 Diaphorobacter ruginosibacter | reverse complement strand
CCTCGTCTCGATCGCAAACCTTCGGTTTGCTGGGTCGTGTTAGCAGCTCTTATTCGCTCTTTCGCGGGATAAGCGAGCGCCCGGAGCGCCTCAGAGAGCCAGCGGCAGATGGACTTTTACGGTGAGCCCGATGCCGTTCTCGCCGTCGAGCAGCTCGATGGTGCCGCGCATACCCTGCAGATAAGTCCTGGCGATGGCCAGGCCCAGGCCGGAGCCGATGATCGGCGCGCCGTCGGGCTGGGAAGATGCCAGGCGCTGGAAGCGCTCGAACGCCCTGGCGCGGTCCTGCGGGGCGATGCCTGGGCCATTGTCCTGAATGAGCACGGTGACGTATGCATCGTCCATGCGCACCGACACATTCACCTTGCCGCCGCGCGGCGTATAGGCAATGGCGTTGTGCAGCAGGTTGGCCAGCACTTCATGCAGCCCCAGTGCGGATGCATGCACCGCGGCGACGGGCCGTGCGCCCTTACTCTCGTCATCGTCATCGGCATCGTCGCCGCGCGCATCGAGCCAGCCGAGATCGATGTCCTTGTCGAGCGCCTGCGGCAGATACTCGATCACTACGTCGCGCGCGACGGCATTCGCATCGCATCTCTCCTGATCCGTGCTGGGCAGGGCAAGCGCCGGCTGGGCGGCCTGGGCAAGCGACAGCAGTTGTTCGCTGACGCGGCGGCTGCGCTGCAGTTGCTGAAGAATGCCGTGCAGGGTGTTGCGGATGGCCTGCGGGTCCGACTCGCGCAGTGCGTAACCGGTCTGCGTGTGCATGATCGCCAGCGGCGTGCGCAGCTGATGCGATGCGTCGGCGAGAAACTGGCGCTGGGTGTCCAGCGCCTCGCGCTGTTGCGCCAGATGCAGGTTCATCGCGTTGACCAGAGGGCGCACTTCGCCCGGCACGGAACTGGTGTCCAGGGGCGAGAGGTCCTCGGCCCGGCGCTCCCGGATGGTTTCGCGCAGCAGCCGCAGCGGCCTGAGACCCCAGCCGATTCCAAGCCAGATGATGAGCACCAGAATCAGCAGCGTGCGGGCATCCTTCAGCAGGGTCTGCACGAGCAGATCACGCTGCGCGCTGTCGATGGCCATGGTGCTTCGCGCCGTCTGGATGAGCGCCGTCCAGGGCTTTCCTTCATCGTCGTAGATGACGCGCAGCACGGCGGCCACGCGCAGGGGCCTGCCATGGAAAACCGTATCGTAGAAAGTCCGCGCCCCATCGCCCGCATCGCTGAATTGAACGCCGGCGCGCAAGGGTGGGGGATCCGGGAAATCCGTGGGGCCGAGCAATATGCGCATGAGGCTTCCGTCATTGGGATCGACGGCCACGCGCAGGTATTTCGACTGCGCGGAAACGGCCTCGAACATCGAGGTGATGTGAAAAGTATCGGTAAGCTCCACCTCTCCCCGATGGTTCCACGCAAGACTGTCGGACAGCGCCTGCGCGGGCTCCAGAAGCGTCTGGTCGTACGCCTTCTCCAGCTCCTTGCCCAGTGTGTCTGTATCGCTCCAGCTATCGAACGCGAACAGCGCCACCAGCACGGGCAGCAAAATCAGCAGAAGCCGCGAGCGCAGGCCCGGCAGCGCGCGCCGCGGCGCCTTGCCCGCTGGCGCGCCGCGGCTTTCGGTGGCATGGCGGTCGGGGTTCAAGGGACTGCGGCTTCGCGGGCCGATGTGTCGGGAAGGGGTTCGAGCATGTAGCCGAGCCCGCGCACCGTGACGATGTGCACGTCGCTGCCCTGCAGCTTGCGGCGCACGCGGTGAAGCACCTGTTCGATGGCGTCGGGTCCGGCCATGCTGTCCTGGGGAAACACCTTGGAGGCCAGCCTGGACTTGCCCACGGGAGCGCCCGCGCGCGCAATCAGCGCTTCCAGCGCGGAATGCTCGCGCGGCGTGAGGCTGAGCACGGCGTCATTGAGCCAGAAGGTCTGGTGGTTGCTGTCAAAGCGCAGCGACGCGCACTGGATGCTCGCCTGCGATCGGCCCTGGCTGCGCCTGTGCAGCGCGATCAGCCGGGCTTCGAGTTCCGGCATCTCGAAGGGCTTGGTGAGATAGTCGTCGGCGCCCCGGTGCAGGCCTTCGACCCGGTCCTGCAGCGAGCCCTGCGCCGTGAGAATCAGCACCGGAAGATGATGTCCCTGCTCGCGTATGTCGTGCAGCAGCTCGAATCCATGCTGGTCGGGCAATTGCAGATCGAGCACCACCACGTCGAACGCGCCGCCGGCGATCAGCGCCTTGGCCAGCTTGGCGTTGGCGGCATGTTCGACGGCGATGCTGGACTGCTTGAGCGCGCGCATCAGCCACGCGGCCATTTCCAATTCGTCTTCGATCAACAAAATGCGCATGACTGTACCTATGCCCGGGGCGAGGCCCGCAGCCCGGCCCGGATGGCCTGCAGCACGCCCGCGCACGCGTCTTCGACCAGATCGAGCACATGCTCGAATCCCTGGTCACCGCCGTAATAGGGGTCCGGTACCTCGCTGTCGGGAAAGCGGCTGCCGAAGTCGGTCAGCCGGTGGAGTTTGTGGCGCATCTCGGCGGGGCAGGCCATGCGCGCGGACTGTTCGTTGTCGCCATCCATGACCAGCACCAGGTCGAAATGCGCGAAGTCGCCGGCAGTGAGTGCGCGCGCGCGTTGCGCGGAAAGATTGTAGCCTCGGCGAGCGGCATGCTCCTGCGCGCGGCGATCCGGCGGCCGCCCCACGTGATAGCCGTGCGTGCCGGCGGAGTCCACCTCGATGCGCCCGGACAGGCGCGCGTCGCTCGCCAGTTTTTCCAGCACGCCATGCGCCGTCGGGCTTCTGCAGATGTTGCCCATGCAGACCATGAGCACGCGAAAGGGCCTGTCCATGCGGGTTTCAAGACTGTGTACCCCAATTTGTCTCTTATTTATCACCTGAGCATTCCAGCGGATAAGTGCATCTAGGATAGCGCTACTTGGGCGGGCTTGATGTGTCGCTCAATACGGATGGCTTGCCGGCAGCTCGCGCGTGCGCCATGCCATGGCGCAGATGGCGACGTTCATGATCGCCATCGCCGAGCAGAACGCGACGAGTGCCTGGTTGAGGCCGATATGGTCGGCCAGCCAGCCCACGCCCATGATCGGAACGATGGTACCCATGTAGCCGATGATGAGATAGGTGCTCAGCAGCCCGGCGCGCTCGGCTGGCCGGGTGAGCTTGCTCACCGTGCCCATGCCACCCACGTTGGCGAGCCCGTGGCCGAATGCGGTGGTGATCACGGCGGCGGCGAACAGCCATGCCGCGCCCGATAGGATGGTGAGCATCAGCAGCAGGTTGCACAGCGCCAGTGCGCATTCGGATGCCAGCACCACCCGCCTGGTTTTCTGGTTGCGCACCATGAACTGGAATACGGAGGAGAGGAACAGGATCATCGCGATCGACAGTCCGCTGACGGCGGGGCCGCTCCAGGCAACGAGTCCCTTCATGAAGCTCGGTGCGAGCGACGAGTACATGCTGAACATGCCGAACGCGCTGAAGGCGCCCATGCTGGACAGCCAGAACTGCCTGCGGCCGTGAAGGGCCGGAAAGGTCAGCCGGGGAAGCCATCCGGCCAGGGCGCGCGTGTTTTCCGGCGTGGCCCGCGGATCATGCTCGTCGAGCGTCCTGGCGAGGGGCGCATGCGGCAGCTGGAAGAGGGCGAAGATGGCGAGCGCGCCCATCAGCATCGTGGGAACGTAGGCGGTGACGAGCGGATGCGGCGCCCATTGCGCCATCGCGCCGCCCAGCAGCGGGCCGATGCCGAAGCCCAGGGTCATGGCGACGGTGGTGAGCGCGGCGATGCGGCGCGGGTCGCCGCCGGGGCTCGATTGCACCATGCCGATCGATGCGGACGTGGTGATCATTCCGGACGCCAGCCCGATCATGAACCGGGCCAGCATGAAGACCGCGGGGCTCCAGGCCACGGCGGAAATCGCCAGGCCGCACGTCATCGTCACCAGGCCCGCGCGCAGGATCGGCAAAAAGCCATGGCGCTGGGTGAGGTGTCCCAGAAAGAGCAGGCTGGCGAGCACCCCGATCATGTACAGCACGAAGATCCGGGTGATGTCGCTTGGGCGCAGGCTCCAGGCGCTTTGGTAGAGGGGGTAGAGAGGGCTTGCCAGGGCCGTGCCCATGACGCCCACGCACATCGAATATCCAACCCAGATGAAAGGGGACCAGCGGGATTGCATGAATTGCGGGGGAGTGGCCGGAGCGTTCGCGCCGCAGGTGCCCGGCGGATGCCAATCACGCTTGAAGGAGCGGCCTTTGCGATGGATTTAAAATAAGGGGAAACCCGGATGATAGCGATTGCCGAGAAACTCTGCTGTCCATGGAGCCACGCCCCGTCGAGCGATGGGGTTTGCTTATAACCTGCGGGTCTTATTACTTAACGTTTTGTTCGTTGTGACATTCATGACGAACGATTACATTTCAATCCATCTATTTTTTTCCTGAATGCGCGCCGCTGCGGGCGGGTGGATCATTCCATCAGGCTTGCTGCGGCGTGTTTTTTGCATTTCATGATCGATTTACGGGGTATTACCCAGATCTACCAAGGCCCGAAAGGGCCCGTGGAAGCGTTGCGCGGCATTGATCTGAAGATCGGCGCGGGCGAGGTGTTCGGCATCATCGGGCGTTCTGGCGCGGGCAAGAGCTCGCTGGTGCGCGTCATCAACCTGCTCAACCGGCCGACGTCGGGCGAGGTGATCGTGGCGGGCCGCGACCTCACCAAGCTGGGTGACGCGGAACTGCGGCATGCGCGCCGCGAGATCGGCATGGTGTTTCAGCACTTCAACCTGCTGTCCTCTCGCACCGTCTTTGACAACGCCGCGCTGCCGCTGGAGCTGGCGGGCATGTCCAGGGAGGCGGTCAAGAAGCGCATCGACCCGCTGCTCGAACTGGTGGGACTGGATCACCTGGCGGATCGCTATCCGTCGCAGATTTCGGGCGGACAGAAGCAGCGTGTGGGCATTGCCCGCGCGCTCGCCAGCAATCCGAAAGTGCTGCTCTCCGACGAGGCCACGTCGGCCCTGGACCCGGAGACCACGCGTTCCATCCTCGATTTGCTGCGTAAGGTGAACAACGAGCTGGGCGTGACGGTGGTGCTCATCACCCACCAGATGCAGGTGGTCAAGCAGATCGCCGACCGCGTGGCCGTGATCGAGGCTGGCCGCATCGTCGAGATGGGCCGCGTGATCGACGTGTTCACGCGTCCGCAGCAGGACATCACCAAGAGCCTGATCGACGAGATCGTTCCGCAGGAGCTGCCCGCGGGCGTGCTCGAGCGCGTGCGCACGCTCTCCGGGATCGCGCGGGGCCAGGGTGCATCGGGCCGGCTGCTGCGCCTGTCCTATGCGGGCGAGCAGGCGTACCAGCCCATTCTCTCGCGTCTCATCCGCGACTATCAGCTCGATCTGTCGATCCTGCATGGCCAGGTCGATGAAATCCAGAACCAGACCTTCGGGTCGCTCGCGGTGTTCGCCAGCGGCGACATGCAGCATCTGACGGCCAGCGTGGCCGAACTGCGCGAGCAGGGCGTGCAGGTTCAGGAAGTCGAGTTGGAGGGCTGAGGCGATGTTCGAGAATTTTTCTGAAATGATGCTGGAGCTGTTTGCGCAGTCGCTCTGGGAAACCATCATCATGGTCGGCGTATCGGGCGTCGTGGGCGGATTGATCGGCATTCCGCTGGGCGTGTTCCTGCGCCTGACGGACAAAGGCGGCGTGCTCGAGAACGGTCCGCTCAACAAGACGGTGGGCTGGATCGTGAATGCCGTGCGCTCGACGCCCTTCATCATCCTGCTGGTGGCGATCATTCCGTTCACGCGCCTGATCACGGGCTCGTCGATCGGCACGTGGGCCGCGGTCGTTCCGCTGACCCTGGCCGCGGCGCCGTTCGTGGCGCGCCTGGTGGAGACCGCGCTGCGCGAGGTGGACAACGGATTGATCGAGGCGGCCCAATCCATGGGGGCGACCACCAGCCAGATCGTCTGGAAAGTGCTGCTGCCCGAGGCGCTGCCCGGTATCGTGGCCGGATTGACGATCAGCTTCGTCAGCCTGACGGGTTACTCGGCCATGGCGGGCGCGATCGGCGGCGGCGGCCTGGGCGATCTGGGCATCCGCTATGGCTACCAGCGATTCCTGCCCGACATCATGCTGGCCGTGGTGATCGTACTGATTTTCTTCGTTCAGGCGATCCAGTCCCTGGGCGACTGGGTGGTGCGGCGCCTGAGCCACAAGTAACCGGTAAGCTGCCGCGCCCGCTCGCAAAGGGCATTTCCCCCGATGCGCGCGCACTCTGGAGCGGGCATAGTGGCCGTCGTCGAATTTCAGCGAGACAACGGCAATGACACTTCCATGGCACAGCCTCGACACGAATCTCTTCGCCCGCGCGCGGCAACTGCTCGATGAAGGCTGGATAGCGAATGATCCACTGCTCGCCCCGGTGCTGCCCGTGGTGCTCGAGCGCGGCGTGGGCCAGGACTGGCACAAGGCGGGCACCTTCCGCCATCACCTGTACGGCGTTGCACGTTCGCTGGCGCTGTGGCGGCAGCCGCATGACGTGCAACTGCTCGGGCTGCTGCACAGCGTGTACGGCAATGCGTTCGTCGATCTGGTGAAGTTCGACGCCAATACCGAGCGTGAGCGGCTGCAGGGATTGGTGGGCGAGCAGGCCGAGCATCTGGTGCATCTGTTTTGCACCATGAGCCGCAACCAGTTCATCAACAAGGTGCTCGAGCGCGATTTCGACGACGATGGCGGCATGGAGCTGGAGCTCAACGGGCCCGCACCGCGAGAGACGGTGCGGCTCACGCCGCGCGAGGTGGCCGCCTTCATCGTCGTGAGCATGGCCGACACCATCGAGCAGTGGTTCAGCTGGCAGGAGGAAATCTATTCGCGCTCGCCCAACGTGGATACCTCGCGCAGGCAGTCCGTGCACTGGGCTGCTTCGCTGTGGCCGGGACCGATGCGTCCGCCGAGCCGCAAGATTTCGCAGATCTCGCAATTGGGATTGGCGCTCGGGCATCCGGGCCTCAGGGATCTGCTGCCCGTGCCGCCGGTGTTCAACCATTGCACGGCGAGCGTCAGCAAGGAGCATGATGCCGCGTCCACGTCGCTGTACTGGTCGGTGATCGGGCTCGAACAGCCGCTGGTCGATCTGGATGTGGCGACCCATGTGCTGGAGCAGGCCGTGCGTTTGAACCCCTGGGTGGGTGAGCCGCAAATGGTGCTCGCGCAGGTCTATCTTTCCGCCGGTCGCCAGGAGGACGCCGTGCTGGCGGCCCAAAGCGCCCTGCAATGTTTCAGCGCCTGGGGCAACGCGTGGGACAAGCGCGTGCAATGGGATGCATGGATCGCCTGGACGCGTATCCTGCTGCAGTCCGCGGAGCAGGGCACCTGGCCCGAGAGGCTGGACAAGCTCAACAATCTGGCGCTGCGCACCTGATGCTCCAAGCTTGCCGCACCGACATGACCTGCGGTTGTATGGGAATGCGAAACGAATCCTTCGCGTCACCGTGATGTTGATTTACGATCTTGCGTTTTTCGTTTTTACAGAAAGCTGCATATCGTGTTGACCAAACGCACATTGCTTCAATCCACTCTCGCATTGGCGGCGGCAGTGACCCTGCAGGCTACCGCCTTCGCACAGGACAAGACCTCCATCAAGATCGGCGTGACGGGCGGCCCGCATGCCCAGATCATGGAACAGGTCAAGAAAGTTGCCGAAAAGCAGGGGCTGACCATACAGATCGTCGAATTCGGTGATTATGTCCAGCCCAACGCCGCCCTGGCGGCCGGCGACCTGGATGCCAACAGTTATCAGCATCGCCCTTATCTGGATGCCCAGGTCAAGGATCGCGGCTACAAAATCAGCTGGGCGGCCGATACGGTGAATTTCCCGATCGGTATTTATTCCAAGAAGATCAAGAAGCTTGACGATTTGCCGCAAGGCGCACGTTTTGGCATTCCCAATGATCCGACCAATGGTGGACGCGTCCTGTTGCTGCTGCAGTCGCTGGGGCTTATCAAGCTCAAGGAAAGCGCCGGCTTGAAGGCAACACCGCTGGATGTCATTTCCAATCCCAAGAAACTGCGCTTCGTGGAGCTGGATGCGGCTCAGTTGCCGCGCTCGCTGGATGATATGGATGCATCCGCCATCAATACCAATTTCGCGATTTCGGCGGGGCTCAATCCCAAGACGGACTCGATTGCAATGGAATCGTCAAAAAACCCCTATGTAAATATTCTTGTCATTCGTGACGCCGACAAAGGCAAGCCATGGGTGAACAAGCTGATTGGCGTCTATCACTCCAACGAAGTCAAGGCATTCATCGAGAGCCAATTCAAAGGCTCGGTGCTTCCAGCGTTTTGATGCTCTGAAAATAGTCAGCGCCTGGAATACAGGCGCTGATTACATGTTATGACACTGATTATGTATAAATGAATAAAGGGAACTATTACAATATTTAAGATCGATAGGCAACAATTATTTGACAATTGTTTGCATTAATATGTAGCATCGAAATACACATTATGAGTTTTCGAGTGCAGTTGAGCATGGCGCAATTGCATTCCGATGGGGAAAATTTCCAAAAAACTTGTGGTTTCATTATGCAACAAATTCTCACACCGTCGGTCAAATTCACGGTAGCCATCGTTGACGGTGACGACGTGCCCCGCAACAGCATGTGCCGATATTTGGAAGAGTCGGGATATACCACATGGGGTGTTGGCTCCATAGAGGACTTCTACATCGGGCTTCTCAAGGAGAAGGCGGATCTGGTTATCGTGGACCTGGATCTGGGTGTGGAGCCCGGCCTGGGACTGGTGCGGCGGCTGGTAGCCCAGCGCATTCCGGTGATCGTGCTTTCGCAAAGCGCCAATTCAGGCGCGCGGGTGGCGAGCTTCGACGCTGGCGCACTGCAGTATTTCGTGAAGCCTCTGTCGCTGGCCGAATTGGGGGCGGGCATACGGGCGCAGCTTCGGCAACTGGAAATGCGCGTGTCCAATGCGGAACAGCAGAATGCCTGGCGTCTCGACCTGAGCGTGCCCCGGTTGATTGCCCCCAACCAGCGCACCATTCGTCTGACGAGTCGCGAATGCGAATTGCTCGAATGCCTGATGGCCGCCAATGGCGGAATGGTGTCCAAATCCAATCTGGTCAAGGCCATGGGACACGCGGATGCCGAGGACGGATTCCATCGCATCGAATCGTCCTTGATGCGTCTCAGGCGCAAGACTTTGGCGGGAACCCAGTTGATGCTTCCCGTGCGCGCTGTATTCGGCAAGGGACTGGTTTTTGTTCCTTGAGATCGATAGATGGATTAATAGTTTTTTATTTTCTCTATTAATAATAGTAGGTTCCTAATTCACTCCTGTCGCTGCTCACCGGCTCATGAAAACCGCTCGAAGTATTCGGCAAGGGGTGCGCGCTGCGTGCGTGTGCGGTTGACGGGCGCATCGGGGTCCGGCCAGCCCAGCGCCAGTCCGCAGACGATGTGCCGCGTGTCCGGCAGGCCGAGCACGCGCCGCACGGTTGCCGGATAGGAGGCAAGCGCGCCAATGGCGCAACTGGCCAGCCCGAGGGCGTGGGCGGCAAGTTGCAGGCCGTAGAGGCTCATCCCCAG
>NZ_JBEBOW010000135.1:0-9685 GCF_040396215.1 Diaphorobacter ruginosibacter | reverse complement strand
CCTGCCCGCTCAGTGCCCGGCGGCCCTGGCCTTGGCCACCTGCTGCTGCGAGACCTGGCCCGCCTGGTTGCCCCAGGACGAGCGCACGAAGCTCGCCAGTGCCGCCACTTCCTCGTCGTTCAGGCGATCGGCATAGCCTTGCATGACCAGGCGCATGGGGCGGCGGTCCGTTGACGGCGCGGAGGTGCCGTTCAGGATCACCGACACCAGCGCGGCGGGATCCTTGCCCACGACTGCGGGATTGCCCTGGAGTTCCGGGAAGATCTCGGGCGCGCCCTTGCCGGTGACGAAATGGCACGCGGCGCAGTTGTCCAGATACAGGCGCGCGCCCAGCGGCATGTCGGGCGATGCGGCGGTCAGCAGCTTGGCCGTGGCCTGTCCGGCATCATTGGCGGCAGCCGCCGGCATGGCGCGCGGGCCGGGCATGGCGATCTGCTGGGGCGCATCCGTCACGGGCTGGCCGTCCATGCTCTTGAGGAAGGCTGCCATGGCGCTCAGATCATGATCGTTCAGGTACTGCAACGAGTGCTCAACGGCCAACGCCATGTCGCCGTTGGCAACGGCATGCGCATTGCGTCCCGTGGCCAGATAGGCGGCCAGTTCGGCGGTGGACCATTTCTGGATCGGCGCATCGGCTCCGCGCAGGGCAGGAACGCTCCATCCATTCAACTCGCCGCCGGTCAGAAAGCTCGCTTCGCTCAGGCGGGTGCCTTTCTGCGCCATGAAGGCCGTGCGCGGGCTGTGGCAGGCGGCGCAATGGCCCGCGCCTTCAACCAGGTATTGGCCCCGGTTCAGCAGCTCATTGTTGCCGGCCGGCTGGAACGAGGAGTCGCCCCTCAGCGCCAGCCAGTTCCAGGCGCGGATGCCAAAGCGCAGGTTGAACGGGAAGTTCAGCCGCGTGGCCCGCACCGCGCTGTTGACCGGCTGCACTTCGTGCATGAGATAGTCGTACAAGGAGCGGATGTCGCGCTCGCTCATGAAGCGGTAGTTTTCATAGGGCATGGCCGGGTACAGGTGGTGGCCGTCGGCGGAGATGCCATCGACCAGCGCGGCGCGGAACTGCTCCAGCGTCCAGTTACCGATGCCGGTGGTCTTGTCGGGCGTGATGTTGGACGACCAGATGGTGCCCATGGGGCTGGCGATGCCCCGCCCGCCGGCCATCGGCTTGCCGCCATCCGCCGTGTGGCAGGCCATGCAGTCGCCCGCGCGCATGACGTATTGGCCGCGGCCGGGCTCGGGCTTCCAGTCGGCCGCAAGGACTTCGCCGGGCGGCGTGGGCTTGGCGGGCAGGTAGATGAGAGCAAGTACCGCGAGCACGGCCAGCACGACCAGGGCTCCCAGGATGCGGAGGGCTTTTTTCATGGCGTGCTCCTCAAACCAGGGGGCGCGGATTGCGCAGGTATTGCGTGCGGATGGCATGCACCGTCCAGTAGGCCAGGCCGCCGACCATGCCGGTGGGGTTGTATTGCGTGTTCTGCACGAAGTTGCCAGCGCCCATGACGAACACGTTGTGCTTGTCCCAGGTCTGGCAGTAGCGGTTGACGACGCCTTCGCGCGGATTGCTGGACATGATGTGGCCGCCGGTGGTGTGCGTGGTCTGGTAGGGGCGCACGTCGAACTGCGCGCCCTCGCCCTTGAAGCCCAGCTGGATCAGGTCGGGCTTCATCGCCTTGCCCACCTCCCCCGCCTTGAGCTTCATGTATTGGTTCATCTTCAGGTCGTTGTCCTGCCAGTTGAACGTCATGCGCATCAATGGCCTGCCATGCGGATCCTTGTATGTGGGGTCCAGGTCCAGGTGGTTGGCGCGGTAGGACATGTGCGAGCCGTGCGTGCCGATCGACATGGAGTGGCCGTACCATTCCTTGATGGACTTCTTCCAGCCCGCGCCCCAGCTGGGCGTGCCGGCCGGCAGGCTCATGGAGCGGATCGGCTGCCCGTTGAAAGTACCCGCTCGCCAATAGGCGCCACCGATGAAGCCCAGCGCGCCGAAGTCGTTCTGGTTGACGCTGAAGTCGTCGATGCAGATGCCGTTGGAGCCGTGGCCGATGAAGGGATTGAAGTTGGCATCCTTGAAGAACATGGTCACGCCGCCGTTCATCTGGTAGGCGTAGTTCTTGCCCGTCACCCCTTCGTTGGTGGCGGGGTCGTAGGGCTTGCCGATGCCCGAAATCAGCAGCAGATGCACGTTGTTCAACTGGAAGGCCGAAAGGATCACCAGGTCGGCGGGCTGGAACACTTCTTCCTGCTTGACGGCATCGAAATAGGTGACGCCGGTGGCGGTCTTGCCATCGTCCGAGCTTTCGATGCGCAGCACCTCCGCATGTGTTCGGTAGCTGAAATTCGGCTTGCGCTTGAGTGCATCGAGGATGGCGGTCTGCGGCGACGACTTGGAATACTGGTAGCAGCCATAGCGCTCGCAGAATCCGCAGAAGTTGCAGGGCGCCATCTGCATGCCATAAGGGTTCACATAGGCCGTTGATGCGATGCCGGCGGGCGCCGGGAACGGGTGGTAGCCCATGGCCTTGCAGGCCTCGCCGAACTTGGTGGCGTCGTAGGTGGGAGGCAGCGGCGGCATGGGGTATTCGGTTGAACGCCAGCCCTCGAACGGATTGCCGCCATCCTGGATCTGCCCTTTGAGATTGCCGGCCCTGCCCGCGATGCCCGCGACCTGGTCGAAGCGGGTGAAGAACGGCTCCAGTTCATCGTAGCTGACGGGGTAGTCCATGAGGCTCATGCCCGTCGGGATGATGGACTCGCCCCATCGTTCCTTCACGTAGCTGCGCAACTGGATCTCCTGGGGCTGGGGCCGCCACAGCAGGCCATTCCAGTGCGTGCCCGCGCCGCCTACGCCATTGGCCGGCAGGAACGATCCCATGGAGCGGTAGGGCAAGGCGGTTTCAGCATCCGTGCGCCGGATGGTCACCGTCTGCTGGCTGGGATGCTGCATGTTCTTCAGCCGCACGCCATATGTCAGTTCATCGATCTGGTTGGGGTACTTGAATTCAGGCACCGTGTTCTGGTCGCGGCCCCGCTCCAGAGCCACGATCTCCAATCCTTCGGCGGCCAGTTCAATGCCCGCTATGGCGCCCGTCCATCCCAGGCCGACGATGACCACGTCCTTCTTTTTTTCAATACGTGCCATGGTTCAAGCCCTCTCGCCCTTGATGGAAACCGGCCCCAGGGGATACTTCACATTGTGCTGATCCACCCATTCCCTGAAGCTGGCGCGCGCACCGGGAAAACCAATGTAGGTCCAGGATTGCATGCCGTGATTGCCGCCGTGCACGGGGTCGGCGAAATAGCCCTCCTTGGTATTGGCCAGCAAGGTGGAGAAGAAGATGCTGAGTTCGGGATCCAGCTTCGCCTCGCCTTTCTGCAACGCGGTAAGGGCTTCGTCCTGCTGCTCGTGCGCCAGGTCCTTGAAGTCCTTGCTCCAACGCGACTGGCACCAGGCGTTGAAGGCCGCAATCGCCTTGCGGTAGAGCTGCGCCGGGTTCAGCGGAGTCTGCCAGCCCCGGTCCGGCGCCGCGCTCGGGTCGTGCGGCCCGACCATGTACCAGTCCTTGGCGCTGCCATACTCGCCTTTGAGCTGGCGATCGATGAACACCGGCACGTGGGCTTCCAGGGCGCCCGGCCCCTCTCCCTCCGATGGGATCAGGCGAGCCGTGGCCGCCAGCACGAAGGACCACTCATCCTGCGTGAAATACTCTGGCTTGTACTGGTCGAGCCGGACCTCGGGTTCCTTGGAGTTGGCATGAAATGTCATTGCCACGCTGCCCAGCGCCACGCCGGCGCCGGACGCCAGCAGAAAGCTTCTGCGGCTGGGGGTATGTGAGTCGGACATCTGGAGATTCCTTCATCGGGGGTGCCATATCGATTCCACGCATGGATCGATTTTTTTTGAGAGAGCAGTACGGTATGCAAAACCTTCTCTTGCAATTTAATGCGCATGCCCGATGGGCCCTGTAGGAAAAGGCCGTGTGCTGCCCAGTCCGTATTCTTGGAAAGCAGCTTTGAACCAGCTTCAGCATTGCCCGATGAATCCTCTTGGATCCTGCACTCTCCAGGTCATCCAAGGGGCGCATGCCTGCGGATAACGGATCAAATTCCGGTGAAAGCCGATTCACTCGGACTGGAACATGGCAATCGATATTTTGTTGGCCGACCATGATCCCTTGCATCATGAAGCCGGCCATCAGATATAGCCAAGACTATCAATGAGAATCATTGGCGCGCGGAACCATCAAACGCAGCAAGGACTCAGGAGTTCCATCATCCACTGGCTGAAGACCTGCACACGGCGTGACGGGTGGCGGCGATGCGGATAGACCAGTTGGACCGGCATCGCGGGCGCGGTCCAGTCCGGCAGCACCTCCACCAGCTCACCCGCCGCAAGATGCTCCCGCACGTCAAACGCCGGTATCTGGATCAGCCCCAGGCCGGCCAGGCAACAGGCGATATAGGCCTCGGCATTGTTCACCGCAACCGCGCCGTTCATATGCAAGGTTTCAGGCACCCCGTCTTCCAGCCACTCCCATGGCGCAATGCGGCCGCTGGCGGGCGAGGCGTACTGGACCGCCCTGTGCGCGGCCAGATCCGCGGGCGAGGCAGGCGTCCCGTATCTGGACAGATAGGCCGGGCTGGCGCAATTGATGAGCCGCAGCCGGCCCAGTGGACGTGCCACCAGGCTGCTGAGCGACAGCTCCCCCACCCGCAATGCGCAATCTATGCCCTCATGCACCAGGTCGACGGTGCGGTCGCTGGACCCCAGCTCCAGCACGATGCCCGGGTGCGCGTCGAAGAAAGCCGGAAGCGCCGGGGCCACGAGCCGACGGGCGATGCGGCTGGGCATGTCCACCCGCAAGCGGCCGCCCAGTGCCGCGCCCGGCGACCGGAACTGCTGCTCCAGCTCGTCCGCGTCGGCCACCAACGCGACTGCGCGCTCAAGCAAGGCTTCGCCATCCTGCGTCAGGCTCACGCGCCGGGTGGTTCGGTTGAGAAGCCGGGCGCCCAGGCGGGCTTCCAACTGCTGGACGGCCAGCGACACGGTGGGCCGCGGCAGCCCCATCTGTCCGGCTGCCGTCGTGAAGCCGCCACTTTGCGCCACCCGCTTGAAGATGCGCAGTTGCTCGATCAGGTCCATGATTTATTTGTAATGATTTATGGATAGTTCATCCATGAATCCTACATTTATCTCATGCCGCGTGACAAATAACATGTCGTGATTGATCTACCTGACAGGAGTACACCATGTCTCATCACAGCATCCAGGACAAAGTCGTCCTGATCACGGGCGGCGCCAAGAACCTCGGCGGCCTGATCGCTCGCGACCTCGTCGCGCACGGCGCCAGGGCCGTGGCCGTTCACTACAACAGCGATGCCTCCAGGGCCGATGCCGCCGCCACGGTCGCATCGCTCGAGAAGGCTGGGGCCAAGGCGGTTGCGCTGCAGGCCGACCTGACCACGGCCGGCGCCGTCGAGAAGCTCTTCGCCGACACCGTGGCCAGCATAGGCCGGCCCGACATTGCCATCAACACCGTTGGCAAGGTCCTCAAGAAACCAATGGCCGACATCAGCGAAGCCGAGTATGACGACATGGCGGCGGTTAACGGCAAGTCGGCCTTTTTCTTCCTCAAGGAAGCCGGCAAGCACGTCAACGACAACGGCAAGATCTGCACGCTGGTGACCTCGTTGCTGGGAGCCTTCACGCCGTTCTATTCCTCCTATGCCGGCACCAAGGCCCCGGTGGAACACTTCACCCGGGCCGCGGCCAAGGAATTCGGCGCCCGGGGCATCTCGGTGACGGCCGTGGGCCCCGGCCCCATGGATACGCCCTTTTTCTACGGACAGGAAAGCGCCGACGCACAGGCCTATCACAAGACGGCAGCCGCCCTGTCGCACTTCAGCAAAACCGGCCTGACGGATATCGAGGACGTAGTCCCCTTCATCCGCCACCTGGTCAGCGATGGCTGGTGGATCACCGGCCAGACCATCCTGATCAATGGCGGATATACAACCAAGTGAGCGGGAGAATTCCACTCCACGGAAACGCCCCTTATCGATCCCCCGCATCAACGGGTCATGGGTGCGGCATCTGCGATCAAAAGCATCAAGCTCTCATAACAAAAAGGCCCACATGTTTCAGGCTCTGCCCGCTTGAAGCGCTCCCATGATCGCTACCGGGATGAACCTATGCCGCCGGAGACTTGCGCTCCGGCAGTACCGGACGTTCTTGACTCACCACTTTTCCTGTCTGCCGATCTATGAAATACTCCGCGAGCCGCGTGCCTCGCGGCATGGGTGCTCGTGGGAGTTCCCAGGCTCGCATGAAGGAATACACGCATGTCGACTCCGACTTCTCCTGCGTCCGAAGCTGCGCTTTCGCCTTGGTGGATCCGGGCCTTGATCCTGGTGATGGGCGTGGGCTTCGTCCTCCTCATTCTGATCACGGTTTTCGCTTACCGGCAGGCACCGCCGATTCCCGCGCAAGTGATCGATCCGCAGGGCCGGGTGGTCGCCACGCGCGCGGACGTGGAGGAAGGCCAAGCCGTCTTCCTGCGCTATGGTCTGATGAACAATGGCAGCGTCTGGGGCCATGGCGGCTACCTGGGACCGGATTTCTCCGCCACCGCCCTTCATCTCATGGGCGAGGCCACCATCGCACAGCTTTCGCAGCAAGCATTTGGCATTCTTCCTTCCGCACTGAACGAGCTGCAGCGCGCCGGCATCGACGGCCAGGTCGCGCGCCTGCTCAAGCACAACCGCTACGACCCCGGACGTGACGTACTGGTTCTCTCGCCCGGCGAAGCCGACGCATGGCGTGCCTCGCCCGCCTACTGGCGCGACTATTTCCGTGAGCCGAGCGGCAACGCAGGCCTGCGCCCGGAATTGATCACGGACCCGGAGGAGTTGCGCCAGCTGTCGGCATTCTTCGACTGGGCCGCGTGGGCATCGGTCGCCAACCGTCCAGGCAAGTCGTATTCCTACACCAGCAATTTCCCCTACGACCCCAGCGTGGGCAATGTGCCTGTCAGCGGCGCGTTGCTGTGGAGCGCACTGAGTCTGATCGTGCTGCTGGGTGGCATTGCCGCGGTGCTCTTCGTGTTTGGTCGCTACGAGAACCTGGGTTGGGTCAGCGATCCGCAGCACCATGTCCCGTCGCGGCTGGTACCCGGGCAGTACGTGCCTGCGCAGGCTGCGCTGGTGAAATTTTTCGTGGTGGTGGGACTGCTGTTCCTGGTGCAAACCCTGGTCGGCGGCGCGCTGGCGCACTACCGCGCCGAGCCGGGTGACTTCTACGGTTTCGCCCTGGAGAAAGTGTTCCCGAGCAACCTGCTGCGCTCCTGGCATCTGCAGACGGCAATTTTCTGGATCGCCACCGCATTCGTGGCCGCCGCGCTTTTCCTGGGCATTGCCCTGCGCCGTGAACGGCCTCCGCGCGGGCTGGTGGCGTGGATCAACGTGCTGTTCGCCGCCTTCGCGGTGGTCATCGTAGGCAGCCAACTGGGCATCTGGGCCGGCATCAGCCAGGCCCTGGGGCGATATTGGTTCCTGCTCGGCAATCAGGGGTGGGAATTCATGGAGCTGGGGCGTCTATGGCAGGTGCTGCTGATCGGCGGCCTGGCGGCCTGGTTTGCGCTGCTGTTCGTCATCGCCCGACCGTCAAAGATCGATGACGCCCAGGCTCGGCCGATCGTGCGCATGTTCCTGCTTGCGGCGCTGGCAGTACCGGTGTTCTACGTCCCGGCATTGTTCTTCGGCGCCAAGACCCACTACACGGTGGCCGACACCTGGCGCTTCTGGATCATCCACCTGTGGGTGGAGGGCTACTTCGAGTTCTTCGCCACCACCCTGGTGGCCCTGACCTTCTACTTGATGGGCATTACCCGGCGCAACGTGGCGCTGATGGTGATCTACTTCGACGCGATCCTGTACTTCGCCGGTGGCGTGGTTGGTACCGGACACCACTGGTATTTCAACGGCCAGGGGCAGTTCAACATGGCCGCATCATCGCTGGCTTCCGCTTTGGAAGTAGTGCCGTTGACCCTGCTCACACTCGATGCATGGCGTTTTGTGCGCACCACCGGGGCCAATTCAACCAACGCGCGATCGGGCAACCGGCTCACCCATCCATGGGTGTTCTACTTCCTGATCGCGGTGGGCTTCTGGAACTTCCTCGGCGCCGGCGTGTTCGGGTTCCTGATCAACACACCCATCGTCAGCTATTTCGAGGTCGGCACCATCCTCACCGCCAATCACGGCCACGCAGCCATGATGGGTGTGTTTGGGATGCTCGGCCTGGCGATGATGGTGCTGGTCCTGCAGCAATGCAGCAGCGAGGAGGCCTGGACTGGACTGGAGAAGTACGTCAAGGTGGCCTTCTGGGGCACCAACGCAGGCCTGGCGATGATGATGGCGCTGAGCTTGTTTCCGGGTGGAGTGATGCAACTGATCGATGTGCTGGAAAACGGCTACTGGCATGCCCGCAGCCAGAATTACCTGGCCACGCCGCTGGCGCGACGCCTGGAATGGTTGCGCATGATTGGCGATACCGTCTTCATCGTGTTCGGCTCGTTGCCTGTGGCTGTGTTCGCAGTGAAAAGCTGGATCGGGCTGTGGCGGCGGCCCGAAGAGCGGCGCATGACATAGCGGCGGGCAAGTACAACTATGCCGGTAGCGAATGCCGGGCAGCGCCTTCACCGGAGCCCGGCGCGGTTCACTTCATCGCCTGGGTCTCCTGGGCACGTTCATCGAGCCGGAACGCATGGGCTCGCCTCACAAGACTGTCGATTTCGGCCGCTGCATGGATGGTCACAGGATGAGGAGTAAAGCCCTGCCTGGGGGAGATGTGAGTGGCCATTTCACGCACAAGCGCCAATTGCGGTTCGGGCACTTGCGCGAGAAGCGCGATCACGATGTTTTCCAGCGCGATAACACGAACGCGTAGCTGCACCAGCTCCGCGTCGCTCAAAGGCGGAGTGACCTCTGACTCACTGCCAAGCACTGCGTCAGCTTGAACGGTCGAGACCGTCGCTTTGACACTACCTCCCGTGCCGAGAGCGGCTTGACGTTGATATGAGCGATGATCCTCAGAGTTTGGCATCTTGTCAGGCATGCTGGGGCTTGAGATGAAAGTTCGGCACTCAAGTTTGAACGAGTGCACACCGTCGATGCAATGGATGGCCTGGATGCCAAGTCGGCCTTTGCAATTCGAAGTGCAGGCCTCCCAGATGAGGCCGGCGAGCTTCGCGTCGTGCGACCAACTCGCAAGGAGCGACCCGCGTGCAGATTGCAACAATGCAAGCGATGGTTAAGCGTATTTTCGGCAGCGACAATCCTCCACTGCTGGATGCCTTCGATTGCATCATCGTGGACGAAGCCCATCGTGACTACACCCTGGACCAGGAAATGACAGAGGGCGAACTCGCTATGCGCGACCAAGCCGAGTACCTTTCTACCTACCGGCTAGCGCTCGACTATTTCGGCGCTGTGAAGGTGGGCCTGACCGCCACCCCGGCGCGTAACACCACTGATACCTTTGGCCGCCTGGTCCACACCTACTCGTACCGCGAAGCTGTGGCGGACGACCGGCTCATCGACCACGAACCGCCCATTCGGTATCAAACGCTGCTAAGAACGTGTTCAAAGTCTTCTGAGCAAGAGGCCCAAGAAGGCCAGATGGACG
>NZ_JBEBOW010000134.1:0-10066 GCF_040396215.1 Diaphorobacter ruginosibacter | reverse complement strand
TGCCTGACGAGTGATTCGGATTCGTAACTTCCAAAAGCACTCCTAAACTATCTTGCCCAAGAACTCCTGGCCAGAAAATAACCAGCCATAAAGCGTAGGCACTGATTAGTATTAGCAGAAATGCAAAGAAAGAACGCTTCGATGTTGTGGAAGTGTCTGTTGGCGAATTGTTCTGCATTTTTTTGAAAATCTAATCGAGCAATTGCGATGTACAAACCTGGTAATACATGAGCTTACATCGATCCCCTATACTGCCTGTTGTGCGCGCCAGACTGGATGACCATGTGCATTCAGAGGCCATTGGATGATCTCTGTTTTTAACTATTTTCATCACGATGTTCACTCATGGAATCTATCCGGACGTGTATTTTTCAGTGGGGCAGTTTTTACTGTTGTTGGCCTTTTCTCGAAGCAGGTTGATTGGAAGTTTATGGGTGATTTGTATTTTCAGGATGAATTTATTATTTTTCGGATATTTTGAGGAAGTACTTTCCAGGGGTTCCCTCCAGCAGTCTTGCGCTTTGCAGGCGTATTTGAGAACCGCGACTGCATTGTAGCGATAGTTCTATTTTTTCACCTGCGCTTGGGCTGGATATACTTGCCATTCCCCAATTGAAATCCTGCCCATCTCGCAGAGATTTAATGTGAATCTCGCTCCATCTTTTGGAGTTCAGCCTATCGGTAAGACTAAGCCATGCTTTGGTGCATTCACCTTTCAATTTCAAAATTTTCAAATTGAAAAGCGTATATCCATCGATGACAGGAAAATTATCAGTCCATGTCATTTTGAAGATATCATCTGTCAGGGGAGCAAGTGAGACGAAAGGGTCTGCGCCGAGGCCGGTGAATTTCACTTTATCGGGGCTTGACTCTATCAAAAGCGAAAGAGGTACGCTTTCTGTATCAAACATTGTCGGCTGCGAGTAGCGCTGATGCCAGGCGCCCATGGCCGCAGAAGCTGCCAACAGTATGAGCGTAGTGGTCAAGGCGTACCATCGACGACGTTGCTGCAGGATGAGCCCAAATCCGATGCCGGCGAGCAGCATGAGCTCAACGTCCAGTGCTCCAACGGAGTAACGCTGGTTGTAAAGTACGGGGATGTGCACTGCCAACATATAGACAACCACTGCGCTGACCAATAGCACTATTGGTTGTTTTCGACCAAACCAGGCTCCAGCGAGCCCCATGACGATCAGCAGAATTCGCCAGATACGCTCGAAATAAGTGCGGAGATGGCTTTTGCTGAAAAATAGAATGCTTCCAGCTTTCTCAAAGTATAGTTTGGCGGTATCGAGAAATAGGCGATCGGTGAGAATCGTATTGACGACACTCTTGAGACGTTCATCACCTTTGAGCGTCAGTTGGTCGGTATCTTTTGTGATGAAGCCTTGATCGTGAATTAGGCCGAAGTATGGCGGCTCTTGACCATGAGTGGGTGATAGGTTGCCAAAGTATAATGCGGCTCCCGCACCTGCAGCAATGACCGGTTTTCCAAACTCATTCGCATTGCGAGCCACATATGCGCCAATGCATGCCAACGCAATGCAATGAATGAGTGCAATGCGCAGCCATGGAATATGACGGCCTGCGATGCTCGGAAGCAGATATGCAGCAATACTGAATAGCGATATCGCTGGAATCCAGTACATCAAAGTTGCTCGTGTGAGCGTGAGTGCTGTCAGAGCAAAACCTGCAATAGCGACAGCAACTGCCAGTCCTGTGCCAGCCGTTTTCCTGTCCAGGCACCAAGCGGTAGACCAAAGCCAAAGCGTGGTGAGAAAAAAGGTGAGCCCTTCCACCTGAGGCAATATGCTCAAATTGACAAATAAGGGCGATAGAGCCATAAGCCATGCCGTAGTACCTGCAGCGATATTGCCGGCGACGCGTTGGCTGATGCGAAATGCCAGCACCACTGTCCCGAGTGCCAAAGCAAGATTCAGCATCTTAATGACAGTGATATCCGCTCCCGCTAGCGCCATATAGACAGAGATGCCCGGCGCGGCTCTGAGAGATGTTTCCGAATGCCAGAACGCGTGTGCATTCTCCAGAATTTGTCTGGCAAAGGGAAGGTAGTTATATTTTGTGTCGAACGGGATGTCGTTGTTGGTCAACGTGCGAACACTTCGTGCCGCAAACACGATGAGAGGTAGCAGCAACCCCCAGAACACAGTAGGCCACGAGAAATTTTCCGGTTCATCAGATGGCATGGTGGGGGATGCTACTGTGGTCATTAACTCGCCTGCAACGCCAGTCCCGCATGCTCGCGCAGCGGATGGAAATGGATCTTCGGAAACCGTTCTTGCGCCAGCCTGACGTCATAGGGGCTGGTGCACAGATAGGCCAGGGTGTCGGCGGCGTCGCGGGCCATGCGCAGGGGGTAGGCGTTTTCGAATTCGCGCAGTTCCGCGGGGGTGTCGGCAGTGATCCAGCGCGCTCCGGTGTACTGGCAGCCTTCGAGCCGGATGTCGCAGTCGTATTCGGTATTGAGGCGGTGCTGCACCACTTCGAACTGCAGTTGGCCGACGGCGCCCAGCAGCATGTTGCCGCCGGCCTCGGGCTTGAATACCTGGATCGCGCCTTCCTCGCCCAATTGCATCAGGCCCTGCTGCAATTGCTTGGTGCGCAGCGGGTTCTTGAGCACCACGGTCATGAACATTTCCGGCGCGAAGAAGGGCAGGCCGGTGAATTGCAGGTTCGGGCCGTCGGTGATGGTGTCGCCCAGTTGGACGCCGCCGTGGATGGTGAAGCCGATGATGTCGCCCGCGTAGGCTTCTTCCACGGCTTCGCGGCGCTGGCTCATGAAGGTGACGACAGATGTGGGGCGCAGTTCCTTGCCGGTGCGCTGCACCTTCATCTTCATTCCGTTGGAGTACCGTCCCGAGGCCACGCGCACGAAGGCGATACGGTCGCGGTGGTTGGCGTCCATGTTGGCCTGGACCTTGAAGACCACGCCGGAGAAGCCTTGGTCTTCCGGGTGGATGATCTTCTCGACGGGCTGCTTGTTGACCAGCAGCGTGCTTTTGCGCGGGCCGGGCGGCGGTGACATGTCGACGACGGCGTCGAGCACCTCCATCACGCCGAAATTGTTCACGCCCGAGCCGAAGAATACGGGCGTGAGCTTGCCTGCGAGGAAAGCCTCATGGTCCCATTCGGCGGATGCGCCGACGGCGAGTTCCATGCTTTCGAGCGCGTCATCGAAGGACTTGCCGAAGCGCTCGCGCAGCTTGTCTGTTTCGGTGAGTGCAATGGTTTCGAAATCCTGCGGGCGCTTTTCGCTGCCGGGGGAGAACACGGTCATGCTCTGCGTGCGCAGGTTGATGATGCCGCCGAAGCTCTTGCCCTGGCCGACCGGCCAGGTGATGGGGCAGCAGGGCATGCCGAGTTCGCGCTCCACTTCGTCGAGGATGTCGAGCGGGTCGCGTACTTCGCGGTCCATCTTGTTGACGAAGGTGATGATGGGCGTGTCGCGCTGGCGGCAGACTTCGATCAGGCGGCGGGTCTGTGCTTCCACGCCGTTGGCGGCGTCGATGACCATGAGCGCCGAGTCCACGGCGGTGAGCACGCGGTAGGTGTCTTCCGAGAAGTCTTTGTGGCCGGGCGTGTCCAGCAGGTTGATGACGTGGTCGCGGTAGCTCATCTGCATCACGGAGGATGCAACGGAGATGCCGCGCTGCTTTTCGATTTCCATCCAGTCGGATGTGGCGTGGCGGCTTGCCTTGCGGCCCTTCACGGCGCCGGCGATCTGGATGGCGCCCGAGAACAGCAGCAGCTTTTCCGTCAGCGTGGTTTTACCGGCGTCGGGGTGGGAAATGATGGCAAAGGTACGGCGGCGCCGGGTTTCGGGGGCGTAGGTCAAGGGAAATCCAGGGAAGTCAGTCGGAGCGCGCGGATCGCCGAGGCCCGGCGTCGCGGAAAATGCCGCCATTTTATCCAGAGTGGCCTCGCAGCAGCCTCCTTGTGCGGAGGGCGGTCTTTGCCGATGCGGCGTCCGGGCGGCGCGTTTTACCGTGCGTCGGGTTGGCCCAGGCGGCTCGCGGGCTGTTTTCTGGCGAACAGGCGCTTGTAGCGCAGGGCGCGCGACTCGATCAGCATCCACGAGGCGTATCCCGCCGCGATGGACAGCGCGATGGTGAGCGCCAGGCTGAGCCAGAAATTCAGATGCGGAAACACCGCGATGACGGATTGCGCGATCGGGAAGCCGTACAGGTAGATGCCGAACGACGGGTCGCCAAGCCGCGTGAACCAGCTGTCGCGCGCGGGCAGATTGCCGATGTGGACGATCAGGACGGGAAGCAGGAAAAAGCGCGCCGTGGCGGTCAGGGGCGTGAAGAAGTACACGATGAGCAGAAGCGGCACGGCGAACGTCATGATGCGCCGCGCGTTCCGCTGGAACCAGTCGTTGTGCAATGCCAGCCACGAGCCTGCGATGAAGAAGGCGGGGTATTCGATCCAGTGCCTGATCTGGCCGGTGAAATCGTAGTTGGCGAAAACCAGGAATCCGGCGATATAGGCAAGAGCCAGGGCGTTGACCAGCAGCGGGATGCGCAATACGCCCAGCACGCCCAGCGCTCCGAGAACGAGGTAGCACATGAACTCCATGGGGATGGTCCAGTACACGCCATTCATGACCAGCGGGACGGGCTGGTCCAGAAAGACGCCGGGCAGCGCGTTGTAGTCGATCACCAGTGTGAGATTGGAGAGAAAGAACCGCCGTGTCTGCGGCGACTGGAGGAATTCGCCCGTGGGAAGCGCGGTGAAGATCAGCCCGAAGACGAAGACGCATATCGACACCGACCCCAGCATTCCGGGCCAGATGCGCACAAAGCGCTTCCATAGATAGGGGAAGAAACGGGGCTCCCGGCACCAGCTTTGCGTCACCAGATAGCCGCTGATGCACAGGAACGCCATCACGCTCACGCCGCCCATGAACGCCCAGTTGAGCCAGCGGTTTTCCAGCCAGAACGGCCCCTGTGTGCCGGTCAGGGAAAAATGATGGGAGATGATGACGCCCAGCGCGGCGAGCATCCGGATCTTGTCGAACTGATTCTGGTGATTGATGACTTTCATGGCTCAGTCGACTGTGGATGCGCCCGCGCGGGGATCGTGAACATGTTGCTGCGGAAAATCCGCCAATCCTAACGCGGCGCAGGCATGGACCGGCGGGGCGGGCACGGTTGGCGGGCCGCAATCCCTTATAATCGGCGTTTTCCGAGGAGCGTTGCAGCGTCCCCCAAGCGAGCGGGGCGTGAGGCTCGGATCAGCACTTTGGCAACGACGCTCACCCACGCTTTCTGTGCGGTGAGACGCAATTTTCTTGCTCCCCCAGAACGTGGTTTTTGCAAATTCTCGTACGGAGAGAAAACCATGGACACCAAGACTCAAGACCGCGCCATTGCGGACATTTCGCTGGCCGACTGGGGCCGCAAGGAAATCCGGATCGCCGAAACCGAAATGCCCGGACTGATGGCCATTCGCGAGGAATTCGCCAAGTCCCAGCCATTGAAGGGCGCGCGCATCACCGGTTCGCTGCACATGACCATCCAGACGGCCGTGCTGATCGAAACACTGAAGGCTCTGGGCGCCGACGTGCGCTGGGCTTCGTGCAATATTTTCTCGACCCAGGATCACGCCGCCGCCGCCATCGCGGCGACCGGCACGCCGGTGTTCGCCATCAAGGGCGAATCGCTGGCGGACTATTGGGACTACACCCACAGGATCTTCGAGTTCGGCCCGGCCGACACCGAGGGCGAAGGCCCGAACATGATCCTGGATGATGGCGGCGACGCGACCATGCTGATGCATCTGGGCAAGAAGGCCGAGAAGGATCTGTCGGTGCTGGCCAATCCCACGAGCGAGGAAGAGCGCGTGGTGTTCGCCGCGATCAAGGCCAGGCTCGCCGAGGACGCCAACTGGTACAGCCGCAAGAGCGCCCGGATCATCGGCGTGACCGAGGAAACCACCACCGGCGTGCACCGCCTCAACGAGATGTCCGCCAAGGGCACGCTGCTGTTCCGCGCGATCAACGTGAACGACTCGGTGACCAAGTCCAAGTTCGACAACCTGTACGGCTGCCGCGAGTCGCTGGTGGACGGCATCAAGCGTGCGACCGACGTGATGATCGCGGGCAAGGTGGCCTGTGTGGCGGGCTACGGCGACGTGGGCAAGGGCTCCGCGCAGGCGCTGCGCGCGCTGTCCGCGCAAGTGTGGGTGACCGAGATCGACCCGATCAACGCCCTGCAGGCCGCCATGGAGGGCTACAAGGTCGTGACCATGGAGTACGCGGCCGACAAGGCCGACATCTTCGTGACCACCACCGGCAACAAGGACATCATCCGCCATGAGCACATGGTGGCGATGAAGGATCAGGCCATCGTCTGCAACATCGGCCACTTCGACAATGAAATCGACGTCGCCTCGATCGAGAAGTACCAGTGGGAAGAAGTGAAGCCGCAGGTCGACCAGATCACCTTCCCCGATGGCAAGAAGATCACGCTGCTGGCCAAGGGCCGACTGGTGAACCTGGGCTGCGCGACGGGCCACCCGAGCTTCGTGATGTCCTCTTCGTTCGCCAACCAGACGATCGCCCAGATCGAACTGTTCACCAAGCCGGATGCGTATGAAGCGGGCAAGGTGTATGTGCTGCCGAAAATCCTCGACGAGAAGGTCGCTCGCCTGCACCTGAAGAAGGTGGGCGCGATGCTGACCGAGCTGACCGATTCGCAGGCGGCATACATCGGCGTGAAGAAGGAAGGCCCTTACAAGCCCGACACCTACCGTTATTGATGCACGGGCCGGGGTCGCCGCCAGCCGGCGTGCCCGTCATGCGGTTGTCGCGGGGCCTTGGCTTGGGTGCTGCCCTGGCCGCCGCCGCGCTCGCGGCAGTCTGGCGGGCGAGGGCCGCGGCAGCCACGACAGCCACCGATCCGAAGTTTGGGAGGCGCCATGCGCGCAGATGTTTTCCTGGTTGAAAAAGGCCATGCCGCCACGCGTTCGCAGGCCCAGCGCCTGATCGCCGCGGGCGTGCAGTGGCGGCTGGCTTCCGGCCTGCCGTGGCAGAAGGTTGCCAAGAATGGCGACGATATTCCCGAGATGGCCGAGGTGCAGCTGCTCGATGCGGCGGAGGCCCGGTTCATTTCGCGCGGCGGGCTCAAGCTCGAAGGCGCGCTGGCCGCCACGGGTTTCAAGGTCGCGGGCCTGCGCTGTCTCGATGTGGGGCAGAGCACGGGCGGCTTCACCGACTGCATGCTGCAGCAGGGCGCCGCGCAGGTGATCGGCGTGGATGTGGGGCATGCCCAATTGCATGAGCGGCTGCGCAATGATCCCCGCGTGGTGTGCGTGGAGGGGTTGAACGCGCGCGCGATGACTCCCGAGTCGCTGCGCGATGCGTGCGACGAGGCGCTCAGCGAGGTTGTCGAGGAAGAGGAAGACAACGAAACGCAGCCCGTCGCGCCCTACGCATGGATGCGCAATGGCGGCATGGTCGATGATGAGTACGACGATAGCGACGACGCCAAGGAGCAGGACATCGAAGCCTTCAAGGCCGAGCGCGCCGCCAGGGCCAGGGCGAAGTCCGACGGCTCCCTGCCGGTGGAGCGCAAACGGCGCAAGGGCATGGAGAACGTCGACATCACGCCGCTGTTCGACTTCATTGCCGGTGACGTGTCGTTCATCTCGCTCACGCTGATTCTTCCCGCGCTCGTGCCTTTGATGAAGGCGGATGGCAGGCTGCTCATGCTGGTCAAGCCGCAGTTCGAGCTGCAGCCCGGGCAGGTCGGCAAGGGCGGCATCGTGCGCGATCCGGCGTTGTATGCCGAGGTGGAGCGGCGCATCCGCGAGTGCTGCGCATCTGTGGGCCTGACGATCGGGCAATGGCTGGATTCCCCCATTGAGGGTGGAGACGGTAACCGCGAGTTTTTCATTTTTGCCAGGAGAGGGACGTGACGATGAGCGCGACCACCAACGAGTTCCCCGTCAGCTTCGAGTTCTTTCCGCCGAAGACGCCCGAGGGCGCGCAGAAGCTGCGCGGAGTGCGCGCACAGCTGTATGAGCGCAGGCCCGAGTTCTGCTCGGTGACCTATGGCGCGGGCGGCTCCACGCAGGAGGGAACCTTCGGCACGGTCAAGGAAATTCTCCGCGAGGGCGTGGATGCAGCATCGCATTTCTCTTGCATCGGCGCGACGCGCGAGAGCGTGCGCGCGCAGCTCATGCAGCTCAAGGAGATGGGCGTGCGCCGTCTCGTCGCGCTTCGCGGCGATCTGCCCAGCGGCTACGGCATCGGCGGTGAATTCCAGTTTGCGAGCGATCTGGTGGCATTCATCCGCGAGGCGACGGGCGACTACTTTCATATCGAAGTGGCCGCTTACCCCGAAGTGCACCCGCAGGCGCGTTCCGCCGAGGCTGACCTGAAGGCCTATGCCACCAAGGTCAAGGCGGGAGCGAACTCGGCCATCACGCAGTATTTCTTCAATGCCGACGCCTATTTCCGCTTCGTGGACGACGCGCGCCGGCTTGGCGCCGATGTGCCGGTGGTGCCGGGCATCATGCCGATCATGGGAGCTTCGCAGCTCATGCGTTTCTCGGATGCCTGCGGCGCGGAGATCCCGCGCTGGATCCGCCTGCGGCTGCAGGGCTATGGCGACGATGTGGAAAGCATTCGCGCCTTCGGCCTCGATGTGGTCACCGCGATGTGCGAGCAATTGCGCAAGGGCGGTGCGCCAAGCCTGCATTTCTATACTATGAACCAAAGTGCAGTGACTCTTGAAATCTGCAAACGCATTGGCATTTGACGCGCGCGAACCGTAGTTCGCTGCCTTGACGCAAACAGCAAGCCGACAGCAGTCGGCTTTTTTGTTTCTATGACTGACAATTACTTGCGAAATTCACGCCTTGCAATCAATGCAAATGAGGAGCAAGAATCGCCTCAACCCGTAACAGGAATCCTCTGAAAGCTGACGGAGCAGCCGCTGTTTTCAGGGGGGGAACAGGGCCGGGGGAACTTCGGGCGACGCGAGGGGCTCGATTCAGGGATGCACGTAAAGTTAGATCATGCGCAAAGACTCATCGTATGCTTTCGGGTAATGGCACCTACCGAACTCTTTTGCCTGTTCCGCCATTTCCGGGCGATGTGAATGAATAGCGCCCTCTGGAAAAGACTCCGGCCGAGCATTGCGGCACCCCTCTCCATCGGCTCCGGCAGGATTCTCAAGGCTGCCGGCTGCCTTGTCATGGGCATGGCGCTTGGCGGATGCTCCGTCCAACCCTTGCAGGATGAGGATGGCGCGGCGTCGGCCAGCGACACTCCGGTGTCGGTCACCTTGCGCCCGCATTGGCCCGGTCCGCTGACAAGCCTTGACTCCGCGGCGATCGGCGTCAACAGGAGCCGGGTGACGCCCTATCCGGGCGAGCCGGAGACCGGGGAGGGCGTGACAGCCTACGGCGCCGGCCTGAGGCCGCCGGCGGATGCGTCCGCCGACAGGAGCGGGGACGACGACGATGAGGATGAGGACGATTTGTCCATGCCGGGCACCCTGGTCGACAAAGGGATGGCCTCCTGGTATGGCGGGCAATTCCACGGACGGCTGACGGCGAGCGGTGAGCGCTTCGACCGTGGCGAGTTGACGGCCGCGCACCGCTCCCTGCCGTTTGGCTCCCGTGTCTGCGTGCGCAATGTGTCCACCGGCAAAATCGTGATGGTGCGCATCAATGACCGCGGGCCTTTCGTGTCGGGGCGGGTGATCGACCTGAGCCAGGCGGCGGCGCGCGAACTGGGCATCCAGGGACTGGGGATCAAGCCGGTCGAGCTATGGAAGCTGGAGTCGCAAAACGACAACTGTCCGGATGAGCTGCTGTCGGCGGCGGGCAGCGCATCCCCGGGTTCGGTGGAGGTGCCGTCGGACGCCGTCAGGAACGTGAGCGCCAAACCTGCGGCGCAAGCGCGCAAGCCGTCGTCCGGCAAGAAACCGGCAAGTCGGCCGACGGCCGCGGGCAAGTCCGGAAAGACGGGCAAGAAGAGTCCGGCGCAGCCGAAAACCAGGGGCTCGAAGTCCTCCTGATCTCAGAACGTGTT
>NZ_JBEBOW010000133.1:0-10200 GCF_040396215.1 Diaphorobacter ruginosibacter | reverse complement strand
CAAAAACAAGCCGACTCCCCCCATCTCCCGAAGTCGGGAGATAAAGCAGCACGAGCGAAGCAAAGTGCCGCCCCCACCTCTCCCTCACTGACTTGCGGCGGTTGCCCGAGCGCAGCGCGCCAGCGCGAAGCGAGTTCCGCCGCAGGTATTCAAAAACGCATTTTTGGTGACTTTTTGGGCAAGACCAAAAAGTTACTGCGCCGCCGGGCGCACTCCCGGCCCCGGAAAGCAAACACCCAACAAAAGCAAAAACAAACCAGCCCGCCAAGCACGGAACCACTCACGAAGCCGCAAGATCCAGCAACGCCTGCCCCGTCAACCGATACCGTATCCACTCGTTCTGCGGCAACGCACCCAAGCTGTCATAGAACTCGATCGAAGGCGTGTTCCAGTCCAGCACGCTCCATTCAAACCGCCCGCAATCCTTCTCCACGGCAATCCGCGCAAGCGCCTTCAGCAAGGCCTTGCCCGCGCCCTTGCCACGCGCTGCCTGATCCACGTAGAGGTCTTCGAGATAGATCCCGTTGCGCCCCTGCCATGTGGAGTAGTTGAAGAAATACACCGCCATGCCGACCGGCACGCCACCGAGTTCGCAGATCAGCGCATGCGCCGTCGCCTGCGGCGAGAAGATGGTGCGATGCACGTGCGCCTGCGTGGTCAGCACCTCATGCTCGGCTTTTTCATAAATCGCCAGATCGCGGATAAAACGCAAAATGGTGGCGGTATCTTCAATCACCGCCGAACGTACTACCAATGGGGAACTCATCTCTTCACTCATTCGATATCGAACACTTGCTCCGGCCAGGCGGTGCGACCGCCGCCGGCATGTCATCATCCATCACGGCGACACGCCGCTCCTGGCTCACTCCACGCGCAGGACGGGCTCGCCATCCTCGACGCGCCCCACCACGGCGGCGGACGCAAATCCCTCGCGCCCGAAAATCTCCAGCACTTCCTGCACGCTTTGCGGCGCGCACGACACGAGCAGACCGCCCGAAGTCTGGGGATCCGTCAGCAGATTCCGGGTGGTTGCGGGCAGCCCCTCGGCCATGCGCACCTCCGCGCCATAGGCCGCCCAGTTGCGGCCGCTCGCACCGGTGACGTGGCCGTCCTGCGCCAGTTGCTGCACGCCGGGCAGCAGCGGCACCCTGGACCACTCCACGACCACCTGCCTGCCCGCGCCGCGCGCCATCTCGAGCCCATGGCCCGCAAGGCCGAAGCCCGTCACGTCGGTCATCGCATGCACGCCGGGCAGTTCCGCGAGCAGCGGACCGGGGGTATTCAGGCGCGTGGTGTTGGCGATCATTTCACGATAGCCCGCATCGTCGAGCTGGAGCTTCTTGAGCGCCGCCGAATAGACGCCGACACCCAGCGGCTTGCCCAGCACCAGCACATCGCCCGCCCTGGCCTGGGCGTTGCGGCGCACGCGATCCGGGTGCACCAGCCCCATCGCCACCAGGCCGTAAATGGGCTCGACCGAATCAATCGTATGCCCGCCCGCGATGGGAATGCCCGCCGCGCGGCACACATCCTGGCCGCCGCGCACGATGGCGCCGATCACATCGAGCGGCAACTGGTTGACCGGCATGGCAACCAACGCCAGCGCCATGATGGGTTTGCCGCCCATGGCGTAGACATCGGACAGCGCATTGGTCGCGGCGATGCGCCCGAACTCATAGGGGTCGTCCACGATCGGCATGAAGAAATCGGTCGTCGCCACCAGCGCCTGCGAGTCGTTGAGCCTGTAGACGGCGGCGTCGTCGGCGGTCTCGATGCCGACCATCAACTCTGGCGGAATCACCGCATTCGCGCCGCTCGATTTCAGGATCTCGGAGAGCACGCCCGGCGCGATCTTGCAGCCGCAGCCGCCGCCGTGCGACAGCGAAGTGAGACGCGGCAATGCCGGGCTTGCCGTCGGCGATGCAGGTGTGCTGGTTGCAGTGGTCATGACGATTCTTCCGGGAAGTTGCTTGGCGCCAATCATCCCAGATTTGCAACCCGCACCGGGCCGCGCGGTTTCTTGCGCAGCCCGGTCAGGCGCGCGGCATCAAGAGGCCTGAGCCTCGTCGAGAATGGACTGCGCGAGCATGGCCACCGGCTTGTCCACCAGTTTTCCATCCACCGCGATGGCGCCCAGCGGCCCGGATGCCAGGGCCAGCACCACCTTGCGGGCCCATGCGGTCTCGGCCTGCGTCGGAGCAAACCCCTGATGGACGGCGCTCACCTGATTGGGATGGATGCACAGCTTGGCGCCAAAGCCCCAACGCCTGGAGCGACGGACATCCGCCTCCAGCTGCGCGACATCGTGGGTCGCCAGCGACACCCCGTCGATCGGCGCCAGCAGGCCCGCGTGGCGCGAATGCAGCACGAATTGCGTGCGGACGGCATCCAGCTCCGCGCCATCGCCCTGGATGCCGGAGTCCGACATGAAATCGAACGACCCGAAGGCCAGGCGCTGCACGCGCGGCGCCCCCGCGATCGACGCCATCTGGAAAAAGCCGCTCACCGTCTCGACCAGCGGGATCAGAATCTGATCGCCCGACAGGCGCTGCGCCAGCGCGCGCAGTTCCTCGTGGCGCTCCGACTTGGGCAGCATGACGCCGCGCACCGCGCCGCTGGCAAGCAACGCGCAGTCGTCCTCGAACCACGTCGTCGACGCCGGATTGACACGCAGGATGACCTGCTCGCCGGCGTGCCCGAGCCACTCGCGCACGGCTTCGCGCGCGGCTGCCTTGCGTTCGGGGGAAACCGCGTCTTCCAGGTCGAGGATCACGGCATGCGCGCCGCTGGCGAGCGCCTTGTCGAAGCGCTCCGGCCGGTCTCCGGGCACGAAAAGATAGCTGCGCTGGTTCATGTTCTTTTGCATGGGGCAAGTGAAAAAAATCGTCAGGATGCTGCGGACAGCCGTTCGCTCTTGCGCCCCAAAAGCAGCAGCACGCAGCAGGCCAGGGTGGGAACGGCCAGCAGCGCGAAGCTGATCCGGTAGGTGCCGGACAGCTCCACCATGGCCCCGAACACCGGCGGCCCCAGCACCACGCCCAGGAAGGTGATGGCCAGGGTTCCGCCCGTCGCCACGCTGGCCAGGCCCGCCGGCGCCTGCCGGGCCACCTCGGCCAGGTACACGCCATTCCATCCGATCGCCGTCGCGCCGAACACCACCAGCACCGCCATGATCAGCAGCGGCGGCATGTCGGCGCTGAACATCGCCGCTGCGATGGCGGATACCGCCATCAAGGCCGCCAGGGCGGCGAGCATGTTGCGCGCGCCCATGTAGCGGTCTGCCACCCACCCCCACAGCACGCGTCCCGCGATTCCCCCCACCTGCGCCACCGAAAGCACGGCGCCCGCGGCGATCAGGGTGTACGCAAGCGCGTCGTGAAGATAGGTCACAAGGTAGGTGGTCAGCGAGAGCTGCACCATCGAAAAGACGAACGAGCATGCCGCCAGCATGCGCAGCGCGGGATGTTTCAGCACCAGCCGGATCGGCTGCGAGAGGCTGCCCAGGACCAGGGGCTGGGCGCTGTCCCGATCCGCGTCCAGGCTCCGGCAAAGCGGCTGCGCGATGGCCGCGCACAGCAGGTTGGCGGCGGCGGCGACCAGCAAGGCGCCCTGCCATCCCAGCATCAGCGCGGCGCCCGGCACGATCGCGCCCGCGAACACGCCTCCCAGCGGGACGCCGGTCTGCTTCACCGAGAAAACCAGCGACATGCGCTCGGGAGCCGTCGTTTTCGCCAGCAGGTGCGAGCTGGCTGGGGTGATCGGGCCGTAGCCCAGGCCGATCAGCAGCGCTCCGATGGCAATCGCCACGACCGAGCTGACCGCGCACAGCGCCAGCCCGAAAGCGCACAGCAGCAGTCCCAGCTGGCTGACGCGGATCGCCCCCCATCGTTTCACCGCGGTTCCGGCCGCCAGGCTGGCGAACATGGCTCCGCCGTAGACGATGGCGACATAGACTCCCACCAGGGCCGGCGAAACGCCAAGCGAGCTGGCCGCCTCGGGCGCCATGACCGGCAGCGTCAGCAACGCCATCGCCACCATCGACTGAATGGCCAGCGTCACGGCAAGAGGTATCCAGGTGCTTTTCATTTATTTGTTTCCTGTCCGGGCGCCCACGCCCCATTCACGACGCAGCACCGTGGTATAGCTGAAGCGGTCCGCCGGATGGATGCTGATGGCCAGCTCCACCAGTTGCTGGAGCTTGTTGCGGTATTTGCGGCAGACCCACAGCCCCGCGCTGCCGCGGGCCGCGCCCAGTTCGTCGGCATGGGCGTCGCTGAGCACCAGCGCCCGGATTTCCTGTTCGACAGAGGTGATGACCTCGCCGAACTGCTCTTCGATGACCGCGTGCACCGCGCGGCTCAACGGGCCTTTGAGGCCCTGCACGGAACGAAAGGCCGGATGGATCCACAGCTCCGTCACGCAGATGGGATCGCTGCTGGCGGCCACGTGCCGGCGGCCCAGCAGATGCAGCCATGTCTCGCCCGCCGCGCCCTCCACCTGCTGCGCCTGCATGGCATCGATCTGCACCATGTCGCCGGATTCGATGTGCAGCGTGGTCTCGGTGGCGTACTGGTAGAGATCGCTCACCTCGGCGATGCTCTGGCGATAGCCCGTGGTCGCCACCCGCGCGCAGACCGTGCTGCCAACGCGCGGCTGGCGCACCACCAAACCCAGGCTCACCAGCCTTTTCACCGCCTCGCGCGCGGTGGACCGGCTCACCCCGAACTGCTCGCACAGTTCGAATTCCGTGGGCAGCTGTGTACCCACGGGGTAGCGGCCGCTCTCTATTTCATTCAACAGGGTTTGCGCCAACTGCAGGTAGCGCGGCTGGCTTCCGAGAACGGCGAGGCTGGGGGCGTTGGGAGCGATGGATTCGGTTTCAGTGGTCATATCACGGCACGTTCGCGCAGTCGGGCGATGGCATCCGCATCGTATCCGACCTGCGCGAGGATCTCACGCGTGTCCGCCCCCATGGCGGGCGCCGGCTTCACGGGATGCGCGCCCGCGCGCACCGGCGACGCCACCATGCGGATATCGCCCCCCGGGTGCGCGAAGTCCAGCAGCCTCTGCTGCTCCGCGACGAAGTCGCTGTCCAGCGCCTGCTGCACGTCGTAGACAGGCGCGGCGGGCACCTTGCCAGCGAAGCGCCGCATCCACTCCTCGGTCGTGCGCGTCTGCAAGACGGCATCGAGTTCGCTGGTCAATTGCTCGCGGTTTTCCAGCCGGTCCTTGAACGTGCGGTAGTGCGGCGCGCTCGCCCACTCCGGCTTGCCGATGCATTCGGCCAGCACGCCAAAGAATTTTTCCTTGTTGCACATGAGAAAGATCCAGCCATCGCCTGTCCTGTACAACTGGCTTGGCGTGAGCGACGGATGGCTGGAGCGCGGCTCGCGGCCGATGGCCACGCCCGCGTTCAGATACCAGGTCGCGACATATGCCAGGTTGTGCAGCGACACGTCGAAAAGGCTGACGTCGATGTCGCGCCCCACGCCCGACGCTCTCGCACCGATGACGCCCGCGAGCACGCCCATCGCGGCGGTGGTTCCCGTCATCAGGTCGATGATGGACAGCCCCATGCGCGCCGGCGGTCCATCGGGCTCGCCGGTCAGCGAGAGATATCCGGCCTCGGCCTGCATCAGGTAGTCATAGCCGGGCCACGCCGCGCGCGAGCCCGTGCGGCCGTAGGCCGACAGGTGGCCGCATACCAGGCGCGGGTTGACCTCCTTGAGCTGCTCGTAGGTCAGGCCCAGCTTGGCCGGCAGGTCCCCGCGCAGGTTGTTGAAGACCACGTCCGCGGTCGCCGCCAGCGCGCGCAGCACTTCCTGGCCCTGCGGCTGCTTCAGATCCAGCGTGATGCTCTTCTTGTTGCGGTTGAAGGACTGGTAGAAGTGGCTGTCCCCCGGCCCGAAATAGTGCGGGCCCACCGCGCGCCCCACGTCGCCGCCATCATGCGGGTTCTCGATCTTGATGACCTCCGCGCCCAGGTCCGCGAGATGCTGCGTGCCGAACGGGCCCGCGCCATACTGCTCCACGGCGATGATGCGCACGCCGGCCAGCGGCAGCGGGGCCTGCGCGGCCGCAGCCTGTTCCCCCGCCGCATGCAGGGATGGGTCCACGGCATTCATGCTGGATTCCTTTCGATCAGCTGCTTGGCGATGATGATGCGCTGCAGTTCGTTCGTGCCTTCGCCGATCAGCAGCAGCGGCGCGTCGCGGTAGAGACGCTCGACGTTGTATTCCTTGGAATAGCCATAGCCGCCGAAGATGCGCATCGCCTCCAGGGAATTCTCCTGCCCGGCCTCGGTGGCGAAATACTTGGCCATGCCAGCCTCCATGTCGCAGCGCTCACCGCGATCGAAGGCCTGCGCGGCCGCATACACCAGCAGCCTCGCGGCCTGCGTGCGCGTCGCCATCTCGCCCAGCTTGAGCTGTATGGCCTGATGCTCCGCAATCGGTTTGCCAAATGTCTTGCGCACCTGCGCGTAGGCCACCGCCTCGTCCAGCGCGGCCTGCGCCACGCCCAGCCCGCGTGCCGCCACGTTGATGCGGCCCAGCTCCAGGCCGCCGAGCACCTGCTGCAGGCCCCGGCCTTCCACGCCGCCCACCAGCCGGTCCGCCGGCACGCGGTAGTTCTCGAAACTCAGCGCGCAGGTATCGATGCCCTTGTAGCCCAGCTTTTCCAGCTTCTTGCTGACGATGAAGCCCTCGCCCTTCTCGGCGATCAGCAGGCTCATGCCCTTGTGGGCGGGTTGCGCCTTGGGATCGGTTTTCACCAGCAGCGCCAGGCAATTGCCGTACATGCTGTTGGTGATCCACATCTTGCTGCCGTTGACGACATAGTGGTCGCCATCGCGCACGGCCACGGTGCGGATCGACTGCAGGTCGGTGCCGGCGTCCGGCTCCGTCAGGCCGACGCCGCCGCGCAGCTCCCCGCTCGCGAAGCGCGGAAGGAACTTGCGCTTTTGCTCTTCCGTTCCCGAGCGCTGCACCGCCATCGCCATGATCAGGTGCGAATTGATGATGCCGGAGATCGACATCCACACCGCCGACATGCGCTCGATGATCTTGGCATAGGTGCTCGTGGACAGGCCCAGGCCGCCGTATTCCGGGTCGATGATGCAGCCGAACAGCCCCATCTCCTTCATCTTCTCGACGATCTCCACGGGATAGATGTCGTCATGCTCCAGCCGGTGCACGTGGGGCTTGACTTCCACGGCGAGGAAGCGGTCGAGCATGTCCAGGATCAGCCCTTCCTGTTCCGCATCGTGCGTGGTGGCGGGTTGGCGTGCATTCATGATGATTGGTTCTCCATACGGGCTTTCACGCCCAGCAGTCGGGAAAGTTCCGCGGCGCTCGCATCCTCGATGCCGAGAACGGCGTTGAGCACGTTGTCGGCATGGGCGCGGTCAACGGCGCGGGTGGCGTTTTCATAGAATTTGGCGACGATGTCCTGGTTGCCGATCGGGCGCCCGGGAGCGCCGCGATTGACCGGCTCGGCGTGCCGCAGGGTGCGGCCGTCCTGCAGTTCGACGATCACTTCGCCGCCGTAGTAGCGCGGGAAATCCGCCTCGGGATCGGGCACGCACTCCACTTTCGCGGCGATCGCCAGCGTCAGCGGATCCTGCCAGGCGGCGGCATCCAGCGCGTCGAGCGTGAAGCGGCCGAAACGCAGTCCCGTGGCGACGGAATACGGCACGCTGAATTGCGCTTCGTAGGCGTTGGATGGATGCAGCTTCTTCTCCATGGGCTCGCACACCGCCTTCATCGCTCCGGGCGGAACCTTGGCGATGATGCGCTTGATGTCCGCGCCGCCCCACTCCCCCGAGAGGATGCCCGCCGCATCGGCGAACGCGTGGGTGAAGTGGCATGCGGGCACGGGCTTGATGGCGACGTTGAGCGTTTCCCAATCGCTGCCCAGGCCCGCCGTGATCATGCCGAGGTCGCACTTGTCCAGCAGCGGGCCGAGGTGGCTGGCATAGAGGCCGAAGCGCCCCTCGTAGGCGGCGCGCGGGCCGACAAAGCCGTGCCTGGCCATGGTGGCCGCGGTGATGCCCGATGCGCCCGCCCATCCCGGATGCAGGCGCTTGGTCCACGAGCCGTCCTCGAGGCACTCCAGGCTGCCGGAGGCCACCGACAGGGCGATGCCCTGCGCATTGATCGTCGCCGCGCTGTCGAGCCCCAGCAGCCTGGCCGCCGCGAAGGTGCAGCCGAAGGTGCCGATCAGCCCCGTGGGATGGAAGCCCACCTGATGGAAGCCGCTTTTCGCCGCCGCGCCCAGGCGCGTCGCCGTCTCCATGCCCAGCAGGTAGGCAGCCAGCAGATCCCGCCCGGATGCGTTCAGGCGCGTCGCCAGGCCCAGCGATGCGGGCAGGATGGAGGTGGTCGCGTGGATGACTCCGCTGGGATGCGTGTCGTCATAATCCAGGCCGTGGATCAGCAAGGCGTTCATGATCACCGCGTCGCGCATCGGCAGGTTCTGCGCGAAGCCGATCACGGGAACATCGCCGCCCGGCCCGGCAAGCTCGCGCAGGCCGGCCAGCGTGGTGCGGGAAAAGTCCCACTGCGTCGATGCCAGCGCAATGCCCAGCGCATCCAGCATCAGATGGGCCGCGCGCACGCGCACTTCCCGCGGAACGGCGTCCAGCGCGAAGCCGGTTGCGTAATCCGCGAGCTGCGCGGACAGGCTCGCGCAGCGGGTGAATCGGGAGTCGGAATGCGTCATGCCTCAGTCCACCCTCGCGCCGGAAAGTTTCACCGCCACCGCCCACTTGTCGATTTCGGCCTGGATGAATTTGGTGAATTCATCGGGCGTCATCCAGGAAGTTTCCGCGCCCAGTCCATTGAGCTGCTCCTTCACGTCGGGCGCATCGCGCCAGTTGGTGGCGAACACCTTGTTCAGCGTATCGACGATTTCCTTGGGCGTTCCCTTGGGCGCGGCGATGGCGACCCAGGCCGGGGCCACGAAACGTCCCAGGCCGGCCTCTTCCATGGTCGGGACATTGGGCGCCGCGGCGTTGCGCTTTTCGCTTGCCACCGCGAGGACCCTGAGCTTGCCCGTGCGCATGTGCGGCAGCAGCGCCGGACCGGTGTCGATCATCGCGCTGATCTGGCCGCCGATCAGGTCGGTCACCGCCGCCGGGCTGCCCTTGTAGGGAACGTGCGTCAGATCGATGCCCAACTGATGCTTGAGCAGTTCCATCGTCAGATGGCTGGTCACGCCGCTGCCGCCGGAACCATAGTTGATCTTCCCCGGCGCGGCCTTGGCCAGCTTCACCAGGTCAAGAGCGCTTTGCGCGGGCACCGTGGGATTCACCGCCAGGAACAAAGGCACCACCGACAGATTGGTGATCGGCTCGAAGTCCTTGAGCGGGTGGTAAGGCAGCTTGGAATACAGGCTCGGATTGATGGCCATGGTGCCGCTGGATCCCACCAGCAGCGTGTATCCGTCGGGAGGCGACTTGGCCACCATCTCCGAGCCGATGATTCCCGCCGCGCCGGGCTTGTTGTCCACCACCACCGGCTGGCCCAGCGTGTCCTGCAGCTTCTTGGCGGCGATGCGCGCGATCATGTCCGTCGCCTGCCCTGGCGGGAAGCCGACCACGATGCGGATGGGCTTGTCCGGGTACGCGGCGGACGCGGCATGGGCGAGGACCGTCAATCCCAGCGCGGCCAATGCCGCGCGCGCTGCCCTGAATGGCAATTTCATGGTGTTGTCTCCTTGGTATTTCTATCTAGAGTCAGCCGATAACGGCATGGTGCGCGGGATGCGTCCGCATCAGAGATCGTCCACGCCATGGCCGCGCCGGGCGACCAGCGACATGCGGATGAACTCCATCACCATGACCCCGTCCTGATTGAAGCCTCGCGTCCTGGTGGTGACGATGCCCTGCGTGGGACGGCTCCTGGAGGGGCGCACCTCCAGCACCTCGGACTCGGCGTACAGCGTGTCGCCGCCGAACACGGGCGCCGTGAGCTTGATTTCCTTCCAGCCCAGATTGGCGATGGCCTTGGCGCTCACGTCGTTCACGGTCATGCCCAGCACCACGGCGAGCGACAGGCCGCTGTTGACCAGCAGCCGGCCGAACTCGCTCTTGCCCGCGAAGTGGGCGTCGCAGTGCATGGGATGCGCATTCATGGTGAGCAGCGAGAACTGGATGTTGTCGTTGTCGGTGATGGTCCGGCCCGGCCGGTGCTCGTAGAC
>NZ_JBEBOW010000132.1:0-10251 GCF_040396215.1 Diaphorobacter ruginosibacter | reverse complement strand
TTCCTGGCCCGGATGCATGCGGATCGATTCGGCCAGGTAGCGATAGCTGTCGGCATCGCCGGCGACCATGCTTCCGATACGGGGGAGCACGTTGAAGGAATACCAGTCGTAGGCTTTCTCCAGCGGCTTGGCGATTTTCGAGAACTCCAGCACCAGCAGGCGGCCGCGCGGCCTGAGCACGCGGCACATCTCCTTGAGCGCCTGCTCCTTGTGCGTCATGTTCCGTAGTCCAAATGCGACACTCACCAGGTCGAAATGATTGTCCGGGAAAGGCAGTTTCTCGGCGTCGCACACCAGCGTGGGCAGCACCACGCCCTTGTTGATGAGCCGGTCGCGGCCCACGCGCAGCATGGCCTCGTTGATGTCGGTGTGGACAACGGTGCCGCTCGCGCCCACTTTCTTCGAAAACGCCAGCCCCAGGTCGCCCGTGCCGCCGGCGATGTCGAGCACCTGATCGCCCTCCTTGAGGTTGGCGACCATGACCGTGTAAGCCTTCCAGGCGCGATGCAGGCCGCCGGACATGAGATCGTTCATCACGTCATATTTGGAAGCGACGGAGTCGAACACGCCGCGCACGTGGCGCGCCTTGTCTTTCTCGTCGACGGTCTGGAATCCGAAATGTGTGTTGCTCATGATGTGATGCTAGGCGCGCGCATCGCCGAGGTACAGCGACAACCCCGCGCTCATGTGGGACTTGAAGATAAACGGTTGGAATTGTGACTCAGGACAACGCAGTCAGTGGCCGCCGCAGCCGTGGCCCTTTTTCCCGGGCATCGGCGTGTCCCGGTCGATGCCCCCGGCCTGCAGTCGGGACTCGTATTCGGCCCAGAGCGCCGCTTCGTTGCGGCCCAATTCATACAGCAGATCCCACGAGAAGATGCCGCTGTCGTGGCCGTCGGAGAACGTCGGCTTGATCGCATAGTTGCCCACCGGCTCCAGGCCCAGCAGCGTTACGTGGCGCTTGCCGGTCTGCAGCACTTCCTGGCCGGGGCCATGGCCCTGCACCTCGGCGGATGGCGAATACACGCGCATCAGCTCGAATGGAATGCGGAAACTCGCGCCATCGCTGAAGCGCACCTCCAGCGCGCGAGACTGCTCGTGCACCGTGATGGATTCAGGAAGCGGCGAGCCTGGACGAAGTCCTGCCATGGTGGTTTCTCCCTTCAAAGGTAGCGGCGGCGGGCCATGCGGGCATTGTGGCGCCGCGCGGTCCGCCTGCGGAAAATCAGCGCCGGGTCAGCCGAAAAGCGCCGAGAGGCGTTCGGCCAGCCGGGCATCCAGCAGGCTCAATTGTGCGGCGACGGCGGCTTCCCTGTCCGGGTTGCGCCCACGCTGCGGACTGGCCCAGACGGATGCGGGGAAGTGGCTGTCCCAGCCGTAGCGCGCAATCACATGCCAATGCAGGTGCGGCACCATGTTGCCCAGGGCGGCGAGGTTGATCTTGGCTGGCGCCAGCGTCTCGCGCATGGCGCGCTCCACCACGGCGACCGCGTGCATGCAGAGGTTGCGGTCTGCATCCGTGAGGTCGGACAGCTCGGCCTCGTGCGCATTCCAGACCACGCGGTAGAAGGCCGGAAAGCCCTCTTCCGCTGCCCGGATCAGCCGCAGTTTTTCACCGCGCCAGACCAGCGCGCCGCCGTCCTGTGCGCATAGCGCGCATTCGGGAGCAGCGGCCGCCGTCACACCAGCACCCGCTCGATGCCGCCGTCATTGGCGCGCCGCACGTAGTCGGGCATCCAGTTCTCGCCGAGGATTTCACGGGCCATTTCGACGACGATGTAATCCGCCTCCAGAAGGCCGTTCTGCAGGTCATCCTGATAGCGGCTCAGCCCCTGCAGGCAGCTCGGGCAGCTGGTGAGGATCTTCAGATTGTCCTTGGCGCCAGCCAGGCCGGCGTCGCGCATCCTGGCCTCGCTCTTGCGGATTTCCTCGGTCTTGCGAAAGCGGATCTGCGTCGAGATGTCCGGGCGCGTCACGCCCAGCGTCCCCGACTCGCCGCAGCAGCGCTCGCTCTTGAGCACGTTGTCGCCGATCAGCGCCTTCACCGTCTTCATGGGCTCCTGCAGCTTCATCGGCGTATGGCAGGGATCGTGGTACATGTACGCTCCCTTGCCCGCGAGCGTGATGCCCTTCTCGAGCAGGTACTCGTGGATGTCGATGATGCGGCAGCCGGGAAAGATCTTGTCGAACTGATAGCCCTGCAACTGGTCGTAGCAGGTGCCGCAGCTCACCACCACGGTCTTGATGTCGAGGTAGTTGAGCGTGTTGGCAACGCGGTGGAACAGCACGCGGTTGTCGGTGATCATCTTCTCGGCCTTGTCGAACTGGCCCGAGCCGCGCTGCGGATAGCCGCAGCACAGATAGCCCGGCGGCAGCACCGTCTGCACGCCCGCATGCCACAGCATGGCCTGCGTTGCGAGCCCGACCTGGCTGAACAGCCGCTCGGAGCCGCAACCCGGGAAGTAGAACACGGCCTCGGTGTCCGAACTGGTGGTCTTCGGATCGCGGATGATCGGCACGTAGTCCTTGTTCTCGATGTCGAGCAGCGCGCGCGCCGTGCGCTTGGGCAGGCCGCCGGGAAGCTTCTTGTTCACGAAGTGAATGATCTCTTCCTTGAGCGGCGGCGCGCCCACCGTCGCGGGTGGATGCGCCGTCTGCTTGCGGCTCACTGCGCCAAACAGGTCCACCGCCGCGCGCTGCGCCTTGAAGCCCACGTTGACCATCGCCCCGCGCAGCAGCTTGATGGTGTCGGGATTGGTCGCGTTGAGCATCGCCATGGCCATCTTGTTGCCCGGACGGAAGCTCTTCTTGCCCATCTTGCGCAACAGGTTGCGCATGTTCATGGTGACGTCGCCAAAGTCGATCTTGACCGGACAGGGCGTGAAGCACTTGTGGCAGACCGTGCAGTGCTCGGAGACGTCCTCGAACTCCTGCCAGTGCCTGATCGACACGCCGCGGCGCGTCTGCTCTTCATAGAGGAACGCCTCGACCAGCAGCGACGTCGCCAGGATCTTGTTGCGCGGGCTGTACAGCAGGTTGGCGCGCGGCACGTGCGTGGCGCACACCGGCTTGCACTTGCCGCAGCGCAGGCAGTCCTTGACCGAATCGGCGATCGCGCCGATGTCGCTTTGCTGCATGATCAACGATTCATGCCCCATCAGCCCGAACGAGGGTGTGTAGGCATTGGTCAGGTCGGCGAACATCAGCGACGCGCGCGAATGCGCATGCGCATGCGCGGGATCGGACTGCAGCCTGCCCTGCTCGGCCTGCAGATCGTCCTGGTTGCGGATCAGCTTGCCACGGTTGAAATAGCCGTGCGGATCGACCTTGCGCTTGTATTCAGCGAACGGCGCGAGTTCCTCATCGGTCAGGAATTCCAGCTTGGTGATGCCGATGCCGTGCTCTCCGGAGATCACGCCGTCGAGGCTGCGCGCCAGCACCATGATGCGGGCCACGGCTTCGTGCGCGGTCTGCAGCATGTCGTAGTCGTCGCTGTTCACGGGGATGTTGGTATGCACGTTGCCATCGCCCGCGTGCATGTGCAGCGCAACCCAGACGCGGCCCTTGAGCACGCGCTTGTGGATGTCGTTCACCTCTGCGAGGATCGGCTGGAACGCCGCACCGCTGAAGATCTGCGCAAACGGCGCCTTGAGCTGCGTCTTCCAACTCGCGCGCAGCGTGTGGTCCTGCAATTGCGGGAACAGCGTCTCGACATTGTCGAGCCAGCTCTGCCACAGCCCGCGCACTTCAGCCACGAGCGCCAGCGCCTGGCTCACGCGGTCTTCCAGCAGCTCGGCCGACGGGATTTCGCCCGCATCGTCCTGTTTGCCCAACGGCAGATTGCCGCGCGCGAAGAACTCTTCGAGCGCATCGCACAGCTTGAGCTTGTTGCGCAGCGACAGCTCGATGTTGATGCGCTCGATGCCGTCCGTGTACTCCCACATGCGCGGCAGCGGGATCACCACGTCCTCATTGACCTTGAAGGCGTTGGTGTGGCGGCTGATGGCGGCGGTGCGCTTGCGGTCGAGCCAGAACTTCTTGCGCGCCTCGGCGCTCACGGCGATGAAGCCCTCGCCATTGCGCGAGTTGGCGATGCGCACCACCTCGGCCGTGGCCTGCGCCACGTCGTCGGCGTTGTCACCTGAGATGTCACCGATCAGCACCATCTTGGGCAAGTGGCCGTTGCCCTTCTTGCTCTTGGTGGCGTAGCCCACGGCCTTCAGATAACGGTCGTCCAGATGCTCAAGGCCCGCCAGCAGCACGCCCGAGCGGTTCTGCTCGGCGAACATGAAGTCCTTGATTTCCACGATGCTCGGCACCGCGTCCTTGGCGTTGCCGAAGAACTCCAGACACACGGTGCGCGTGTGCTCGGGCATGCGGTGCACGATCCAGCGTGCGCTGGTGATCAGGCCGTCCGTGCCTTCCTTCTGCACGCCGGGCAGGCCCGAGAGGAATTTGTCGGTCACGTCCTTGCCCAAACCTTCCTTGCGGAAGGTGCGGCCCGGAATGTCGAGGCGCTCGGTGCGCAGCGGCGTCTTGCCGTCGGCCGCGAAATACTGCAGCTCGAAGCTTGCCATTTCGGCGTCGTGGATCTTGCCGAGGTTGTGATTGACGCGCGTGACTTCGAGCCATTCGGCCTGCGGAGTCACCATGCGCCAGCTCGCCAGATTGTCGAGCGCCGTACCCCACAGCACGGCCTTCTTGCCGCCCGCGTTCATCGCGATGTTGCCACCGATGCAGGAGGCTTCCGCAGAAGTCGGATCGACCGCGAACACGAAGCCCGCGCGCTCGGCCGCATCGGCCACGCGCTGGGTGACCACGCCGGCCTCGGTCCAGATCGTGCCGACCTCGCGGTCCACGCCCGGCAGGCTGCGCATCTCGACCTCGGTCATGGCTTCGAGCTTTTCGGTGTTGATCACCACGCTGCGCCAGGTCAGCGGAATCGCGCCGCCGGTGTAGCCGGTGCCGCCTCCGCGCGGAATGATGGTCAATTCAAGCTCGATGCTCGCGCGCACCAGCTCGGCCATTTCTGCCTCGGTGTCGGGGGTGAGCACGACGAAGGGGTATTCCACGCGCCAGTCGGTCGCGTCGGTCACATGGGACACGCGCGAGAGGCCGTCGAACTTGATGTTGTCCTTGGCCGTGTGCTTGCCAAGGCGCTTTTGCACCTTCTTGCGCAGCTCGCCCGCCTCGACCAGCGTGGAGTCGAACTCGTCGATGGCGCGGCGCGCGGCCGCAACCAGAATGCCGACCAGACGGTCGCGCTCGGCGTCTTCCTTGGGCTGGCGGCGCTTTTCGATTTCGGACAGGCGGTGGGAGAGCGCCTCGACCAGCATCTTGCGACGATCGGGGTTGTGCAGCAGGTCATCCTGCAGATAGGGATTGCGCTGGACCACCCAGATGTCGCCCAGCACCTCGTACAGCATGCGGGCGGATCGGCCCGTGCGGCGTTCGCGGCGCAATTGATCGAGCACGCCCCATGCGGACGCGCCCAGCAGCCGGATCACGATTTCCCGGTCGGAAAACGAGGTGTAGTTGTACGGAATTTCACGCAAACGGGTGGGCTCTTCGCCCTGCGCCTGCAGGGCAGCCAGCGCAATCGGAACATTCATGGGGTTTTCGCCTGGATGGGCAGGCCGCCTGAAACCGGCAGCCCGCGTGCCTCGGGGGTGCGATTTTATGACAGCCCGTTACTTCCCGCTGCACTGCAGCAAGAGCCATGGCAATCTATACATGATTAAGGCAGGAAATTAATGCTTTCGCCTCGGCAAAAAACCCACAGAAAGACGCAGGCATCGCCCGTCCGGGGCGGATTCATCGTCCGTTTTCCAGCGCCGCCCGCCCCGCAGCCAGCAGGACACTGTCCTCCTGAGGCGTATGCACCCGACCACAGAGCACGTCGCGCAGGTGCCGCTCGAGCGGGTTGCGCCGCGAGAGCCCGTGATTGCTGGAGAGCGACAGCGCGTCCTGCACCACGGCGATGGCCTGCGCCATGACCAGGTTCTTCACCAGCCCCGCGTCCGTCGCCGAAGTGGGCACTCCGGCATCGAGATCGGCAGCAAGCCGCGCGAGCAGCACGCGGTTGGAGAGCAACTGCCCTTCGATCCGCCCCACGGCCTCCTGAAACCGGGGCAGGCTCGCGAGCGGCGCGCCGAGGTTGGCGGGCGCGCGTTCGTTCAAGAACGCCACCAGCCAGTCCCGCGCCGCGCGGGCCACGCCGTCGTAGAGCGCGCCGAGCAGCAGGGTCATCTCCGCCTGAAATACCCCGTCCTTGGCCGGAGCCGCGCTTGGCGACACCAGACCGATGGCGTGATCGGCGGGCGTCAGCACGCCGTCGAGCACCACATCATGGCTGCCACTCGCGCGCAGGCCGAGGTGGTCCCAGGTTTCCTCGATGAGCACGCCGGGATCGTCGGCGCGCACCAGGAAAGTCCCCACGCGGGGAACGGCTTCGTCGGTACGCGCCCAGACCGCAAGCCAGCGCAATGCGGGCGAGCCCGTCGAATAGATCTTGCGGCCGGAAATCCGCCAGCCGTCGGGCGTCTTCGTGGCCACGGTGGCGGGCAATCCGCCACGCGCGGGCGAGCCGAGCTCGGGCTCGACGCGCAGCGCGTTGATCAGCGCGCCACGCTCCACCGCATCCGTCACCAGTTTGCGCGCCAAGGCCTCGGGCCACGGCGAACCGGCCCGGCCCGCCTGTCGCTGCTGGATGTACTGCATGCTCAGCACCAGCGCGGTGGCCGGGCAGCCGTAGCCGATGGCGCCCAGCACCTCGGCCAGTTGCGTGCTGGTGGCACCCTGCCCGCCCAGCGCCCTGGGTGCGGCCAGCGCCAGCAATCCGGCCGCATGCAGATCCGCAAAGTTTTCATGCGGGAACGTGCCGTCGCGGTCATGCTGCGCGGCGCGTCTGCCGAACTCCGCCGCGAGCACGCGCGCGGTGTCGGCCCAACTGAGCGATGCGTTCATGCTCAAGCCGCCTTGCGTTCGGATTGGCTGGCGTTCAGGGCGTCGCGCTGCGCGACCTTTTCGCGGATCAGCGGAATCAGTTCGCGGCCGTAGCCGATGGTGTCGACCAGCGGATCAAAACCGCGCAGCAGGAAGGTGGTGATGCCGAGTTCGTAGTACTTGAGCAGCGCCTCGGCCACCTGCTCGGGCGTACCCACCAATGAAGTGGAATTGCTGCGCCCGCCGGTCACGCGCGCTATCGCCGTCCACAGACGTTCATCCACTCGGTCGCCCTTGGCCGCATCGGCCAAGAGGCGCCGGGCACCTTCACTTTGCTGCGGTCCGGCGCCACGCGCATGCGAGATCTGCACCTGCTGCTGCTCGGTCTTCTCAAGAATCTGCGCGGCCTTGTCCCAGGCCAGCTCCTCGGTCTCGGCGATGATGGGACGGAACGAGATGCTGAACTCGACGTTGCGGCCATGGGCAGCAGCCTGGGCGCGCACGCGGCGCACCAGGTCTTCCGACTGCGCGAGCGACTCGCCCCACAGCGCGTAGACATCGGCATGCTTGCCCGCCACCTGCAGCGCGGGCTCGGACGCGCCGCCGAAGAAGATCGGCACGATGGGCTGCTGCAGTGGCTTCACCTCGGAGGCCGCGCCCTTGACCTTGTAGTACTTGCCTTCATGGTCGAACGGCTTGGTCTCGGTCCACACGCGGCGCAGGATGCCGAGGTATTCATCGGTGCGCGCGTAGCGCTCGTCATGGTTCAGAAAATCGCCGTCGCGCTGCTGGTCCACATCCGATCCGCCGCTGATGTAGTGCACCGCGAGACGACCATTGGTGTAGTGATCGAGCGTGGCCAGCTGGCGCGCCGCAAGCGCGGGCGCGACAAAGCCCGGACGGTGCGCGAGCAGGAACTTCACCTTCTGCGTCGCCGCCGCCGCATAGGCCACCGTGAGCAAGGTGTCGGGACTGGTCGAGCTCGCGGGCACCAACACGCGATCGAAGCCCGCATATTCATGGGCCTGCGCAAAGGCGCGCACATAGGCCGGATCGACCGCAGGCCCCTTGCGCGCAATGGTTTCGGACACTTCGTGCGGCTGGATCATTCCAATGATTTGAACGGGCATCTTGCTTCTCCTGTGAATGGATGAATGAGTGAATGAATGCCCTCATGATCGCCAGCGAACGCGCGGATTCCAACGAAGAAAAACGCGTTAGGTTCTGCGATTTTCAATGCGGAAAACCGGCGCGCACGGGCCGCACCGGATCGTCATCCATGCGCCGCAAGAGCGCATCCAATCCCTGCGCGTTTGAATCAACTACCGGCTTGTCCACGCGCTGCGCTCCGGTGCGGCAGACAAGATCGTCCTCGGACCATGCGGAGCGCCCCGGTGCCGAGCGTGCACGCAACCAGCCATCGCGATCCGCGAGCAGCTGAAAGCCACGCGCGTCCTGCTCGCTCTCGCCCAGCAGCAGGGCCAGCGCGGGCAGCAGTTGCGCATCATCGGCAAGGCATTCGGGATCGGCGACATCGGCACGCGAGCCCACCGTGACCGAGACCATGCGCGGGTCTTCCTGCGACGCGGGCGATGGCGCTTTGGAAGGCAGAACCAGCAGCACGCGCTGCCCCTTCAACCCATCGCTGCGACGCTCCGCACCATAGCGGCAGCGCAGCGCAAACGTGGGCATGCGCACAGGCCGCTCCCAGGCCCCCAGATCGCGCAGCGACTGGCCCGAGGCGCGCGCCTGCAGATAGTCGAGCACCTGCCAGATGTCGGCATCCGAGAGCTGCGACGGCGATGCGCCCGGCATGGTCTCGCGCGCGAGACGCTCGTCGCGCATGCCGTGGCGCACGCGCCAGAACAGCTCGCCTTCGAGCCGCTTCCACAGCAGCCCCCTGGTCAGATCGGGCGGCCAACGCCCCAGCGTGCCCGCGAGCGGCCCCTGCCCTCGCGCATCCGCACCGTGGCATTGCGCGCAATGCTGTTGAAAAAGCGCTTGACCATGCATGATTCCAGCGGGACGAAATCCGCTGTCGGAACGATGCAGACTGGTCGGCACCGCAGGTGCAAACAGCAGATGCGGTGCAGGCCAGGGCGCCGCCAACACAGCGATGAATGCAACCCCAAGCAAGCCCGCGACCAGCGTGCTGCGCACCCGCCTGCGCCACAGCGCGACCGCGATGGCGATCACGAAGAAAAGCACCGCAGTCGCCACACAGATGCCCGTGATCGCCACGCGCCGCGCATGCCCCGGATCGATCCACATCATCTCGGCGGACAGTCGCAGCGCGAACGGCCACGCAGGCTGACCGGCGACCAGCGGCGTTAGCCCAAGTGCATGCAGGCCATCGCGCAGCGCGAACTGCGCGGCCAGCAGCCACTCCAGAATCCATGCGACCCAAACCTCCGACACAGGCCAGCTTCAGGTCAGCACATCGGCAAACACATGCGACGCGAAGCGCGCGGGATCGGTCGTGGGCTTGAGCACTTTCACGAGCTTGAAGTCGCGCGCATAGAACTCGATTTCGTCCTTGAGATTCTTGCCCACCGGGTGACTGCGGTGCGTGAGCGTCGCAAGCACCGCGCGCAGCTCGCTCTCGGCCACCTTGGTGTAGGGGCTGTAGATGCGTGCGGTCTCGGCCGGGTTGTCGGCCACGAAGTCGGAGGCCTCGACGATGGCACGCGTGAGCGCCGCCGCCGTGCCCTTGTCGTTGCGCACCATCGCGCCGCTCACACCGAGCACGCAGCAGGTCTTGGCCGCATATTCACCCGAGAGATTCGTCGCCAGATCGACCAGCCCCTTGGTGCGGCGCTGGATCAGCAACAGGTTCGGGTCACCGTCGGCAATCGCCTGCGCCTCGCCCTTCTCCACCGCAAGGCCGAGCATGTCGCCCGGGAACTGCCGCCACTGCACATCGCGCTCGGGATCGAGCCCCGCCTTGGCAAGCAGCACCGAGAAGAAATTCTTGCCGGGCGCGTTCAGATCCGAGACCGCAATCGTCTTGCCCTTGAGCTTGGCGAGACTGGTCACGCCCGCCGCCTCGTAGCCGACGAGACGGGAGCAGCCACCGTGCGAGCTGCCGACCAGCTTCACGTCGAAGCCCGACTCCAGTGGCTTGATCCAGCGGTGAATCATGCCCACGCCCGCGTCGGCCTTGGATGTCGCAATCGCCTCAAGCAACTGGTCGGTCGAACCCGCGAAATTCACGAGCTCGACCTTGAGCCCATGCTTCTCGAAGATGCCGCGCTCCAGCGCCACCGGCGCAGCGGAAAGGCAGATCGCATTCGCGTTCCATGCCAG
>NZ_JBEBOW010000131.1:0-10287 GCF_040396215.1 Diaphorobacter ruginosibacter | reverse complement strand
GCGGCTGAGATGGCAAGGCATCCTCGTCGCCGTCCTTGATCACGGCATTGGCGCGCAGCAGCGTTGCGCCGATATCGCCCAGCACGGCGATATCGTCCTTGGTGAGCCATCGGTGCTCCCGACTGATCCACCGGCCCAGCAACACGATCGCCCGCTCCACTTCCTGCGCATCGACGGATGCGTCAAACTGCCGGGAGCGCTGCGTGAAAAGCTCAAGTGCGGGCTGGATATCGATCTGCTTTTGCATCTCGATAGTTTGCAACAATAATTTACCAAGGAAAGTCAACCAATGTCACAAACGCTAACACCACAGGCCGCACCCTGCCGGCAGCGGTCCGCCAATTCCGTGCCTGCCTCCCGGATACGCGCATGGCGGGCCGGGATCTTCAAGAACGCCGATACTATCGGGTTTTCCCTAGATCATTGACAGTGACAGGCGCATGGCGAATTTCCAGGACATACAGCAGCGCGAAACCGGCTTGAAGCAGCATCTCACCAGTGCGCAAATGGTGATGATCGCCATCGGCGGCGCCGTCGGCACGGGCCTGTTCATGGGCAGCGCGTTCGCCATCGGCTTCGCCGGTCCCGCCGTGCTGGTGAGCTACGCCATCGGCGCATTCATCGCCTTGCTGCTCATCGGCTGCCTGGGCGAGATGACGGTGGCGCACCCCACGTCGGGATCGTTCGGCGCATACGCCGAGTTCTACCTCGGCCCGCTCGCCGGATTCGTCGTGCGCTATGCCTACTGGGCCGCGCTGGTCCTGGCTGTCGGCATGGAGGTCACCGCGGTGGGCATGTACATGGCGTACTGGTTCCCGCAGGTGCCGCAGTGGATCTGGGTCGTGCTCTTTTCCGTCATCCTGATCGGCGTGAACCTGCGCAGCGTGAAGGTCTATGGAGCGGTCGAATACGCTTTCTCGGCCATCAAGGTGGCGGCCATCGTCGCCTTCGTGCTGATCGGCAGCTACGTGGTCTTCGGTGCGCGCATTCCCGGCATCGGCCTGCAGAACTACCAGACCGGCGGCGGCTTCTGGGCCAAGGGCGCGTGGGGCATGTGGCTTGGCGTGATCGTGGCGATGTTCAGCTATCTGGGCGTGGAGGCCATCGCCGTGGCCGCCGGCGAAGCGCAGCACCCGCAACAGGCCGTGCAGCGCGCGATGAAGAGCACGGTGCTGCGCCTGGTGCTGTTCTATCTGCTCACCCTGTCGCTCATGCTCGCCATCGTGCCCTGGACCGATGCCGCCAGACAGACCAGCCCGTTCGTGCGCGTGATGGAAGTCATCGGCATTCCCTGGGCGGCTGGCGTGCTCAACTTCGTCGTGCTGGTGGCCGCCCTCTCGGCGATGAACAGCCAGCTCTACACCACGTCGCGCATGATGTTCAGCCTGGCGCGCGCGCACCAGGCGCCGCGCGTGTTCGGCGTGACGAATGCGCGCGGCGTGCCGGTTGCCGCCATCCTCATCTCCAGCCTGGGCGCCGCGGTGGCCATGTTCATCAATGCCTTCTGGCCCAAGGAATCGTTCGTGTGGATGATGTCCATCGCCATGTTCGGCGCGATGTTCGCCTGGTTCATGGTATTCGTCACGCATCTGGCCTTCCGCCGGCGCCGCGAGCGCGAAGGCGCGCCGCGCACGGCATTCCGCATGTGGGGGTTTCCGTGGCTCACGCTGCTCGGCGCGGCGCTGATGGCGGCCGTTCTGTTGACCACGGCGCTCACGCCGGAGTTCCGCCTGACACTGGCCTTCGGCCTGCCCTGGCTGTTGCTGCTGAGCGTGATCTTCTGGTGGCGCAGCCGCTGAAAGACGCCCCCGTCTCAATCGACCTTCTGGCCCAGGCCGCTAAGCACCAGCCGCGTGATCACCTCCTGCGCCCGCTCGAAGTCGGACTCATCCAGGGCGGGCTTGTCCAGCAGGATGGCGAACTGCGTCTGGTGCTCGGCATAGGCCTGCGTCACGGTCCAGATCACGAACATCAGATGCGTGAAATCGACCCGTGCGACCAGCCCCTTCTTCGCCCACTTTTCAAAGGTCCGCACTTCCTGCGCGAGCACCGGCTTCACGCGTGCCGCGATCACGTCGGCATAGCGCGGCGCTCCGGCGATCACTTCCTTGGCGAAGATCTTGGCGGCATTCGGGCGCTCGAAGGATGAGCGCAGCTTGCCCCGGATATACGCACGCAGGGCCTTGACGGGATCGTTCTGCTCGCGCCACACGTCCTCCATGCCGGCCAGCCAGCCGAACACCACATCGTCCAGCACGCGGCGGTACAGCACCTCCTTGCTCGGAAAGTAGTACAACAAGTTGTGACGGCTGATGCCCGCCGCGGTGGCGATGCCTTCCAGCGAGGCGCCCTCGAAACCCAGCACCGCGAACTGGTTCTCGGCCTCTTGCAGGATCGCATTCTCCTTGCGCAAACGCGCCGCAGTTGGTGCACGCGAACCATTTGAGGGCTGCGCCGCATCAACCTTGTGCGCTCGCACATTCGCCATGCGCTTCGCCGCTGCCCCGGGAGCCTTCACATCAGGAGTTTTTCGCGCTTCTGTCATTCCTCCATTGTGATGCGGCACCGCATCATTTTCAGGCATGGGGTTTGCATGCCGTGGGTTTTTACTGATTGGTAATTTTTTACCAGTCAGTAAATTGTGAACCCAGCCACGGTGATGAAGTGTGCGGCGCCCGGTCCAACGCGCAGACAGTCCAGCGTAGGAAACCCAGGCGCCATGCGTTTCGCTCCAGCCAACCCAAGCAGGCACAGCAAGCCCTGCTGCATAAAGAAAAGAGGCCCGCGATGACCCCTCGACAGCCTATGCAATCCGCCGCGCCACCGCGCGCCGCACGCGCCGCTTCCTGCATGGCGCCACACGCATCGCCACGGCCATCGCCAGCCGCGACGACATCGTCCCCCTTCTGACCCGCCCCCAAAAAAAGGAGCCATGATGGAATCGACCGCCCATCGCGCGTGCGGAGTGCAGGCCGCGCGCCTGAACCTCGTTGACTATGCCGTGAACTTCAGTGATTCGCACGCGCCGCTGACACACGCCCAGGCGCTGATCGAGGCAGAGCGATGCTACTACTGCCATGACGCGCCCTGCACCACCGCCTGCCCCACCAGCATCGACATCCCGTCGTTCATCCAGCGCATCGCGCAGGGCAACGAGCGCGGCGCGGCACGTGCGATTCTCGAGGCCAACCCCCTGGGCGGCATGTGCGCCCGGGTCTGTCCCACCGAGACATTGTGCGAACAAGCCTGCGTGCGCAACAAGAACGAGGACAAGCCAGTGGAGATCGGCGCGCTGCAACGCTACGCGACCGATGCGCTGTTCGACGCGCCCGGCGCCCCGCTGTTCACGCGCGCCGCGCCGACCGGCAGGCGCATCGCCGTCGTGGGCGCCGGTCCCGCGGGCCTGGCCTGCGCGCACGGCCTGGCCATGCGCGGCAACGACGTGGTGTTATTTGACGCCAATGCAAAGCTGGGCGGTTTGAACGAATACGGCCTCGCTACATACAAAACGACTAACGGATTCGCACAGAAGGAAATCGACTGGCTGCTCTCCATCGGCGGCATCGCCGTTCGCTGCAACCAGCGCCTGGGCCGCGACATGACCGTGGACAGCCTCCTGTCGGCATACGACGCGGTGTTCCTCGGCCTTGGCCTGTCCGGCGTGAACGCCATCGGCATCGCGGAACCCCAGGCGCACGGGCTGCGCAACGCCGTGGATTTCATTGCCGAGCTGCGGCAGGCGGGCGACTATTCCCAGGTGCCGGTGGGGCGCCGCGTGGTGGTGATCGGCGGCGGCATGACGGCCGTCGACGCCGCGGTGCAGGCCGCCAAGCTCGGTGCGGAGGACGTCACCATCGTGTACCGGCGCGGAGCCGCCGCGATGTCGGCATCGGTGGTCGAGCAGCGCTGGGCGCAGACCAACGGCGTGAAGATCAGGCACTGGAGCGCCCCCAGGGAGGTGCTCTGCGAAGACGGCAAGGTCAGCGGCGTGCGCTTCGTGATGACCTCGCAGCGCGCCGACGGCGGCATCACGGAAACCGGGGAAACCTACGACATGCCCGCCGACATGGTGCTCAAGGCGATCGGCCAGGCCTACGAGCCCGATCACGCGGGCGCGTCCATCGCCCTCAGGAACGGGCGCATCGCCACGGACGACGAAGGGCGTACCAGCGTGGAGCGCGTGTGGGCCGGCGGCGACTGCCGCTTTGGCGGGCGCGATCTCACCGTGGAGGCGGTGGAGCACGGCAAGGTGGCCGCACGATCCATCCATGCGGCGCTCTGCGGCGCCTGACCCCACCGAACCCGACTTCAAGGAGCATCCCCATGGCCGACATCAGCAGCAACTTCCTGGGCATCAAGAGTCCCAATCCGTTCTGGCTCGCCTCCGCGCCGCCTACCGACAAAGAGATCAACGTCACGCGCGCCTTCGAGGCCGGCTGGGGCGGCGTCGTTTGGAAAACATTGGGGGAAGACCCACCGGTGGTCAACGTGAGCGGTCCGCGCTATTCCACGCTCATGTCGCAGGACCGGCGCGTGATCGGACTGAACAACATCGAGCTGATCACCGATCGCCCGCTTCAGCAGAACCTCGCCGAGATCCGGCGGGTCAAGCGTGCCTGGCCCGACCGCGCCATGATCGTCTCCCTGATGGTTCCCTGCGTCGAGGAAAGCTGGAAACGCATTCTGCCGATGGTGGAGGACGTGGGCGCGGACGGCATCGAACTCAACTTCGGCTGCCCGCACGGCATGAGCGAACGCGGCATGGGCGCGGCGGTCGGCCAGGTGCCCGAATACATCCAGATGGTGACCGAGTGGTGCAAGCACTACTCCAGGCTGCCCGTGATCGTGAAGCTGACGCCCAACATCACGGACGTGCGCATGCCGGCGCGTGCGGCCCGGCGCGGCGGCGCGGATGCGGTCTCGCTCATCAACACCATCAACTCCATCATGGGCGTGGACCTGGACAGCATGGTGATGCATCCCAGCACCGGAGGCTGGGGATCGCATGGCGGCTACTGCGGCCCGGCGGTCAAGCCGATCGCGCTCAACATGGTGGGCGAAATCGCCCGCGACCCCGAAACCGCGGGCCTGCCGATCAGCGGCATCGGCGGCGTGACCACATGGCGCGACGCAGCCGAGTACATCGCCCTCGGCTGCGGCACCGTGCAGGTATGCACGGCGGCGATGGTCTATGGCTTCAAGATCGTGCAGGACATGTGCGACGGCCTGTCCAACTTCATGGATGCGCACGGCTACCGGACGATCGAGGACTTCAGCGGCAAGGCGGTGCCGACGGTGAAGGACTGGAAGCAGCTCAATCTCAAGCACATCGACAAGGCGGTGATCAACCAGGACTCCTGCATCCAGTGCGGCCGCTGCCACGTGGTGTGCGAGGACACGTCGCACCAGGCGATCTTCTACAGAAAGGGCGAGGGCGCGGAGCGCCGCTTCGAGATCAACGAGGCAGAGTGCGTTGGCTGCAACCTGTGCGTATCGATCTGCCCGGTCCCGGACACCATCTCCATGCGCACGCTGGCGGTGGGCGAAGTGGACGCGCGCACCGGGATCGAGGTGACCGGCGAATACGCCAACTGGACAACGCATCCCAACAATCCCCAGTGCCTGGCGACAGCGGATGCCTGAAGCCCATCGCGCCGCACGATCCGGGGCAGCCAAGGCCATGCCGTCATGCGCCTTATTGCCGCTTTCTCGCCATGCGGCGCAAAAGGCCAATCTCCGCGCAATGCCCTTTATTTTGATTTGGTAGGTTTCTTGCTAGTGCCATGAGAGTCGACATCCCTTGATGACTGAATAAACCCATAGGAGCTTTTCATGACAAGCCCGCACACTGCTGGCGCCGCCAGCGATCTGACGAATGACGATCTGGCGCCCACTACCCAGGCGCAAAGAACCTGGCATTGGTATCACTTCACCGCCCTGTGGATCGGCATGGTGATGTGCATTCCCGCATATACGCTGGCGGCCAGCCTGGTCGAAGGCGGCATGTCCGCGATGCAGGCCGTCATGACCGTGTTCCTCGCCAACGTCATCGTGCTGATTCCGATGCTGCTCATCGGCCATGCTGGAGCGAAGTACGGCATCCCCTATGCCGTGCTAGCGCGTGCCGCGTTCGGCACCAGGGGCGCCAGGCTGCCGGCCATGCTGCGCGCGCTGGTGGCCTGCGGCTGGTATGGCATCCAGACCTGGTTTGGCGGCATGATGATCTACACGCTGCTGGGCGTGATCATCGGCCATCCACTGGAGAGCGGCAAGATCCCCGGGCTTGGCATCAACCCCGCCCAGCTCATCTGCTTCCTGGTTTTCTGGGCCATCCAGTTCTACTTCGTGGTCCACGGCATCGAGTCGATCCGCAAGCTGGAAACCTATACCGCCCCCGCCAAGATCATCATCTGCTTCGTGCTGCTGTGGTGGGTGTATGAAAAGGCGGGCGGCTTCGGTCCGATACTGAACAAGCCCTCCGCATTCGAGCCTGGCGGCCCCAAGGCTGGCCAGTTCTGGACAACGTTCTGGCCATCGCTCACCGCCATGGTCGGCTTCTGGGCCACGTTGGCGCTGAACATTCCCGACTTCACACGATTTGCCAGGTCGCAGCGCGACCAGGTCGTGGGGCAGGCGATCGGCCTGCCTGTTCCGATGGGACTGCTCGCTGCGCTCGCGGTCATCGTGACGTCGGCCACCGTCGTCATCTACGGCAAGGCATTGTGGGATCCCGTGGACCTGGCCGCGCGCATGACGGGAGCCGCCGTCTTGATCGCCTTGATCGTCCTGCTGATCGACACGGTCAGCGTGAATCTTGCCGCCAACCTGGTCGGCCCTGCCTATGATTTCTCGGCGCTGAACCCGCGCCGCATCAGCTATCGCACGGGCGGCTACATCACCGTGACGATCGCCATCCTCATGATGCCCTGGAAGATCCTGGAGTCGACCGAAGGCTACATCTTCACCTGGCTCATCGGCTACTCCGCGCTGCTCGGCCCGATCGCGGGGATTCTGATGGCGGACTATTTCCTCATCCGCCGCACGCAGCTGGACGTTCCCGAGCTGTACCGGGATGACGGCAGGTATTCCTATTCGGGAGGCTGGAACTGGGTCGCCGTGGCGGCCTTCGTCATCGGCGTCGCGCCCAATGTCCCCGGCTTCCTGAACGCCGCATTTCCGGCAACCTTCCCCCACGTCGGAGCCATCTTCAAGGAGCTGTATGCCTACGCATGGTTCATCGGACTGTTCATCGCCGCAGTCGTGTATCGCGTCGGCATGAGCAGCCAAATGGAATCCGCGCAAGCCCGCCTGGGACGCGCGTGAGAGCGGCCGCCATTGGCGCGGCCTTTTGTTTGAGCAATCAACAGCGATGGAACGCAAAGGAGCAACATGATGAGCACAGCCAGCCGCCCCCTTCTGATCCGTGGTGGCACCGTGGTGAATGCCGACCGCGAGGAACGCGCCGACGTATTGATCGTCGACGGCAGGATCGCAGCCGTCGGTGAAACGGCGGCGGCGCAAGCTCCTGGCGGGGCCGAAACACTGGACGCCAGCGGCCAGTATGTGATGCCCGGCGGAATCGATCCGCACACGCACATGCAGTTGCCCTTCATGGGCACGGTCACCGCGGACGACTTCTTCACCGGCACGGCCGCGGGCCTGGCGGGCGGCACGACCAGCATCATCGACTTCGTGATCCCCGATCCCCAGGAGCCGTTGATGGACGCCTACAGGAAGTGGCGCGGCTGGGCCGAGAAGGCCGCGTCGGACTACTCCTTTCACGTCGCGATCACGTGGTGGAGCGACAAGGTCCGCGAGGACATGGGCACCCTGGTGCGCGAGGAAGGCGTGAACAGCTTCAAGCACTTCATGGCCTACAAGAACGCCATCATGTGCGACGACGAAACGCTGGTCAACAGCTTCCGGCGCGCCCTGGAACTGGGCGCCATGCCGACCGTGCATGCCGAAAACGGCGAGCTCGTCTACCTGCTGCAGCAGGAGGTGGCGCGCATGGGCATCACCGGCCCCGAAGGCCACCCGCTCTCGCGTCCGCCCATGGTGGAGGCCGAAGCGGCCAACCGCGCCATCGCCATCGCCGACGTGCTCGGCGTGCCGATCTACGTGGTGCATGTGAGCTGCATCGAAGCGGCCGACGCCATCGCGCGGGCCCGCGCACGAGGCCAGCGCGTGTATGGAGAAGTGCTCGCGGGCCACCTGACCATCGACGACAGCGTCTATAGACATCCCGATTACGCCACCGCCGCGGCCTATGTGATGAGCCCGCCGTTTCGCCCCAAGGAACACCAGGAAGCCCTGTGGCGCGGCCTGCAATCAGGCCAGTTGCACACCACCGCCACCGACCACTGCACCTTCTGCGCCGCGCAAAAGGCGGTGGGCAAGGACAACTTCGCCAAGACCCCCAACGGCACCGGTGGCGTGGAAGAGCGCATGGCCGTGATCTGGGACGCGGGTGTCAACACCGGCCGCCTCACGCCCAGCGAATTCGTGGCGATCACCTCCGCCAATACCGCCAGGCTGTTCAACATCTACCCGCGCAAAGGCTTCGTGGGCGCGGGCGCCGACGCCGATCTGGTCGTGTGGGACCCCCAGGGCACCAAGACCCTCTCGGTAAAGACGCAGCATTCCAAGGGCGACTTCAACATCTTCGAGGGACGCAGAATCCAGGGCATACCCAGCCACACCATCAGCCGCGGCAAGGTGGTCTATGCCAACGGCGATCTGCGAGCGCAAAGAAACGCCGGCCAGTACGTCAGGCGGCCCGCATTCGGCCCGAACTTCCAGGCAGTGCAAAAACGCGCGCAGGAGCTCGCGCCCACCGCTGTCGAACGACATATCCGTTAAGGCAAAATAGCTGCCAGGAGATAACCATCATGGACACCAAAGTAAAAAACAACGCGGACACCGGCCATCTGCGCGTGAACGGCGAACGCCTCTGGCAATCGCTCATGGAACTGGCCCGCATCGGCGGCACCGCCAAGGGCGGCGTATGCCGGCTGGCGCTCACCGACCTGGACCAGCAGGGCCGCGACCTGGTCACCCGCTGGGCCAGGGAGGCCGGCATGACCGTCACCATCGACAAGATCGGCAACGGCTTCATGCGCCGTCCCGGACGCAACAACAGCCTGCCCCCCATCATGACGGGCAGCCACATCGACACCCAGCCCACCGGCGGAAAGTTCGACGGCAACTACGGCGTGCTGGCCGGCATCGAGGTGGTGCGCACGCTGAACGATCACAACATCGAGACGGAAGCGCCCATCGAGGTGGCCTTCTGGACCAACGAGGAAGGCTCGCGCTTCGTGCCGGTGATGATGGGCTCCGGCGTATTCGCCAAGGCATTCACGCTGGAACACGCCTACGCCGCCAAGGACACCGAAGGCAGGAGCGTCAAGGAAGAGCTCGAACGCATCGGCTACGTGGGCCCCGAGGAGCCCGGCGACCACCCCATCGGCTACTACTTCGAAACCCACATCGAACAAGGCCCGGTGCTGGAGGACAACGACAAGACCATCGGCGTGGTGACCGGTGTGCTCGGCATCCGCTGGTACGACTGCACCGTCACCGGCATGGAAGCCCACGCCGGCCCCACTCCCATGGCCCTGCGCAAGGACGCCCTGCAGGTCGCCACGCGCGTCATGCAGGAAGTGGTGGCCTGCGCGCATCGCCACCCGCCGCACGGACGCGGCACGGTCGGCATGGTGCACGTGCACCCCAACAGCCGCAACGTGATCCCTGGAGAGGTGAAGTTCAGCATCGACCTGCGCAACGCGACGGATGCGGATTGCGAGGCCATGGACGCGGACATCCGCGCCGTGGCCGGACGCATCAGCAAGGAAACCGGCCTGCCGATCAGGATCGACCTGGTGTCGAGCTACCCCGCGCAGCCGTTCAACCCTGAATGCATCGACGCAGTCCGACGCGGCGCCGAAACACTGTGCTACTCCCACATGAACGCCGTATCCGGCGCCGGGCATGATGCCGTCTACATGGCGCGTCTCGCTCCCGCCGGAATGATCTTCATCCCCTGCAAGGACGGCATCTCGCACAACGAAATCGAAGACGCCAAGCCCGAGCACATCACCGCCGGCTGCAACGTGCTGCTGCACGCCATGCTGGAGCGGGCAGGAACCTGATTCCCCCCGGCCACGCTTTCACGGATTGAGGAGCCCAAGGGCTCCTCTTTTTTCATGGCCGGCACCAACAAAAAAAAGCCCCCATCTCCCGAAGTCGGGAGATAAAGCAGCACGAGCGAAGCAAAGTGCCGCC
>NZ_JBEBOW010000130.1:0-10314 GCF_040396215.1 Diaphorobacter ruginosibacter | reverse complement strand
AGCGGCTCTAACCACAGCAGCCAGACGGGCGGGCTCCCGGCCGCCCACCAGCTCCTGAGCATCATCCCGGTTCCACCCAGGCCTCTTTCCGAGGCCTTTTCATTTTTCACTCCCCGATACCGGGCCGCCAGGCCCAGGCCGGCCCTGCGCCTGCACCAGCGCGATGCGCCTTTCGATCGCCGCCTGCAACTCCAGGTCTCCAATGGCCCGCGCCCGCTGCGCGCGCAAGCCCAGCCAGCCAAGCAGCGCTCTGCTCCAACCCTGGGCCGAAGCCACTTCGCTCGCCTTCAACAGGGTTTCGGGCGTGGCCCGGCCTCCACTCAACGCGGCGCCGCTGGCCACCAGCAGCGACAGCGGATCGGCGATGGCGGCGATCGCTCCCGCATCCGTCGCGGCCTTGCGCTGCTGCTCGGGCAGCAAGGCGATCTGCTGCGCCGAGAGCGTGCGGCCGGCGAGGTAGTCCGCATAGGCCTGCGCTGCGGGCTGCGCGTCTGCCCGCAGCGCCTCGAACGCCGGACAGTCTCCGACCTGGGCGCTGGCAACCTGCGCGGCGCAGCGCTGGAGTTCCACCATGGCAAGCCGTTGCGGATCGCCCGTGCGCGAGACTTCGCCGCGCGCAGCGTTCCACTCCTGGTCGGCGGCGCGGCTCTTGCCGGAGAGATAAGCCTGCGTGGCGCGCTGGACCGAGCCGACGGAGTTGACTTTCCAGTCCGGCACCCTCGGACGGTCGCCGCACGCGCCAAGCAGCAGCGCCACTCCCAGCGCCGCGCCGCACGCCCACTGGCGCGGGCGTGCGTTCATGACGAAGCCGTGATGAGCGGGTACGTTGGCGTTCATGGCAGTTTCAACTCCGATTCCTTCGCAAACGGCCATTTGCGGTTGATGTCGTCGAGCAGCGTCTCCACCTTGCGCAGGTTCGCCTCGACCTCGCCGCGCAGATCGCCCAGGTCCGCCGTGGCCGCGCGCGCGTTGGCGCCGACAGCCTGCGCCTCCACCAGCACGGCATCGATCCTGGCGAGGCTGCTGCGCGTGTCGGCCAGCAGGCCGTTGAGCTGCACCACGGCGGCGCGCACGTCCGAGACCAGGCCGGCATCCTTGCCCGAGCCAAACACCTGCCGGTCCGCCTTGCCGAGCACGCCGTCCAGGCGGGCGAGCAGCTGGTTCACGCGATCCAGCGCCGCCGCCAGCTTCCTGGCATCCGCCTCGCTGCCGGTCAACACCTTGATGGCGCCGCCCGGCCCGTTCAGGCTGTCGGTGAGCGTGCGTACGTTCTCCACCACGCCGCCGAGCGCCGAGCCCTGGGTCGTCATCATGTTGAGATTGTCCAGAAGCTCGCGGGCAGACGACATGAGCCGTGGAATCTCCGCCGTCGCATCGCCGCGCAGCACGGGGCGCGTGGCCCCCTCCTCGAGCTGCGGATCCGTCAGGATGCCGCTGTAGGCCTTGATGGTGGTGCCGCCGACGATACCGCTCACCAGGGTGAACACGCTGCTGGTGCGCAGCCAGTGCGCTTCCTTCCTGGGCACGTCGATCAGGATGTGCACCTCCGCGTTGTCGGCAAGCTCGATCCTGCGCACGCGCCCGATCGGGAAGCCCTGGAACGTCATGTCCATGCCGACGGAAACGCCCTGCGAATCATCGGCGGTCAGGATCAGCCGCTGCGTGGGCTCGAACACGCCGCGCGCGTACATCAGGTAGAGCGCGGCGCCGACGATGAGCGCCGCCGAGAAGAGCAGCATCGCCACCGCCTTGCGCTCCAGGTGCGCGACGGGGCGCAGCAGTTCCTCGCTGTCGAGCATGGCCTGCTGCCGTGGAGTCAATTCCTTGTTCTGCGGCTCATTCATGGTGTGATGCCTCGCATTCTTCTTCAGTAGTAGTTGCCCACCAGGGAGGCCGCCTCGATGAGCAGCAGCACGGCGAACATGCGCGCCAGCCCTCCGAGCGCCGAATCGGCGCTGCGCAGCGCGCCGCCCACGCTGGAGCGGGCCTCCGCGTACAAGCCTTCGGCCATCGGGATCAACGCGATCGCCAGGCTGAAAAAAACGGTCTTGAAAGCGAAGATGAAGGTGACCTGCGGCGTGAATACACGCCCGAACATGCGCGTATAGACCGGCAGGCCCGCCGCGCTCAGTCCGAAAACACCCACATACGCCATCACCAGCGCCACCACGCAGGAAAGCGCCGCCAGGGTCACGCTGGCGTAGATGCCCGCGACCACGCGCGGCAGGAGTTCCACGCGGATCGGGTCCGCCCCGTGCGAGCGCAGCTTCTCGAAGCGTCCCGACTGCCGCATCAGCGCCAGCCTGGTTCCATTGGGAATGGTCGCGCGCATCGCAACGAACAACGCGGCGGTGAGCGGAATCAGCTCCAGCACCAGCACGCGAATCACCATCTCCAGCGCGTACTGCGACAGTCCGTAGCTCTGCGCCGTGACCACCACGATGCGCGTGATCACCAGGCTCAGCAGCGCCATCAGCAGCGTATGGCCGGCCAGAACCGGCGCGGTCTCCAGATACATGTGCCGGGCCAGCCGCCATCGCGTGGCGCGGCTGTAGCTCGAAGGCGAAAGCATCAGCACCAGCACCACCGCGCCCAGATAAAGGATGCGCCACCAGGCCACGAGCCAGCGCCGCACCGTATTCCAGATGCGTTCCGGCAGATCGGCAAAGCCTTGCATCGTACTCATGGATCGATCATAGCGGGACGGGCGAACGGCCCCACGTCAGACGTGGCGCTTGTGGGCGGCCTGGGGCGGCGGAACCGGCCCGGCGTCGGCGCGCTCGTGCAATGCCTCGATCACATGGCAATGCCCGCCCTTGCCGTCACACCGCCCACGCAGGGAAAGCAGCTCCCGCTCCAGCGTGCGCAATTCCACCAGACGCGTGCGCACATGTTCAAGATGCTCATCCAGCGTGGCGCAGGCCGCGTGGGCATCGCTTTGCGCCGAGACGTCGAGCGCGATCAGGCTGCGCACCTCATCGAGCGACATGTCCATCGCCCGGCACAGGCGCACGAAACGCAGCCGGTGGATTTCATCGTCGCTGTACAGCCGGTACCGGTTGTCCGCGCGCGGCTGCGGCGCAAGCAGTCCTTCCTTCTCGTAATAACGAATGCTCGCGGCCGCAATGCCCGACAGGCGCGCGGCTTCACCGATACGGTATTGGGGACTCTGTAGGGACATCGCTTGACCTTCAAGTGACTTCAAGGTTTCCAATGATGACATGAGTCACGGCACTTCACTTCCCACCTCCCCCCAAAGCCCCGACGGCGGCAGGCACGATCACGCCCATGTCCACAACCACACGCCCGGCGAGCCCCTGAAAAAGGCGCCCCCCGCGGCCATCGGCTGCGGCGCCTGCTGCGGCGGCGACGCGCACGCGCATGGAGAAGGCGGCGATCACGCGGGCCATGACCATGGCGTCCTGCCCGGCTGGCCGCGTATTTTCGCCGCGCTCGCGGTGGCGCTCGGCGCGGAAATCGGCCATTGGCTCGATCTGCCCTACGTGGGAATGGCGCTCGCCGTCGCGTCGATCGGACTGTCCGGCCTGGGCGTCTACAAGGCCGGCATCCGCAGCCTCGCCAGCTTCAGGCTCGGCATCCATGCGCTCATGGCCGTGGCCGTGACTGGCGCATTCCTCATCGGCCAGTGGCCCGAGGCCGCGATGGTGATGGCGCTCTATGCCGCTGCGGAGCGCATCGAGGCACAGGCCATGGACAGGGCCCGCAATGCCATCAGAAGCCTGCTGGATCTTGCGCCGGAAACGGCGGACGTGCTGCAACCCGGCGGGTCGGTGCAAAGGCTGCCGGTCGAACGGGTCGCCGTCGGCTCGACCGTGCGCATCGCGCCCGGCGCGCGCGTGCCGCTCGACGGCACGGTGACGCAGGGCGACAGCGCCGTCGATCAGGCCCCCATCACCGGTGAAAGCCGGCTGGCGGAGAAAACCGCCGGCGATCCGCTCTACGCGGGCAGCGTCAACCAGCATGGCGAGCTGCTGATGCGGGTCGATGCGCCGCCCGGCGGCACGCTGCTCGCGCGCATCGTCCATGCCGTCGAGGAAGCCCAGGCATCGCGCGCGCCGACGCAGCGCTTCGTGGACCGCTTCGCACAGGTCTACACGCCCATCGTCTTCGTGCTGGCGCTGCTGCTGGCCGTGCTGGCTCCGCTGGTGGCGGGCTGGACGTGGCATCAGGCCATCTATCAGGCGCTCGCGTTGCTGGTGATCGCCTGTCCCTGCGCGCTGGTGATCTCCACGCCGGTCACGGTGGTGAGCGCGCTCACGGCCGCTGCCCGGCGCGGCGTTCTGATCAAGGGCGGCAGCGCGCTGGAAGAAGCGCGCCGCATCAAGGTAATTGCGCTGGACAAGACCGGCACGCTCACCACCGGCAGCCCCATGCTCGTGCACTGGAGGGCGATGGCCGCCGGCGACGAAGCCGACAGCGCCCACATCGCCTGGCAGCTCGCCAGCCGCTCGGACCATCCGGTGTCGCGCGCCATCGCATCCGGTCTGTCTGGCGTCTTGCCCGGCCCCCTGGACAACAGCGTGCATGATCTGAAGGCGCTGGCGGGCCGCGGCGTCGAAGGCCGGGTCAACGGCACGCGCCATGTGCTCGCCAACCTGCGCATGATCCGCGAGATGGGCCTGGCCAACCCGGAGCTGGAACGCCTGCTTGCCGAGCAGGAGCTTCAGGGCCGCACGGTGACCCTGCTGGCCGACGCGCAATCGGTGCGCGCCCTGTTTGCCGTGGCCGATCCGCTTCGCGGCACCTCGCGCGAGGCGGTGGAGCAGCTCAAGGCCATGGGCATCGAGCCCATCGTCCTGAGCGGCGACAACGCGGCCACCGTGCAAGCCATCGCCACGCAGGCCGGCATAGAGGACGCGCGCGGCGACCTGCTCCCGCAGGACAAGCTCGACGTGCTGGCCGAGCTGCAGAAATCCAAGGGCCCCACAGCAATGACCGGCGACGGCATCAACGATGCTCCCGCGCTCGCCAAGGCCGACATAGGCTTCGCCATGGGCGGCGCGCATTCCACCGGCATGGCCATGGAGACCGCCTCGGTGGTGCTCATGAACGACGACCTGCGCCGCATTCCCGACACCGTGCGCCTCTCGCGCGCCGCCCATGGCGTCCTGTGGCAGAACATCGGCCTGGCGCTGGGCATCAAGGCCGTCTTCTTCATCCTCGCGCTCATGGGCATGGCCACGATGTGGATGGCGGTGGTGGCGGACATGGGCGTGAGCCTGCTCGTCGTGGCCAACGGGCTGCGCCTGCGCAACTGGGCCAAGGGGAAATAGACAGGAAAAAGTGCTTCATGGGCAGCCTTCCGCGCACGAAGGCCCATGGAATGCAGCGCGGAGCACGCTCCGCCTTCAGGAACTTTCCTGAAGCACGGCTATCATTGAACCCATGCGCCGCATCTTTTCCATGGCTCTCGTCTTCATGCTGGTCCTCCGGGGCCTGCTGGGCGACGCCATGGCCATGGGCATCATGCCCGCCGCTGCGCTGGAGCCCGCCGAACACGCGGTGATGCGGCACATGGAGCATCCCGCGCACGCCGATCCGGCCATGCTGCATGAGCAGCGGCATGAAGCCGTCGCCGACATGCCTTCGTCCGCGCATTGCATGGACGGATCCTCATCCGCGCGGGACTGCGGCGGCGGCAAGCATCACGCCGCGACGCCGTGCTCCGCCTGCGACATCTGCAACTCCTCGCTGCATCTGCCCGCGCGGTGGGAACTGCCAGCCCCTCAAGCCCCGCAATCCCCGCATGCGGAGCACAGCGAGCGCTTTGCCAGCGCGCTGCCCGCGCAGGTGGCCAAGCCGCCCATCTCCTGAACTTCCACGCCCTAGGTGCGTCCGCAATCCGCCGCATACATGGAGGCCTGGCGGGCGCTGCACGAGTCTGAAGTTTTCGGGAGATATCCATGCGCCCAGCGCATTCCTGTCAATCCATCGCCACCATGGCGGTGCGCTGTGCCGTCTGCGGCATGGCCCTCGCCGCCGCCGCGCATGCGCAGACCGGCACGTCCCCGGCGGTGGACGACGCCAACGCGCCAACCCGCGCGCTGCGGCACCACGCCCTGCCGCCGAGCGGTGAAATCGTCCAGCAACCGGGCGACTGGCGCGCCGCCAACGAGACGGTGGCCCTGTTTCCGCGCGGCCATGCGGACGTCGTGCGCTGGGAAGAAGCCCGGCCACGCGACGCGCGCGCAGCCGGGCTGCCCGGCGCACCCGCCAGCGAAGCCGGACCCGCGCCCCATTCCCATCGGCATGGAGCCCGGCCATGAAGCTGCACCGCATCATCACCCCACTGGCGGCGCTTGCGCTGGCAGGCTGCGCCAGCATCGCGCCCGACGGGCTGCGCGGCCAGGTCCAGGAACATACGCAAGGCCGCCTTCCCGCCGATGCGCAACTGCCATCCACCGACGCCGAGGCCCAACGCGACGCGCAGGAGCATATCGCCGGCTGGTTGCGGCAGCCGCTCGATCAGGACACGGCCGTGCGCATCGCGCTGCTCAACAACCCCGATCTTCACGCGCAGCTTGCCGCGCTCGCCGCGCAGGATGCCGATCGCGCACAGGCGCTCACGCTGTTCAATCCGACGCTGACGCTGGGCCGTTTCACCAGCGGGCGGGAGCGCGAGATAGAACGGCAGATTGGGTTCGGCCTGGTCGATGTCCTCACCCTGCCCTGGCGTTCGCGCTGGCTGGGCTGGCAGATGGAGCAGTCCACGCTGCAGGCCTCGCAGAACGTCCTGCTCATCGCCGCCGATACGCGCCGCGCCTGGCTGCGCGCCGTGGCGTCCGAGCAGTCGCTCGCCGCCGCTCTGAGGATGAACGACGCCGCTCGGCTCGGCGCGGAACTGGCCGCCCGGATGGCGCGGGCCGGTAACTTCAGCAAGCTGCAGCAGGCTCGTGAACTGGCGATTGCGCAGGAAGCCGCGGCGCAGCTTGCCCGCGCGCAACTGACGGCGAACCTGGACCGCGAACAACTCGCGCGCATGATGGGCCTGTGGGGACCAGGGGCGGCCTTCGAGCTGCCAGGGCAATTGCCCGCGCTTCCCCGGTTGGCCGCCGAATTGCGCCCGGGCGACGATGCCGAAGCCACGGCTCTGCGCGAGCGCCTGGACCTGCGCGCCCTGCGCCGCGAGCTGGAAGTCGCCGCCGATCGCGGCGGCTGGCCGGCGGTGGGCACGGTCTTCGCGGACATCGGCGCGACCTACTCCAGCAACCGCGCCAGCGACCGCGAAACCGGTCAGCGCGACAAGACCCACGGCTGGGAGCTGGAACTGCCCCTGCCCATCTTCGACTGGGGCGGCGCGGCTTCGGCGCGCGCGCGTGCCGAGGTGCGGCGCAGTGCAGCGCAACTGCAATCGGCGGCGCTGCGCGCGCGCGGCGAAGCCCGCACCAGCTGGCTGCGCTACCGCACGGCGTGGGATCTCGCGCACCAGCAGCAATCGCAAGTGCTGCCGCTCGCCAAGCTCATGCAGGACGAAACCGTGCTGCGCTACAACGGCATGTTCGACAGCGTCTGGCAACTGCTCGCGCAGGCCCGCGCCACGACGCGTGCCGTGATGAGCGCAACCGACGCACAGCGCGACTTCTGGCTGGCCGAAACCGACCTGCAGTTCGCGCTCGCGGGCGGCTCGCCCGGCCCATTCGTGGCGGCGGACAGCAGCCCGGCATCCTCCATCAACGACAACGAACAGGGCCACTGACATGCAGCGCCGCCACTTCTTCCAGGGCGCGGCCACCGCTGCCGCCGCCGCATCCATCAGCCGCGTGGCGATGGCCGCCTTGCCCGAACCGGCCAGCCAGTCGTCGGCAAACACCGCAGCCCCGCTGGCGCCGCCCAACGGACGGCCCTATCGCCCCGTGGTCACGCTCAACGGTTGGACCACGCCGTGGCGCATGAACCAGGGTGTCAAGGAATTCCATCTCGTCGCCGAACCCGTGGTGCGCGAAGTCGCTCCGGGATTCCTGGTGAACATGTGGGGCTACAACGGCCAGAGTCCGGGGCCGACCATCGAGGTGGTCGAAGGCGACCGGGTGCGCATCTTCGTCACCAACCGCCTGCCCGAGCACACCACCATCCACTGGCACGGCCAGCGCCTGCCCAACGGCATGGATGGCGTGGGCGGGCTCACGCAGCCGCACATCGCGCCCGGAAAGACCTATGTCTATGAATTCATCGCGCGCCGCCCCGGCACCTTCATGTACCACCCGCATGCCGACGAAATGGCGCAGATGGCGATGGGCATGATGGGCCTGTGGATCACGCATCCCAGGAACGCGCACCCGCTCATCGCCGAGGTGGATCGCGACTATGCATTCCTGCTGGCCGCCTACGACGTGGAGCCCGGCTCGATGACCCCGCGCGTCAACGAGATGACGGACTTCAACATCTGGACCTTCAACAGCCGCGTGTTCCCCGCGATCACGCCGCTGGTCGCCAGGCGCAAGGACCGCGTGCGCATCCGCGTGGGCAATCTCACGATGACCAACCACCCCGTCCACATCCACGGCCACGAATTCGAGGTGACCGGCACCGACGGCGGTCCGGTGCCCAGGAACGCTCGCTGGCCCGAAGTCACCACCGACGTGGCGGTGGGCCAGATGCGGCAGCTCGAATTCATTGCCGACGAGCCCGGCGATTGGGCATTGCACTGCCACAAGAGCCATCACACCATGGGAGCGATGGGCCACGACGTGCCGACGATGATCGGAGTCGATCATCGCGGACTCGTCTCGAGCATCCAGAAGATCGTGCCCGACTACATGATGATGGGCGAGCGCGGCATGGCGGACATGGGCTCCATGGAAATGCCGCTGCCCGACAATACCTTTCCCATGATGAGCGGCGCCGGGCCGTTCGGACCGCTGGAGATGGGCGGCATGTTCACCACGCTCAAGGTACGGGCGCAACTGGGCGCGGACGACTACCGCGATCCGGGATGGTTCCCGCATCCCGCGGGCAGCGTCGCATGGGAATGGACCGGCCAGCCGCAGGACGCCGGCGCGCCACGCCAGACCACGCCCGGCAGCGCGCCGCAGGCCCCTAACGTTCGCAAACCCGCCGGCGGCGCGGACCACGATCAACACCACTGAGAACGAAGGTAATCCATGAAGAAATACATTGCGATCTGGAGCACATGCGTGCTTCTGTCGTTGGGGGCAAACGCCCTTGCGCATGGCGATGAAAGCCATCACGGCCATGCGGGCAACGCCCCGGCCGCAAGGCAGCAAAAGGACTGGGGCATTGCGGCAGACGCGACCAACGCAGCCCGCACCATCACGCTGCGCATGACCGACGACATGCGGTTTTCCCCACGCGAATTCACCGTGAGAAAAGGCGAAACCGTCAGGCTGCGCGTGGAAAACCGGGGCCGGATCATGCACGAGGTGGTTCTGGGGACACCGGCCAGCCTGCAGCGGCATGCGGACATGATGCTCGCAAATCCGGGCATGGAACATGCCGAGCCCTACATGGCCCACGTCGCGCCCGGCGGGGCCGAGGATCTCGTCTGGAACTTCAACCGCGCGGGCCGCTTCGAGTTCGCCTGCCTGATCGCCGGCCACTTCCAGGCGGGCATGAGCGGCACCTTCACCGTCACCGAATAACGCATGCAAGGAAAGAACACCATGCCAAACCACCCTTTCGCATTCACGCGCCGGCAACTGCTTGCCGGCATCGCCGCAACCATCGCCCTGCCATCGATGGGCGCCACGCCCGCCCGCATCCCGGTGCAGGTCTGGAAGGATCCCAACTGCGGCTGTTGCCATGACTGGATCAGGCACATGGAAGCCAACGGATTCCAGGTGACCGTGCATGACGAAGGCAACAACGCGGCGCGCGCCCGGCTGGGGCTGCCCAATCGCCTTGCGTCCTGCCACACGGCGCTGGTGGGCAGCTATCTGCTCGAAGGCCACGTGCCCGCCAGGGACGTCATGAAACTGCTGGAGCAAAAACCCAAGGCCATGGGTCTCGCCGTGCCCGGAATGCCGGTGGGCAGCCCCGGCATGGACGGCCCGGAATATGGCGGCCGCAAGGACCCGTATGACGTTCTTCTGGTCACCCGGAACCTCATGAACAGCGACGTGTCCACCCGCGTCTTCACCAGCTATCGCTGAAGCGGCCGGCAGCACTCGCCTCAACCCATCGCCCCGCTCCAACCCGGCACACAAGGACTTCCCATGCTCGAACGCCACCAGACCAAGACCAAGCCTTCCACGCTCCCATCCCTGCTCATCTGCGTCGCCGCGCTGTCCATGCCCGGTCTCGACGCCAGCGCACAAACGACGCAGCCAACGACGC
>NZ_JBEBOW010000129.1:0-10450 GCF_040396215.1 Diaphorobacter ruginosibacter | reverse complement strand
AACGCCACGTTCTATGAATTCCTCGTGCCGCTGATCAAGGGCTACAGCACCGAGACGAGCCTGGAGGTGACCAGCCTTGGCGTGCAGGTGCATGGCGGCATGGGCTTCATCGAGGAAACCGGAGCGGCGCAGTACTACCGCGACGCGAAGATCCTGACGATCTATGAAGGCACGACCGCCATCCAGGCCAACGATCTCGTGGGCCGCAAGACAACGCGCGATGGCGGAGCATCGGCCAGGGCGATCGCCGCCCAGATCGAGAAGACCGAGGCTGAACTGATCGCCAATGGATCCGCTGACGCCAAGGCGGTCGCGGCGCGGCTGGCAGCGGCCCGCAAGGCGTTCCTCGACGTGGTCGACTTCATGGCCGGCGCCGCCAGGACGGCGCCCAACGACGTATACGCCGGCAGCGTGCCTTACCTGATGCTCGCCGGCAACCTGGTCGCGGGCTGGCAACTGGGCCGCGCGCTGCTGGTGGCGCAGCAGCTGGCCGCGAAGGGCGAAGACCGGATGTTCATGGAAGCCAAGGTGGCCACGGCCCGCTTCTATGCCGACCACATTCTCGTGAAGACGGCATCGCTGCGCGACAGCATCGTCGATGGCGCGTCCAGCGTGATGGCCTTGCCGCAGGAAGCGTTCTGACAGCCAGCCGTTTCGGCCTTCTTTCTCTCGCCGCCGATGCCTGGATGACCGAGCATGGGCGGCGCTTTTTCGCATCAATCCGGTTTCCAGGAGACTCTCGCCATGTCCAAACTGCCTCCCGTGCTGCAAAAGCTCGCGCTGCCCGTGATTGGCTCGCCGCTGTTCATCATCAGCAACCCCAAGCTGGTGATCGAGCAATGCAAGGCCGGGATCGTGGGCTCCATGCCCGCGCTCAACGCGCGTCCCGCCGAGCAGTTGGATGACTGGCTGGCGGAGATCACGCAAACCCTGGCCGACTGGGACAAGGCGCACCCCGAGCAACCCAGCGCGCCGTTCGCCATCAACCAGATCGTGCACAAGAGCAACGACCGGCTGGAGCATGATCTGCAGGTCTGCGCCAAGTACAAGGTGCCTCTGGTCATCACCAGCCTTGGCGCGCGCGAGGATGTGAATCAGGCGGTGCACGCCTGGGGCGGAGTGGTGATGCACGACGTCATCAACAACAAGTTCGCGCACAAGGCGATAGAGAAGGGGGCGGACGGCCTGATCGCCGTCGCCGCGGGGGCGGGCGGACACGCGGGCGTAAAGAGCCCGTTCGCGCTGATCCAGGAGATCCGCCAGTGGTTCGACGGCCCGCTGGCGCTGTCGGGCTCGATCGCCACGGGCGGCGCGATCCTCGCAGCCCAGGCCATGGGGGCGGACTTCGCCTATATCGGCTCCGCCTTCATCGCCACCGACGAGGCGCGCGCGCCGGATGCCTACAAGCAGGCCATCGTCGATGGGTCCTCCGACGACATCGTCTACAGCAACCTGTTTACCGGCGTGCATGGCAACTATCTCGCCGCCAGCATCCGCGCGGCCGGGCTCGATCCCGAGAACCTGCCCGAATCCGATCCGAGCAAGATGAACTTTGGCGGCGGCGGCGCGGCCAAGGCATGGAAGGATATCTGGGGCAGCGGCCAGGGCATTGGCTCCGTGGGCCAGCGCGTGAGCGCCGCGGACTATATCGCGCGCCTCAAGCGCGAGTACGCGCAGGCGCGCGCGCGGCTGGCGCTGTCGTGAATTTTCCGCCGTGTCCGTATCCATTGACGGGCGGATTCTGTAGGGCGTACAGGAAGTCGGGCTGAATTCGTACGCACGGAGGCTCGGATTTGTTTCATCATGCAGGGCCGAGACGAGCGCATCCGATGAATTTCCGAAGAACCGACCTATCCGAACGTGTCCAAATCAGCTGGCTCTCCCACCGCTGAGGGCCCGCGGCCCATGCCGCTGGCCGATCAAGGTGCCCTGTTGCAGACCGCGGCATCCCTGCTGTGGCTGCCGCAAGCATGGTGGATCGCTTGCTCGGTACAGGTGCTGGCGGATGGCGGAGGGGTGCATGGCGTCATTTTCCTGGCGGCGGGCGTGCTTGCGGCCGGTGCGGCGCGCGCGTGCCTGGATGCGGCGGGATCGTTGCGCTCGCAGCTTGTGGCGCGCGGGCTTCTGAGCCGGTTGCGCGGTGAAGTTCTCGAAGCGCTCAAGAAGGCTTCCCCGCTGGATGGCGGCCAGGCCACGTCCGGCCAGGCCGCCAGCGCGATGGCCGAGCAGGCGCAGGCTATCGTGCCATGGCTCTCGCGCTACCGGACAGCGATGCTGCGCACGCGCGTTGTTCCTCTGGCGGTCGTATGCGCCGTCGCGTATTTTTCTTGGGTTTGCGCGCTGATTCTCCTGGTCGCCGCGCCGCTCATTCCCTTGTTCATGGCCATCATCGGCTGGCGAGCGAGGGCCGCAAGCGAAGCGCAGATGGTGGAGCTGGGCGACATGAATTCCTTTCTGCTCGACCGCCTGCGCGGCCTGAGCACATTGCGCGCGCTCGGTGCCGTGGATGCCACCGCACATCGCCTGCGATCGCATGCCGACGGTTTGCGTGAACGCACGATGAAGGTGCTGCGCATCGCGTTCCTTTCCTCGGCGGTGCTGGAACTGTTCTCGGCGCTGGGTGTCGCCATGGTCGCCGTCTATGTCGGCTTCCATCTGCTTGGCACGCTCGCTTTCGGGGCCTGGGGCGGGCAGCTCACGCTGGCGTCCGCGATGTTCATTCTGCTGCTGGCGCCATCGTTCTTCGAGCCGCTGCGTGAGTTGTCCGCCGTGTGGCATGACCGCGCGGCGGGAGAAGCCGCCAGCCAGGCTCTGCAGGCGCTTGCGCGGCAGGGGCTGCGCGTGGTGGGGCACGGTGGCGGCGAGAGCTTGTTTGGTGGCGATGGTGATGGGGTCGCCCGGCCGTTGTCCGTGGACCTGGTTGATCTGCAGGTGAATGTGCCGGGCCATGCCAGCGCGATGGAACGGATCGACGCCCGCATCCGTGCGGGGGAGCACGTCGCGCTGTGGGCGCCGAGCGGCAGCGGCAAATCCGTTCTGCTTTCTCAGATCGCGGGGTTGATTCCTGTCGAGCGGGGATGCATCCGGATCGATGGAGAGGAACTCTCGCCGGGCAACGCGGATGCCCTGCGGGCCCGCATGGCGTGGATGGGGCAGCGGGTCCATGTGTTTGCAGGCTCCATTGCGCGCAATGTGTCGCTGGATCGGCATGGCGTGAGCCGCCGGGACATGTTGAACGCCGCGCGCGCGGCGGTGTTCGATGATGCGCTTCTTGAACGCTCATCCGCGAGCGTGGGCGAGGGCGGCAAAGGGCTCTCCGGCGGAGAAACCGTGCGCCTGGGACTGGCGCGCATGGCTGTTCAAGTCCAGGCGGGCCTGCTGCTGGTGGACGAACCCACGGCGCACCTCGATCCGCAGACCGCAGCGCAGGTCATCGGCGCCTTGCTGGAAATTGCCGGGGGCCGTACCTTGATCGTCGCCACGCACGACGCGCAGCTCGCCGCAAGCATGGATCGCGTCATCGTGCTGAACGGCGAAGCCGGTGCGGCGTGGGCGCGGCCGCTGGATTGCGAGGCGGTGTGATGGAGCCGGGCGCATCCCCACGCACGCGGGCGCCGCTGCGCGCCATCTGGCGGGCGATGCATGCCGGGGCATCGCGCAGGCTGTGGATCGGCGGCGCCCTGGCGGCGGTTGCGACCGTGCTCATGGGCATGGCGCTGCTCGGGCTCTCGGGCTGGTTCATTACCGCGACAGCCATTGCCGGGTTGGTTCCGGGGGCCATGCTGGTTTTCGACGTGTTCATGCCGTCGGCGGGCATCAGGCTGCTGGCGCTGGGGCGAACCGGGTCGCGCTATGCCGAGCGGCTGATCACGCATGAGGCCACGCTCGCGGCCCTGGCTGCGCTGCGTGAGCGCCTGTTCCGCGCGTGGTCCACGCCGCAAGCCGCGCGGCATCTGTTGTCGCGCCCGGCGCGCCTGCTGCAGCGGCTCACAGCCGACGTGGATGCGCTGGACAATGTCTATCTGCGCCTGCTGGTGCCCGCCAGCGCGGCCCTGGGCTCGGCGATGGTGGTGATGCTGGCATTCGGCGCGATGCGCTGGTGGCTTGGTCTGGTGGCCGGCATCTGGCTGATCGCTGCGGGCTGGGGCATTGCGCTGTGGCTTGGCGTCGGCAGCCGCCGCGCCGCGGTACGCAGCGCCCTTTCCGTCGAGACGATGCGCGCGCGCGTCGTCGATCTGGTGGCGGGCAAAACGGATCTGTTGATGGCGCAGCGTGTTCCGGCGCAGTGCGCATCCATCCTGGCCATCGAGGAGCGTGCGGCGCATGCGGACGCCCGGCTGTACAGGGCTGAAGCGCGCGCCGCCGCAGCCTATGGCGTCGTCAACGCCGTCACGCTGGCGGCCAGCCTGATGGCCATGGCCTGGCTCGTGGAGCAGGGCCGCATCGGAGCGGCGGTCGCGGCGCTGGGGCTCTTGTTCGCGCTGTCGGCGATGGAGCCGTTTGCCGCATTGAGCCGTGGCGCATCGCAGGCGGGCCGCATCTGGCTTGCCGCGAGGCGCCTGGGGGCGGACCTGGCCCGGTACGAGGCGCGGCCGGCGCAGCCGCTTTCCGGCGAAGCGGCTCGTCCGTGCGCCATTGCCGGTGATCTGGCGGTGACGCTGCGCGACGCGGGTGTCCGGCATGATGGGGCGTGGATGGCCGGTCCCCTGAGCCTGACGATCGCACGCGGCGAGCGTGTTGCCGTGATCGGCGCGAGCGGGGCCGGGAAAACCACCTTGCTCTCGCTGGTCGCGGGCGAGGTGCGGGCGAGCTCCGGCGAAGTGCATGCCTGCCGCTGCAGTTGGATGACGCAGCGCACCGAGCTTTTTCAGGACAGCCTCCGGGACAATTTGCGCCTTGCCAATCCGCAGGCATCGGATGAACAATTGCAGGCGGTGATCGAGAGTTCGGGCCTTGCCGCCGACATCGGCAAGCTGCCGGAGGGCCTTGATACGCGGCTGGGCGAGGGCGGACTGGGAATGTCGGCCGGGCAGTCGCGCCGGTTGGCTCTTGCCCGCTTGATGTTGAGCCCGGCGCCATGCTGGCTGCTCGACGAAGTCAGCGAAGGCCTGGATGCCGCCATCGCCCGCGACGTGATGGAGCGGCTTGCGCGCGCGGCGCGGGGCCGGACGCTATTGCTCGTCACGCACTGGCGGCGCGAGGCGGTCATCGCGGACCGCATCGTGCGCATGGAGCACGGACGGATCACCGGGCAGGCGGTGCGCGGCACGGAAGAGTTCACGAAGGCGCTGGCCACGCTGAGAGCCGACGCACACACCGGGGCCGGTGCGGGCGGGCGGTCAACGGTTTCCTCTTGAAAGCGGCAGAAAGGATCTTGTCATGGACCTCAATATCGTCGACTTGTCCCGGCTCCAGTTCGCGCTGACCGCGCTCTATCACTTTCTCTTCGTCCCGCTGACGCTGGGTCTGTCCATCCTCCTGGCCATCATGGAGACGGTGTATGTGATGACCGGGCGCACGATCTGGCGCGACATGACCAAGTTCTGGGGCGTTCTGTTCGGCATCAACTTCGCCATGGGCGTCGCCACCGGGGTGGTCATGGAGTTCCAGTTCGGCATGAACTGGAGCTACTACAGCCACTACGTGGGCGACATCTTCGGCGCGCCCCTGGCCATTGAAGGGTTGATGGCGTTCTTTCTTGAAGCGACCTTCGTCGGCCTGTTCTTCTTCGGCTGGGACCGCATGAGCAAGATCGGCCACCTGGTCACCACCTGGCTGGTGGCGCTGGGCTCCAACTTCTCGGCGCTGTGGATTCTGATTGCCAACGGCTGGATGCAAAACCCGGTGGGGGCCGCATTCAATCCGCAGACCATGCGCATGGAGGTGAACGACTTCTTCGCCGTGATCACCAACCCGGTGGCGCAGGCGAAGTTCGTGCACACGGTGTCCGCGGGCTATGTGTGCGCTTCGCTCTTCGTGCTGGGCGTCTCGGCCTGGTACCTGCTCAAGGGGCGGCACGTGCACCTGGCCAGGCGTTCCATGACCGTGGCCGCATCCTTCGGGCTGGCCGCTTCGCTGTCGGTGGTGGTGCTGGGGGACGAAAGCGGCTACCTCTCCACGGAGCACCAGAAGATGAAGCTCGCCTCCATCGAGGCGATGTGGGATTCGGAGCCCGCACCGGCATCGTTCACGCTGTTTGGACTGCCGGACAGGCAGGCGCGGGAAACGCACTATGCCGTCCATATTCCATGGGTCATGGGGCTGATCGGCACGCGTTCGCTGACCACCGAAATTCCGGGCATCAACGATCTGGTGAAGCTCGCGCAAGAGCACATCCGCGATGGCATCCACGCCTATGACGCGCTGCAGACGATCCGCGCGGCCAGTGGTGATGCCGATGCGGCGCGGCAGGCCAGGCAGACGTTCGAGGACAAGGGGCGCTCGCTTGGCTATGCGCTTTTGTTGATGCGCTATGTCGATGATCCGCGCAAGGCCAGCGACGAGCAGATCCGGCAGGCCGCGATGGATACGGTGCCGTCGGTCGGCCCCCTGTTTTGGACCTTCCGCGTGATGGTCGGACTCGGCATGTTCTTCATCGCTCTCACGGCCGTTTTTTTCTATCTCTCGGCGCGGCACCGGCTGGATGCCTATCCGTGGCTGCTCAAGCTCGCCGTGCTGGCCATTCCCCTGCCCTGGATCGCCATCGAGTGCGGCTGGATCGTCGCGGAGCTGGGCCGCCAGCCGTGGATCATCGAGGGCGTGCTCCCGACGGCGATGGCTGTCTCCAATCTCGGGGCGGGCACCTTGCTGCTGACGATCTGCGGCTTCGTGCTGATCTATACGGTGCTGTTCATCATCGAGATGAAGCTTTTGCTCAAGGTGATCCGCAAGGGGCCGGAGCACGAGAGCGAGCCGCACCTGAGCCTCTACGAGCCGATGATCGAAAAGCTCGCGCGTGCGCGTTGAGTCCCGCAACACCAGGAGTTTGAAATGATCTTGCACGAACTGATTTCATACGACGTATTGCGCATCATCTGGTGGCTGCTGCTGGGTGTCCTGCTCGTGGGTTTCGCCGTGACCGACGGCTTCGACCTGGGGGCGATGGCGCTGCTGCGCGCATCGGCGAAAAACGATGTCGAGCGCCGCGTGGTCATCAATGCCGTCGGCCCGGTCTGGGAGGGCAACCAGGTCTGGCTGATCCTGGGCGGCGGGGCCATCTTCGCTGCCTGGCCGCAACTGTATGCCGTGTCTTTCTCCGGCTTCTATCTGGCGATGTTCGTCATTCTGGTGGCGCTCATCCTGCGGCCCGTGGCGTTTAAGTTCCGCAGCAAGCGCGAGGACGCCGGCTGGCGCAATGCCTGGGATTGGGTGCTGTGCATCTCCGGCATCGTCCCCGCGCTGATTTTCGGCGTGGCCGTGGGCAACGTGCTGCTCGGGGTGCCGTTCCGTTTCAGCGACGACCTCCGCATCTATTACGACGGGACGTTCTTCGGCCTGCTCACCCCCTTCGCATTGCTGTGCGGACTGGTGTCGCTGTGCATGCTGACCATGCACGGCGCCTGCTGGCTGGTGTTCAAGACGCAAGGGGAGACCGCCGCCCGTGCGGCGCGGCTGGGCTCCATTGCCGCGATGCTGGCCTCGGTGCTGTTTGCGCTCGCGGGCGTGTGGGTGGCGCTGGGAATCAATGGCTATGAGATCACCAGCGCCCTGGATCCGCTGGGACCATCGAATCCGCTGGCCAAGACGGCTGCCCAGGCGCGGGGCGCGTGGATGGTGAACTTCGGGGCGGCTCCCGCTCTCTGGGCGCTGCCGGTGCTGGGCGTTGCTCTGCCGTGGGCCGCGGCGGTGGGCATGCGCGCGCGCCGCGAGTGGCTTGCGCTGCTGGCCAGCGGGCTGGCGATCACCTGCATCATCCTGACCGTCGGCGCGGCCATGTTCCCGATCATCCTGCCTTCCTCGGTGGACCCGCGTTTCAGCCTGACCGTATGGGACTCTTCTTCAAGCCACGTGACACTGTTCATCATGCTGGTGTGCACGCTGATCTTCATGCCTCTCATCCTGGCCTACACCAGTTGGGTCTATCACGTTCTTCGCGGCAAGGTCGATCCCATGGCGATCGCGGAAGGCCGCACTCACTCCTATTAGAAAAAGCAAAGGAGGAAACATCATGTGGTATTTCTCATGGCTTCTGGGACTGCCGCTGGCAGCGGCCTTCGCGGTGCTGAATGCGATGTGGTACGAACTGACCGAGGATGAGGCGATGCGGCGCGAAATACTCGATCGCACCGGGTCAAAGTAAACCCAATTGCACTTCATGCGTTGAACAGGGTATCGGCGTTGAAAGCGCCGCTGTCCGTGTAGTCAGCGAGCATTGCGAATGCAGGCGGCTGCATGCACGTGGCGGGAGCGAGCTCCAGGAGGCGCTCCTTTGTTTCGCCGCCTGCAGCATTCGGCCAATGAGCGCACAATTTCGCCTTTGCCGGACTTTGCAGAGCATATCCACAGCCGGAACTGAATACATACAACACCAAAATGGCTTCCGCAAAGCGCAATGCAAGCATTGACTGCATCAAGGGCCTGGCCTGCATGGCCATCATCTGGCACCACCTGGCTTTTTATGGCCCCATGTCCGATGTCGCCCAGGCTCTCGTTCCCGCAACCGTCGAATGGCTGAGCGAATACGCGCGCATGGCCGTGCAGATCTTCCTGGTGCTCGGCGGCTATCTGGCTGCGGCCAGCCTGGCTCCCAAGGCGCTGGCGCGCTTTGACAATGCCCCCGAGCAGGTCGGCAAGAGGTTCGTGCGTCTGGTGGTTCCCTATGCCGTGGCGCTGATCGTGGCCGTGCTGCTGTCCGACCTGGTGCGTCCGTTGATGGATCACCCGTCGGTTCCGGGCGAGCCGACCATTCCGCAGCTCATTGCCAATGCGTTCTTGATTCAGGACATCGTCGGGGAGGAGGCACTTTCCGCCGGCGTCTGGTATGTGGCCGTCGATTTCCAGTTGTTCGTGATGGCCGTTCTGCTGTTCGCCGCCATGCGCACCTTCAGATTTTCCGACGGAATGCGCGCCCGGCTGACGCAGTTGCTCGTCATCGCGGGCGTTGCCGCTTCGCTGCTTTATGCCAACCGCAATGCCGATTGGGATATGTGGGGTATCTATTTCTGGGGCGCTTACGGGCTCGGCATGCTGGCGTTCTGGGGCTCGCGCTCAAGGCATTGGGCGGTCTGGTTCGTATTGATCGGAGCGTTGGGCTGCGCCGCGCTGTGGATCGAGTTCCGCGGCCGCATCGCGCTGGCCATGGCCTGCGCCTTGATGCTGATGCTGTTGATGCGCCCGGCGCGCGAAGACGGTACAACGCATGCTCAACTGCTGTTCGGAAAACTGCTCGGCCCGCTGCAGCCGCTGACCTTGCTCCTGCAAGGACTGGGCCGCATTTGCTATTCGGTCTTCCTGATCCACTTCTCCGTGTGCCTGCTCGTCAACGCCGTGGTGACCGCATGGTTGCCGCAGGATCCCGTGCTGAACCTGCTGGGCATGGTCGCGGCATTCGTGCTTTCCGTGATGGCCGGGCGCATTCTCTATCTGCGGGTGGAGCAGCATGTTCCGACATGGCTGACTGCGCTGCGCTGGCAGTTGAGCCTGATCGGCGCGGGCGGCGGAGTGCTGTTGGCCGGGCAGTTCGTGAACTGAGCGCAGCGGTCGCCCGGGCATTTCGCCCTGCGCAAGTGATACCTGCCTGTCCGTCTATCCGTCTATCCGTCTATCTGCCTGTGCGCTCGGGCGGCTTGCCGCGGCAAGCCGCGCCCATCGGTCAGCGATGCATCTCGCCGGAGCTTTCGGGCTGATAGACGATCTGTTTGACGCGCACCGTCATGGCCTTGCCCCCCGGGCCCGGCCATGCCAGTTCATCTCCGACGGACAAACCCAGCAGTGCGCTTCCGACAGGCGCGAAGATGGATATCTTGTCGGCGCTGCCATCCATGTCGCGCGGGTAGACGAGGGTGAGCACGAACTCCTTGCCGCTTTCCACGATGGTGAACTTCACGATGGAGTTCATCGTGACCACCGTGGGGGGCATTTCTTCCGGCGCGAGAACGTCCGCGCGGTCCAGTTCCGCCTGGAGTTCCGCCTTGCCCGGAAACGCGCTCGCCGGAACCGCGGCGAGCAGCGCTTCGATGCGATCGACGTCGAGCGATGACAGCGTGATGGGCGGTTTGGCTTGGGCCATGGAGGAGTCCTTTTCTATCAATGACGAATGGGGAAATCCACCACTGTATAGGGTTTGCCCCGGCGTGCGCCTCAATGCCGTACGCCGGAGCATGGACTAGGCCGCGAAAGCTTGCATTTTGTACGGAGATGCCGCAGCCGGGCCTGCGTGGCCCGCAGCTATTTAGCGCTGCCAACACGACCCAGCAAACCGAAGGTTTGCGATCGAGACGAGGCGCGAAGC